>JAQXQU010000017.1 GCA_029101345.1 Erysipelotrichaceae bacterium | reverse complement strand
AGACCGCACTGCATTCGCGCGGTGCCTATTCATACTACCCCATCCGGACGCTGAAGTCAACAGGGAAAATGGAAAAAGTTCCAAAAAGAGGAAAAAGGCCCAGCCAGCACCAGCTGGCAGGGCCTTCTATTCAGATGCGTTCCCTAATATCACCTCGATAGTAGCGGTATCTTTTTTGATAATATTCAATCGCTTCCTTTACTGCATATTCGATTGGCACTAGCTTCAGTTCCAGGCTTCCTTCTTTCAGTGAGGAAACATAGCCCTTGCTTTCAAGAAGCTGTCCAATCTCCAGAAAACCATCATCACTGTCAATATCCAAATCCAGAAACTTGGTCCAGCATTTGCCATCTTCCTTCTTGATGCTGGTTCCATCAATGATATATGGTCTGGCATTGGCGAGATATTCACCCAAGTGAAGACTTGTCATACTATCAAAACCTACACCAGCCAATAGGCAATAGCCTTTTAAATCATAAAGCTTTTTAATTATGGATTTTTCATTGAATGGTTCATGTATTGAAGAAGATCCCTGACATAGGATCTTGGCATATTTGCCATAAGCCACAAAAGGATAAACCGGATGTGAAGTCATTTCCGCCTTGTTTCTTCTTCTTAGATTCTCATATATTTTAGACATCCCGATTGTTTCGGAATCTGTCTTGTCAAATGGCGGCATGCCATTTCGATATTCATCAATCAGTGAAAAATTAACAGGAGGATACATGAACCTTGAAGGTTCTCCTCGATCACTCATATGAAGTGGCATGACGATTGTTCCATTATAGCCGAGCAGTTCAATCAACGCATCATTGAATGTCTGACTTCCACCCAGGACATGACCGAAGCTTTTTAAAGAGGCATGAACTTCAAGTGTCATGCCTTTCTTAACGCCTACTTTGGTAAATAAGCTGATGAGATCCTGTTTGCTATAGAGACTATCAATCTGTTCCATTAGCGATTCTTGCATAATTCGCAAGCAATCTGTGCACCGAGTCTCGCATTGTTATAAACCAGTTTGATGTTTGAATCAAGGCTGGAGTCGTTGGTAATATCCTTGACTTTCGCTAAAAGATATGGAGTTACTTCCTTGCCTTTGATGCCATCTTTCTTTGCGCACGCCAGAGCCTTGTCAATTGCTGCATTCATGATTTGTGGATCAAGTGAGTCTTCTTCTGGAATTGGGTTGCCAATCAGAACTCCACCATCCAGTTTCATTTCCCGTTTAGCCTTGATGATTTCGGCAACTTCAAGTGGGGAATCTGCACGATATTCAACCTTGACACCACTGCTTCTAGTATAGAAAGCAGGGAAATCATCAGTCTGATAGCCAAGAACCGGGACACCAAAAGTTTCAAGATATTCCAAAGTCAGAGGAATATCCAGAATGGCCTTTGCACCTGCACAGATGACAGAGACATTTGTATGTGCCAATTCCTGAAGATCAGCAGAAATATCCATTGTTTCTGTTGCTCCGCGATGCACACCACCAATGCCGCCAGTTACAAAGATTTCAACGCCTGCCATATTGGCTAAGATCATTGTTGTTGCAACAGTGGTTGCACCCCAGGCCTTTTTAGCAACGATAATAGGCAGATCCCTTCTGGATACTTTGGCAATTCCCCCTCTTTTTCCAAATTCTTCAATTTCGTCTTCCGTCATTCCAACAACGCCAACACCATCAATGATGCCTACTGTAGCTGGGACTGCTCCATTTTCCCTGATGATTCTTTCGACATTCAGAGCAGTTTCCACATTGCGGGGATAAGGCATGCCATGGGAAATGATTGTCGACTCAAGCGCAACAACCGGTCTCCCTTCCTCCAATGCCAATCTTACTTCTTCATTAGTTCTGATATTCATAAATAATTCCTCCAGTAATACCAATATTCGCTAACGCTTCCCTGATATCCGATTTGCGTATGCCGGCAACAGATTTTGGACTGGCTACTGTAAGCACAGCCGAAACCAATCCCATAACTGCAGCGCTCTCTATGGAAGCATTGTGAAACCTTGAATAGGAATATGCTGCCAGAAGGCAATCACCAGCTCCCGTCACATTGGCAACGTTGCGGTTATAGGCATCATGACGATAGTGATAGACTTTGCCTGTGATGCCAATATAGAGTCCATCCTTGTCTGTTACCAGAACTTCCTGGACACCCTTCTGGTTGAGCATCTTCAAAAGGGAAACAAATTTGATTTGGCTATCCAGTTCCATTCCGCAGATGGATTCGGCTTCAAGCTTATTCATCTTCAAAATGGATATATTATCCAATACTCTTAAAATCTTTGGTGCCTTGGCGGTAGAAATGGCATCAGTAATCTTGTTTCCTTTTAATGTCTTGAAGAGATATTCGTAGACATCCTGGTCAAGATTGGTATCGGCAATGACATAATCATCATCATTTATTACAGCATTCAGCTTGTCAATTGTGCTCTTATCTATTGCGGACACAATGGACATGTCATTCATTGCCAGATACATATCACGATCATAATTGAGATTGGCTAGGTACATTGAACTGCTAGCCCCTTCGATGACCTCACTGTATTTCAGGTCCATGCCCAAACGCTGGCAATCCTCAAAGAGGACTTTGCCAAAAGCATCATTGGCAAATGCTGATACAAATACTGGCCTTTCTTCCAAATGGCAGAGGTTTTCTGCAATGTTTCTAGCAACACCACCAAAAGACAGTTCAATCCTAGCTGGATTCGAGTCCCTAAGAACGATTTCCTTTTTGCTTAGTGCAAAGATGTCGATATTTGCACCGCCTATTACATAGATTTTTTTCATCGCTTTAATTATATAAAAGATCAAAGATATTTAGCACATCTTCATAATGAAAGTACTCACCCTTTGAAGGATTTCCCATTGCTCCTGCTGTAAGCAGCAAGTAGGAGCGCCCTTTGTTGACATAAAGAACGCAGATGTTCTGGCCTGCTTGTCCTGTATAGCCTGTTTTTCCCCCTAAGATATAGGGAATACCCGTTACCACTGGATTGACTGTAGAATAGATGGTCTTTCCATCATGAAGCTCATATGACAGCGATTCAAGAATTTCCTTGCCTACCTTATATTGAAGGATATCCTCAACAATGAGCAGAATGTCCTCAAGACAGCTGTAGTGCTGATCATCATGCAAACCAATGGCATTTCTGACTTTGGTTTTGACAAGTCCCAGCTTTCGACCCTTTTTGTTCATCAATGCAACAAGATCATCATAGCCATAATCCCTTAAGCCATTTTCCAATGCTCTTGTCGCATCCCCGCCAGATGGAAGAATCAGTGCATAAAGCAATTCTTCAAAACTGTATTGCTCATTAACACTTAGGCCAGCAATTGAAGCATTGGCTTCAAGCAATTCCCTGCTATCATCAGCAGTGATATAGCCAAAGGCAGCGGTTACATCATCAACATTGGCTAGAATGGCATCAAGAGCCAGTAGCTTGGTAAGAGAAGCAGGATAGATCTTCTTATCGCTGTTATAGGCATATTCAACTTTGAATGATGACATGTTGACAAGCAGATAAGCATCGCTATGAAGAGCGATGTCTAAGCTTTTGGCATCACTGTAATCATAATTGTTTACATCACGAATTGATAGATGATGATGACTGGCAAAACTGCATGCACTAAGGAATAGCAATGGAATTAAAACTGTCAATATTCTTTTCACTCATCCATTATCCCATAAACTTGCGAAAATGCTATAAACGCATTATCATTTACACAGTGAAAAGAATAGTTAAAAATCTGCTGATTGTCCTGGGAACACTCTTGCTTCTTAGTGGTTGCTGCCGGCTGGATATGGATGTAAGAACATATTCAGACGCCAGTATTCTGATCAAAGGCAAGATGTTTGTTGCCAAGTCACAGCTTGATCAGCTCGATATGAATATTGATGGCTTTCGTTCTTTAATGGTGAGCTATGGCTTGGATTTTCTGGATGAAAAGTACAGTTTTGAAGAAAAGACCATTGATGAAAAGGATTACGCTGGCATCAGCTTTGAATGCACTTCATCCAAATACTTCGAAACCAAAGCCCATGATGAAACTGTCACATTGACAATTCACAAGCCTAATGAAGATGAAAAAATCGGTATCCTGAATTCAAATGGCAAAAGCCTCTTTGAATTTCTGGAAAGCGTTGATATCAAAGCAGAAATCAAAGTCCATATGCCGGGCAGAATCATTGAAGCGAACACTGAACATGATCGAAAGAACCTGACTATCAATCCCCTGGCCATGGATGAAGACATAATCATTGTTTCAAGAACCATGCTGTTTGATTTTATTGGCAATTCAATCATTACAGTTTCCGTTTTCCTGCTGATTCTGATGTATTCCTACCCTTTGAAAGAGGAAATAAAAGAGTTTCTCCACTCCTTGAAGGAAAAAGAGAAACTAAATTGAGCGATAGAAAATGTAGCTCTTTAAGCCAATTTCAGCATTGGCAATAAAGAAATCCGCCAGATTGAAGAAGTCCGCTTCCTGATAAGCGGTCTTTTTTATGATGTCATAATAATCAATTGAACCCTTGACTGCCAAACGGAACTTCTTCAGTGCCAGAACGTCCTGGACCTTTTCTCCATAAAGATGGTTATGACAAAGGAAGCCACCCTTGCTAGCAGAGATGGCCACAACCTTCTCATTGCCACATATCGAGCAGGAGTCAACATGTGGTGAGATGCCATAAAGCTTCAAAAGATACGAAAAGAACAATGAACCAAGGATAAAGAGGTCTTTCTGATTGAAATGGCTATAGAAGAAGAGCGTTTCATCATAGAGCCTAGGTTCAAATAATTCCTGACTCTTAAGTACCGCTTCAGCTATGATGTTCTTGAAAGAAAGAAGCTTTAAATCCCTTTCATCATAATACGAGGACAAAAGGCGAAGAGAATGGGTGCTGTAGATATCCTTGCCATCTTTATAATCAATGATGAATTCATATGTGCAAAGAGGCATCATGCGGTTTTTTGCGTTAAGCTTCTTTGCTGATTTGCCAATAAGCGAGAGAATGCCATATTCCTTGGTAATGACTCTGGCAATAGTATCACTATCCTTATAGTCATTAACAGCTAAAATAAAACCAATAAGCTTGTCATTCATCCTGATCGTCTGAGAAATAGCCTAGTTCAAAGAGGCGTTTATCCTTATTTAGCCAGTCCTCTTCCACCTTGACATATAGCGAAAGGATGATTCTCTTGCCAAATAGTTCGTGAATATCAGCGGTTGCAGCATCATTGATCTTCTTTAGCATTGAACCATTCCGACCGATGATGATTCCTTTATGGGTTGCTTTGTTGCAGATGATCGAAGCCTCTATGAAGACCTTGCTTTTGCCTTCCTTGATCTCATCAACTTTGACAGCTGCTAGATGAGGCACTTCTTCATATGTATTCAAAATGACCTTTTCCCTGATGATTTCAGCAATCCGGAAATCAATTGTCATATTGGTCCTGGCATCAGTTGGATAATAGCAGATATTATCATGCAGATAGTTCTCGATTGTCGATAAGAGGTTATCAACATTATTGCCATCAAGAGCACTAATTGGAACAATTTCCGCAAATTCATAATTTTCTGCAGCATAAGCCAGTCTTTTGACAATAGAGGCATTGGACATTTCATCAATCTTGTTAACTAGAAGAAAAACCGGAATCCCATAGGAAAAGGCACGCTTGAGAATTGCATCATCATCTTTGGTCAAACCTTTTTTTCCATCGACAATATAGCATATGACATCAGTACCAGCTGCCTGGGACATGGCTTCCTTGTTCATATAAGAGCCAAGCGATGTTTCGGCATTATGAATGCCAGGTGTATCAACGAAGACAATCTGCAGATTTTCCTTGTTATAGATGCCTAGAATCGCATTTCGGGTAGTCTGAGCCTTATGGGTTACAATCGCAATCTTTTCACCTAATATTTGATTAAGCAATGTTGATTTACCGGAATTAGGCCGTCCGATAATTGCTACAAATCCGCTTTTCAATCTAAATCATCTCCATTAAACTGCATTGGCAGCAGTTCCTTGATGTTGGTATCCACCCGATCTTTGCCATTAGACAAGATGATAGGCGTGTCCTGGTTCAACAGCTCCGATAGAACCTGACGGCAGATGCCACAGGGAGCAGCCACCCGCTTGCCATCAGAAACAATGGCAAGAGCTTCAATATCATCCTTGCGATAGCCATTGGCATAAGTCGCAAAGATTGCAGTTCTTTCAGCACAATTGGTTGCCCCAAAAGATGCATTTTCAATATTGGCACCCAGGAATGTCCTTCCATCCTTGCAAAGAACACAAGCTCCTACATGATAATTGGAATATGGAGCATAGGCATTATCCATAGCTTCAAAGGCTTTGTTAAGCAATTCCTCAATAGTCATATTTCCTCCTTAAAACAAATCATCAACAATCCTCTTTTGCAAGCCAAACATGATTTCTTCATCTTCCCTTTTCATATGATCATAACCCAGCAGATGAAGAAGCCCATGGACAAATAGAAAAACGAATTCACGCTTGACACTATGGCCATATTCACTTGCCTGGGATAGTATGCGTTTTCGATTGACAAAGATATCACCAAGTTCTATTTCCTCGCCTTCAATGCTAAAGCCATCATCATAGTCTTGCATTGCAAAGGAAATGACATCCGTTTCCTTATCAATCTTCCGGTATTCACGATTGATACGGCGAATCGCTATCGGACCAGTTATGATATAAGTCAGGGAATAGTCGTCATCCAGCTGTAAAAGATCAAGTGTCTTCTGATAATAGTGGTCAATCAAAGGATAGTATTCTGCAAAATCCTTGTATTTTGTCTTATTGATAATAGTTACCATACGCATATATTATACCATTTCCCATTTATTCGCTCAAAATCTTGCAAGATATAGCAAAGGGTGCTATATTAAGTTAGCAGTCATAATATGTGAGTGCTAAAGGAGTGTAAAAAATGGCAATCAAACAGTTTAAAACCGAGTCAAAAAGACTTCTGGATCTGATGGCAAATTCCATCTATACTAATACCGATATTTTTTTAAGGGAATTGATTTCAAATGCATCTGATGCTTTGGACAAACGCTATTACCAATCACTTACTGATTCAGGCATCAGTGCCGATGACCTCAAGATAACAATCAGGGTCAACAAGGATGAGCGTACTCTGGTAATAAGCGACAATGGCATTGGCATGAACAAGGAGGACCTTGACAACAATCTGGGCACAATCGCCAAGAGTGGTTCCTTTGAATTCAAACAGGAAATAGAAGACAAAAAGGATGATGTTGATATCATTGGCCAGTTTGGTGTTGGTTTCTATTCAGCTTTCATGGTAGCAGACAAAGTAACTGTCATTTCTAAGAAGGCCGGTGAGGAAAAAGCCTATTCATGGGTTTCTGAGAATCAGGAAGGCTATGAGATCAAGGTAGCAAAAAAGGAAGATGAAGGTACTGAAATAACCCTTCACATTAAACCTGATACCAAGGAAAAGAACTATTCCGATTACCTTGATAAGGGCAATATCAAAAGTCTCGTCAAAAAGTATTCCGATTATATCCGTTATCCTATTATCCTGCTGGATGATGAAAGCGAAACTCTTAATTCCATGGTACCTATTTGGAAAAAGAATAAGAAGGATATCAAGGATGAAGACTACGATTCCTTCTATCAGCAGGAATACTTTGACTTTGAAAAGCCTTTGAAAACTATCCATTACAAAGTTGAAGGCAATACCTCCTATACTGCTTTGCTATATATCCCAGCTGTTGTCCCCTACAACTACTATTCTGCTGACTATAAGCTTGGACTAAAGCTCTATTCACGCGGAGTCTTCATCAAAGATGAAGCCAAGGAAATTGTATCTGACTACTTCCGTTTTGTCAGAGGCGTCGTTGATTCCGATGATCTGAATCTCAATATCTCCCGCGAAATCCTTCAACAGGATCATCAGATGAATGTCTTGAAGAAGTCTATCGACAAGAAAATCAAGACAACACTGGAAAACATGTTGAAAAACGAAAGGGAAACCTACGAAAAGTTCTTTGATGCTTTTGGCATTCAGCTTAAGAATGGCGTATATGAACGCTATGGCATGAATAAGGATGTACTGATTGACCTGATTCTCTTCAAATCATCCCTTGATGACAAATACGTATCCCTCAAGGAATATGTTGAAAGAATGAAGGAAGGCCAGGAAGATATCTATTATGCAAGCGGTGAATCCATTGAGAAGATCAAAAAGCTTCCGCAGATGGAAAAGGTTCTTGACAAGGGCTTTGAAGTTCTCTATCTGACCGACAATATCGATGAATTCATGCTTTCAGTTATTGGCAACTATGCAGGCAAGAACTTTAAGTCAATATCCAAGGGTGATTTGGATTTGGATAGTGAGGAAGAAAAGAAGGAAGTTGAAGAGAAAGCTGCTAGCAATAAGGACCTGCTTGATGCCATCAAGGAAATCCTAAAAGACAAGGTAGCAGAAATAAGACTTTCCAATCGTCTTAAGAGCCAGCCAGTCTGTCTTGTTTCTGGTGATGAGCTGTCATTTGAAATGGAAGCCGTACTCAATGAACTTAACAAGGCTGACTATCATGCAAGAAGAATTCTCGAAATCAATCCCGATCATGAACTCTTCTCCGCTTTGAAGAAGACCTTCGATGAAAAGGGAGATATCAGTGATTACGCAATGCTGCTATATGACCAGGCTTCTTTGATGGCAGGCTTGAGCATTGACGATTCAGTTGAATATTCAAAACGTCTCGGACGTATCATGTTAAAGGCAATGAAATAAAAAGGCGAATCATCGCCTTTTTAATATTCACCTCTTCTAAATGCTTCCATCATTTCACTGGTCAAGCTGTTGTCTAGACCCCTTTCTTCCATCTGCTCCCTTTTCATCCATAAAGCAGCAGCCAATTCGTCTTCCTGTCTTGTGATGGTATCATCACCATCCAACTCGCAAAAGAAACCAAACAGCAGGGAGTCTGAAAGAGGCCAAGGCTGGGATTTGTAATATTTGAGATTCTTGACATTCAAACCGACTTCTTCCTTGATTTCCCTTTTCAGACATTGTTCAATTGTCTCACCTGCTTCACAAAAACCTGCAACCAAAGCAAAATGGTTGCTTTTTGGATACTTTGTAAGAACAATTCTGTCATTATCAGTAATTGCCGCAATGATGCAGGGGTTGATTCTTGGATAAACCGGCGGATTATCACATTCCCTGCAAAAGAGCACTCTTTCCTTATGGCCTTTGTAAAGCTTCTTCCCGCAGCGTCCACAATAGCGATTAGACTGGTACCAATTGCCAAGTTGGCAAGCCATCAAAGCACCGTAAGCCTTCCATTTTGGCAGATGGTTCAGCAAAACTCGAATGGAAATATAGGAATAACCCTTTTCCATGAGTTCATTTCCAGCTTTTTCATCATCCAAATAGAAGAAACGCTGCAAGGAGATACTGAAAAGATATGTGCTGTTCACTGTGCTAGATAGATCATCAATCTTAGGGAAGATAATATCATCTTCAGTTATTTTGCATAAGACACTGCGCTTATTGATTAAGCAAAGAAAATCATTGCCAATTGGCTCATATTCACCAAAGGAAATATCATACTCATAAGGAAAAATATCTTGAATCATAAAATAAGCCTTTCAAAATAATGCTTCTTTGATTATAATAACAAATGTCACATGGAGTACAAAAGCTCTTGTTGCAAGGATTATGAAACAAAATTACAAAATGTGGGTTGCATAAAAATCCTAATTCTGTTAATATAATCTAGCACGAGATGTAAAAGCGGTTCCTTAGCCAAGTGGTAAGGCAATAGACTGCAACTCTGTGATCGCCAGTTCGAATCTGGCAGGAACCTCCAGAAATGGGGATGTGGCGGAACGGTAGACGCGAGGGACTTAAAATCCCTTGATAGCAATATCGTGAGGGTTCAAGTCCCTCCATCCCCACCATCCTTTCTAAAGAATGCGCCCATAGCTCAACTGGATAGAGCGTTTGACTACGGATCAAAAGGTTGCGGGTTCAAGTCCTACTGGGCGCGCCATTAAATTATTTCGGGATGTAGCTCAGCTTGGTAGAGTACTTGATTTGGGATCAAGGTGTCGCAGGTTCGAATCCTGTCATCCCGACCATTTGTTGAATTATGGCGAGGTAGCTTAGTTGGCTAGAGCGCTCGGTTCATACCCGGGAGGTCGTGGGTTCGAGTCCCACCCTCGCTACCAGTTTGGACCCTTAGCTCAGTTGGTCAGAGCTATCGGCTCATAACCGATTGGTCGTAGGTTCGAGTCCTACAGGGTCCACCAACAAATGCATTCAAACTTATTTTTGCGGAATTACCCAAGTGGTTGAAGGGACTGGTCTTGAAAACCAGCAGGTCGGGCAACCGGCGCCGGGGTTCGAATCCCTGATTCCGCGCCATTATTATCGCGAGGTAGAGCAGCCTGGTAGCTCGTCGGGCTCATAACCCGGAGGTCGTTGGTTCGAATCCTTCCCTCGCAACCAATGGTTCTGTAGCTCAGTTGGTAGAGCACGGCACTGAAAATGCCGGTGTCGCCAGTTCAATTCTGGCCGGAACCACCATTGGAAATAAAAGTCCTTGCAAAAGGACTTTTTTCTTTGCCTATATAATATTAATAATGCATGGCTTAGCCATGCATTTGTTTATTCTGCTATTGAATCACTGTTTGCATCATCTGTAAAAACAGCTTCCCATGGACAGGCTGAAACATAGCCTGAGTTGGATACTTCATCAAGATAGATGCAGATTTCGTCATTGCTTAATCCAAGACTCGAGATGATGTCATAATAGTTTTCCAGCATCTTGGCACCAATTGGTGAAACAAAGACATAATTGCCATCACGCATGATGACCTCCATCATATTTGCATCATAGGAGAAAGGATAGCGATGGATTTCCGATATTTCATTGATCAGCTTGTCATCAAGCTTGAGGAGATAGTATTTGACATTGGCAAGATCCTCCATGCTATAGCCTTCAATTAATGGCACATAGGCACTGAGATAGACATTGCTGATATCAATTTCGATGATGTCATCATTTTCCATCAGCAGATAGCTCTTGCCATCATGCAGATAATATCCTAAGATCTGGTTTTCAACAACGTTGATCCGAACCAGCCGGTTATCAAGAAGCTCGATTGAACAGTTTTTTACATAAGGGCTCTTTTCAATGCGCTTGGCATATTGATTGCTTAGCAACGACAGATAACGAGTATCCTCATCAATCTTTGACAATTCAATGATGTCCTCATCGGAAAGATAATGGTTTCCTTCAACAACTACCCGATAGATCTTGGAAAAGTCACTGAAAAAATAGATGCCAACAACAATCAGAAATCCCAAAAAGCAGCCAAGCATCAGATTAAGATGCGAGTGTCTGATAAACCTGTTCTTCTTGCGAGCATCGCTGCGCTTATTCAATAAGTAATTGCGGTCAAGGATATCCTTCTGGTTTTCTTCTAGCAATTGAATTTCTCCACTTCTGTATGCAAAAGCACATCGTATTTGTCTTTGACTTTCTTCTGGATGTCATAGACGATATCCAAGTATTCTTCAGCTGTTCCGTTTCCTTCGTTTACCAGGAAATTTGAATGCTTTTCTGATACGCTAACACCGCCAAGCCGATAGCCCCGGTAACCAATGCCATCAATCAGCTGCCAAGCAAAACCAGCTTCCGGATTTCTGAAACAGGAACCTGCACTAGGCATCTGCAAAGGCTGCGTATTCATCCTGCGAAGAAGGCGGTCATTGATCAAGGCCTTGATTTCCTCAGGATCCTTTTTTGCCAGTTTCAAAACACAGGATACAACTACCCAATGAGGGTGTTCATGAAGTCTGGAATAGCGGTAGGAAAAATCAAGCTCTTCTGGTCTGAAAGTCACAAATTCATCACCCTTGAGAATTGTGACTTCCTTTATTGTTTCACTGATTGAATGCTTATAGGCACCAGCATTCATATAAATCAGACCACCAATTGTTCCAGGAATGCCACTGGCAAATTCCAATCCACTAAGACCTCTTTCTGCCAACAGATTTGCAAGCATCGGTACCAGAACTCCAGCTTCGGCAATCACTTCATCATCATTGATTTCATAATTGTTCAAAGCCTTTAAGGAGACAACTACGCCATCATAACGATCTGAACCGCAAATCAGATTGGAGCCATTGCCAATCAATTTGAAATTCAGATGCTTTTCCTTCAAATAGGCAATAAGTCCTTTCAATTGATTTAGGGACTCCGGTTTGACAAAATGGGCGATTTCTCCCCCCATCTTGATTGTTGTCAGGTCCTTGAAGGACAGATCATCACGATATATGCCAAATTGCTTCAACTCTTCTGCAATCATAGTTTCTCTACTTCCTCAACAATATCTTCAATCACATGGCTATTGCAAAGCTTCTTTGCATTAGCCGACATCTCTTTTAGCTTATTGTCATCATTTATCAGCATTGCCACTTCAGAAAAAAGCCTCTCTGCGCTAAGATCCTTTTCCTCAATCATCAAAGCAGCTCCATTGTTGACAAGAGTCAAGGCGTTATGGAACTGGTGATTGTTTGGTACATAAGGAGATGGGATCAGAATGCTTGGTATGCCGATGGCGCTGACCTCACATAAAGTGGTGGCACCGGCTCTGGAAATCAGAAGGTCGGCATTTTTCATAACAGCTACACCATCAATGCGTTCATAGATCTTCAGATAGTCACAGGGGCTGATCCTTGAGACAACTTCCTGATAAAAGGACTTTCCTGTGGCATAAACAACCTGATAGGAGCCATCAAGAAGTTTAAAGTAATCAAGTAGGCATTTCATGACACTTTCAGAGCCAAGTGAGCCCATAAAAATAACAACTGTCTTCATATCAGGATGAAGGCCCATCTCTTTGATAACATCTTCATTTCTTACTGCATGAAGGGCCTTTGATGACTGGGGATTTCCATAAATATGGATATGAGGATTCTTGAACTGCTTGCGATTTTCCTCGTAGGAACCGATGATCAGATCCATTTTCGAATCAAGCAAGCGGTTAGCACGGCCAACAAAGGAATTCTGTTCATGAATGACAGTCTTTAATCCCAGTCTTTTGGCAGCCAGCATGACAGGAATGGAAATATAGTTGCCAAAACCGATAGCCATATCATAACCCCTGAGCAGCTTAAGGCACTTCAGATATGCTTTGGCAATCGATAGTAGTGAGTGGACCTTCTGCAACACGCCACCTCTGGTAGTCACTACATCAAGAGGTTCGTAGGCAAAGCCCTTTGCAGGGATGACATCTTTTTCCATGCGGTCATTACTGCCAAAAAAGACAATTTCATGACCTCTCTGTATCAATGCTTCAGCCAGCGTCATTGCGGGATAAATATGTCCCCCACTGCCACCAGCGACAATAACTATTTTCATCTTTATTATTCTAACATAAGTATAATAAGGCAAAAATAAAAACGTGCTATTGCACGTCCTTAATGACATCAACCTCTTTCTTCAGATCCTTCTCAAGACCATCAGGTACCTTTAAGTTTTCGGCTTTGAAAGGCATCCTTTCAACAATCAGATAGGTAATGATTGGGTCGATGATAATCAGCACAAAGAGAAAAGCAGTCAAATGAAAGAAGAATGCTGTGGAAAAGATATCCAGCAGACAATCAAAGGCCAGCAGATAGATTGCCGCAATAATCAGATAGACAATTGTACAGACAATAACATAGACAAACGCTTGTCTTTTTCCCATTAGAACATCACCTTTGCATGAAGAACTTTGCCTAGGATGCGAACATCTTCTTCCTGATATTCGCGATCTTCATATTTTTCGTTGGCTGCCTTCAGTACAACTTTACCTTCCTTTTTGATCATCTGCTTGATAGTAACCTCATTATTTTCCAATAGAAAGACGCCAATTTCCCGATTCTCAAGCGAAGACTGGCGATGGACATAGACAAGATCGCCTTCTTTGATTCTAAATCCTTCCATGGAATCACCTTTGACTCGCAGATAGTAGTTTTCACCTGGTTCATATTCCTGATTTGAACAATATTCATATCCTAGGATGTCCTCGTCAGCATAAAGGTCATAACCAGCTTTGACAACACCAACAATCGGAACTTTGGCATGGTCAGGAATCAGATTCTGGTTAAGGAGGTGATCGATTTCAACATTGAAAAGATCTGCCAACAGGTTTAGATTTCTAAGCTTGGGAAATGAAGTACCGTCTTCCCACTTCTGAACTGTTGTAAAGGATTTGTAGCCAAGCTTATGTGCCAGTTCTTCCTGGGATAAGCCATTGGCTTTTCTCAAATAGCGCAGATTCTCTTTGAATTTCATACAATAATTATAAACTAGCTTGATTTATTTTCAAGAAAGCAATGGTCATCTTAAGTTATAATGTGGTTGAGGTATCAAAATGAAAAAACTGATTATTATTGGCGCTGGTCCTGCTGGCATCAGTGCAGCTCTCTATGCTAAAAGAGGTAATATTGACACAACTGTTATCGCTATGGATTCCACTTCCTTGAATATGGCCCATAAAATAGACAATTATTATGGTCTTTTGGGAATAAGTGGCGGCGATCTTTACAGCATCGGAAAAATGCAAGCTCAAAAGCTCGGTATTCCCGTCATAAATGATGAAGTTCTTTCCATTGAATTTAACGAAAGATACTCCATCATAGGAAAAAACTCCTCTTATGATTGTGATGCCATTATTATTGCGACTGGTTCCTATCGCAAAAGACTTGATATCAAAGGACTTAAGGAATATGAAGGAAAAGGTGTTTCCTATTGTGCTGTCTGCGATGGCTTCTTCTTTAGAAAAAAGCGTTTGGCTGTCATTGGCAATTCATCCTATGCCCTTCATGAAGCTGATTATCTAAGCAATCTGGCAAAAGATGTCTTGATTTTTACCAATGGCGAAGAAATTGAAGATGAAGGTCTAAAGAAATACATGATTAACAAGGACAGAATTGAAGCCATCAATGGAGATGATGTTGTCAGATCCATTATCACCAATAATGGCGAGCAGGAAGTTGACGGCATCTTTGTTGCCAGTGGTTCAGCAGATGCTCTGGATTTGGCACGCAAACTTGGCTTGACCATTGATGAAAACAATAAGATTGCAGTAAATGCCGAAAGGGAAACCAATCTTCCGAACATCTTTGCGGCTGGTGATTGCACAGCTGGCATGATGCAAATAGCCAAGGCCGTCTATGACGGAGCTGTTGCCGGCACTTCAGCCATCAAAGCATTGAAAAAAGGCAAGTAATTGCCTTTTTATTTTATGCACGGCTTGAGTATTTGCCATCAATTGTTGAGACTACAACCTTTTCACCATTCTGGATAAACATTGGCACCTTGATTTCAAGACCAGTTTCTGTGACGGCATTCTTTAAAGCAGAAGTAGCAGTATCACCTTTGACTGCCTGCTCACATTCAACCAGTTCCAATGTCACCTTATCTGGCAAAATGACACCAAGAATTTCATTTTCATAGACTTGGATGTTGACCATCAATGATTCTGTCAGAAAGTTCTTTTCCCATTCAAGCCTTTCAGCAGGTATTTCAATCTGTTCATAGGTTTCAGTATCCATAAAGCAATAAGCATCTCCGGTGTTGTAGAGATACTGCATCTCTCTTTTATCAATATGGGCTTCACCGCATTTGTCACCAGAAATAAGGCTCAGATCCTTGACAACTCCTGTCCGAGGATTCTTGACTTTGACCTTGACTTTCATTTTAGCCATCGCAGTCTTGTTTAATGCAATATCAATGCACTGATATAATTCACCTTCCCAAGTAAAACACATTCCTGGTTTGATTTCTGTTGAATTGATCATGTCATAATTACCTTTCTTTTATCTATACCGTTATATTATAAGGTATCCGCCGGCATTTTTAAACAGCTGCCAGACTCCAATCAACAATTTCAATTCCCTGAACATAGATATCAAGTGCATAATCATCAAAGAGCAGTCGATAGCCACCATCTAAGGCCATTACCACTACTGTACATCCATCAGTATGAAAATCCTGCAAGGTCTTGCCATTAGCGATCTCGCATTTGGCATAACTGACAATTTTGGCCTGCCTTTTATATAATGCCAGATAATCTTCAAGCATCAGATAGCTTTCATTGGCTCGATCAAGATAGTGGAGCATCTGTGTTGTCAGAGTAATCACTATCATCAAAACAACGATAAAAGTCTGAGAGACAAATCCCTTCCTCTTTGGCAATAAGCGTTTCATATTCGATGTTCTTTCTTTTATAGCGCAGATAGATATTCCCGTTTCTTTGAAAAAACAGCACCTCTTCAACTTCATCAACAACGATGATGGTTCCCGGTTTCATGATGAGCTTTGAATTGACTAGACCAATACTGGCTTCCTTGCCTTTGCAATGAAAGAGCAATTCATTATCACTGATCCTGATGTCATAGGCATATAGCAGCAATTCCCTTAGTTCCATCAGTGATAGTTCAGAACTGATCAGGGAATAATCATAGTCAAATTGTGAAAGAATCAAAAGCGAGGAACTCACCACCGGCAAGAGACTAAGAGCAATCAGTAGACAGAGTATCAGTTTCAGACTGTTCATCTTCAATAACGCATGGTTCGCATTTCACCATTTCAACATATATTGCTTCAAGCTTTTCTCTTAGGCGCTCATGGTAAGCGTTTCTTCCCTCTTCATGCTTAAGAAAAAGATAATAGGAATCAAAGCAGACTTTACAGATCATTACCGCAATCACAACACATAATAATCCATCCGAAAGAAGAAACCCCTTCCTATTCAATCGTGATAAAGCCATTGCCGAGATGGATGACAACCTTTCTTTTTCCAAAGGCAATTGAATTGCCTTTGTTTACATGTCCCATGGAATTAAAGCTGACACCATATTCAAAGCTGTTTCTTTCCTTTAGTGCAAAGGATTCTGTCTGCAGTTTCAGATACTGGTTGGCAAATTCCAAATGGGAATAGTCCCTGGCTTTGAAAAGTCCTAAGGAAATGATGCTGATGATTGTGACAAGAAAGAGGCAGGCAAGTGATTCCAGCATCAGAAAACCTCTAGCGGTATGTCGCATGGCCGCCCTCGATGACTATCGCTTCACCAGAAGAGCAGCTGGTCTGTTCGCTATTCAAATAGCCACCATCAACAAGTGCCCCAACAGAAGCCGGAAAGGAACCATTATCAAGCCGATATTGCACAATAGCTGAATCAACGACCTTAGTCAATGCATCACAGCCCTTGGCGTCAACAGAGCCCATGACCTTGGATATATTGGGAATTGTCAAAAGAAAGAGTATGGAAATGATCATCACAACCACAACCATTTCCAATAGTGTAAAACCTTTGTTGTTCATAATTAACCTCCTGCTAAAATGTCGTCAAAGCCTTCATAGGCAAGAAAAGTATCTGATAGACAACCGCTATTAGAATTCCAATAAAGGCATATACCATGATCTGTACAATAAGTGATGTGGTGGCAACCGCCTTATCAATACGCTTATTAGCCAATTCCACATAGCTTGCAAGCATTTCTTCATAATCCAATGAATAGGCACCAATTTTAATAAAACGTGCAAGAGAAGTATCAAAATATGGCTGAATTGAGGCATCCTTCAAACTATTGCCAGCCATCAGGCTTTCATCCATATGAAAGGCCAAAAAAGCAATGATAGGCATATTGTCAAGACCCTTCAATAGTTCAAGTGTATCCTTGGTCTTATAGCCCTTCCTGGTACAGATCAGAAAGAGGCTGATAAACTCCTGGCAGAAGAGAATATGGATTAGCGAATCAGGAAAATGCTTGGAGATGAACAGATAAGCCAGTACCTGCCTTTTCTTATGACTGAAATAGAATACCAAAAGGAAGATTGCTACCAACAAGGAAAAAAGCATGACTACCGCTATTCTATAGACAATGCGAAATGTCGCGTAGATGCCAAGATCACTGTTAAACATCTCCAAGACGGAAATGATGCTGTCAAGACCAAATACATCAAAAGCCAATAATCCAACTATGGCAAAGACCAGCAAAAGACATGGATAACTGACTTTGGAGACAAATGACTTCTTCAATGTCAAATGGCGTTTTTCAAACATCAGGCCAAGTGCCAGAGAATCCTTGAAACTCATCCTTCTTAACAATGGCAATAGGTAGCTTTTGATGCCTTTTGGCAGGTATGATTTGAAGATCTCCTCTGCCAATTGGCCACTATGCAGTTCATTCCTGATCTTATCAACAAGCTTTTCATTCCTCTTTGTCTTTAATAGTTCAAGGCAATTGCCTAAAGGCAGCGATGTCGCAAGCAGACTTGAAAGATAATTCAGATCATCATTGCTAAGCAGTTTCCTATTCATCTATGAGCCCGTCTTTTCTTAGAATGGCCAGCTGCTTTTCTATTGAAAGGAAAGAAGCACTGTGACATCGGTTCTGATGATAATAGGCAATTTCCTCTTGATCCATCATTTCGTAAATCACAAGCTTATGACCTGTTTTGGTCTGAATCATCCGCTGATTGATTGAACATATCAACATCTCCAGCAAGTGTTGCTCATTGACACCAAGCTCATTCATTCGGGTAATAACCGATGCCGAAGTTGAACTATGAATGGTGCTCAAGACCAGATGCCCGGTGTTAGCCGCAACAACCGCCATTTTGGCAGCTTTTTCATCTCTGATTTCTCCAATCATGATGATATCGGGATCATGCCTTAATATCTGCCGGACTCCACTGGCATAATCAAGCCCAATCGCTTCGTTTACCTGCAATTGCACATATTTTTCACTATAGACCTCAATTGGATCTTCAATGGTGTAGATCTTGCTGTTGGCAACATCATTTAGCAATGAATACATCGTTGTCGTCTTGCCTGAACCGGTTGGTCCGGAAAAAAGAATCAGGCCATAAGGTTCCCTCATCATTTTCTCAAGCATTTCATTCTGGAACTGATAGACCGATAGCCTTTTGGGATTGATCTTAAGGCTGCTGTTGAGAATCCTCAGTACACCATTGCTGAAATTGTAGTTATTGATTAGTGCAAAACGCAAAGACAGCATTGTACCATCCACAACCATTTCAAACTGTCCGGTCTGTGGAACAAGAATTCTCCCAACATCAAGATTAGCCAGATATTGCAGATAGCGAATCAGCCTATTATCCCCTTTCTGTGTCTTGATTTTTGCCATTTTGTCATTAATACGCATTTCAATGATCATTTCATGTCCCTTGAGGGTCAGGTGAATATCACTGGCCTGATGCTTGATAGCCAGTCTTAGAATAGATATCAGCCTCTTTTCCATTCTCGACCTCCTATGACTATTTATTGCCATAAGCCATGGTGATTCCTAAAAGAAAAAAGCTTTTGGCCAAAAGCCAAAAGCTGCATGCTTATAGATAAGGATTGTATTGAAGTTCAAACTCCAATGTTGTTTCTGCTTCATGTCCGGGATGAATCCGATAGTCTTTCTTAAAATCCCTGAAGGCTTTAAGGGAGTCACGAAGTATGCGCTCGTTGCCACCAACAAGATCTGTTCTTCCAACCGAAAGATGAAACAATGTATCACCAGTAAAGATATCATCTTCAAAGACATAGATAACAGAGCCAGGAGTATGACCTGGTGTATAGATGGTTTCAAATTCGAAACTGCCAATAGACATCTTGCCTTCCTTAATTGGCATAGTAGGGCAACTGATATAGGCACTCATGCCAAAGATGGCACCAGCATATTTATCCCTAGCCAGAAATTCATCTTCCTTGTGAAGAAAAACAGGAACTTGATACTTCCTATATAAGCCATCAACGGCTTTCAAATGATCGAAATGGCCATGAGTCAATAGAATGCCTTTTAGTTCATAACCTTCAAGAAGGGAAATGGCTTTTTCAGCTTTGCAGGCAGGATCGATGATGATGGCTTCCTTTCCCTCTATTAGGAAATAGGTGTTGGTCATCACCTCACCCATAACATATCTTCTGATTTCCATATAAAGAAAATAAGCGTAATACGCTTATTTTTTCTCCTTATGAGCAGTCTTCTTATTGCATCTAGGGCAATACTTCTTGATTTCCATCTTTTCAGGATGCTTTTTCTTATTTCTTGTACCGATGTAGTTTTCTTCGCCACATTCAGTGCACTTGAAAATGATATCATCTCTCATTTCTACTTCCTCCGATTAATTGCTTATTTAGTTTATCATAAAAAGCAAATAATAATCAACACAATTGGCAAATAGTGAATTATTACAGGCCTATTTGCTAAAACAATGATGTTTCTGTGCTGATTTTCAAATGTTCATATGCCTTGGCTGTTGCCATCCTGCCCCTAGCTGTCCGATTGATAAAGCCGATCTGCATAAGATATGGTTCAATGACATCCTCTAGGGTAACGGTTTCCTCTCCAATTGCACTAGCTAATGTCTCAATGCCTACTGGCCCACCCTTGAATCTTCTGATAAGACCATTGAGATAGTTGAGGTCAGTGCTATCCAAGCCCTTGTCATCAACCTTAAGCCTTGATAATGACTGCTTGGCAATAGATAATGATACTTCCCCATTGTTTCTAACCTGAGCAAAATCCCTGACTCTTTTGAAGAGCCGATTGGCAATACGCGGTGTTCCTCTTGATCTTCTGGCAATTTCCACAACTGCTTCATCATCAATTGTTGCTCCATAGACTTTTGATGTTCTGGCCACAATCTGTGACAATTCCTCTTCCGAATAATATTCAAGCTTGAAAACTATGCCAAAACGATCTCTTAATGGTGAGGAGATGGAACCTGCTCTGGTTGTAGCACCAACAAGTGTAAATGGTGGCAGATCCAAACGGATGGATCTGGCTCCTTCCTCCTTGCCAATGACAATATCAAGGCAGAAGTCTTCCATTGCCGGATAAAGCACTTCTTCAATGGCTTTTGGCAAACGGTGGATTTCATCAATAAAGAGGATGTCACCCGCTTCAAGAGTTGATAGAATAGCAGCTAAATCACCACTTCTTTCAATGCTTGGACCACTGGTAACCTTGACTTTTGAACCCATTTCATTAGCCAGAATATAGGCTAGTGTTGTTTTTCCCAAGCCAGGAGGACCATAGAGCAGAACATGATCCAATGATTCATCCCTTTGCTTAGCCGCTTCGATGAATATGCTAAGATTTTCCTTCAGATCCTTTTGACCAATATATTCCCTTAAATACTGGGGTCTTAGGCTCAGTTCCTCTTCATCATCCAGTTTTATTGCTGATAAAATTTTGTCTTCCTTCATTGCTACCTCACTTTGCCAGCAAGCTCAGAGCCTTCCTGATCTTATCGTTGACACTTCCATCCTTGTCAAGTTTCTTCAAGACAGCACTGATTTCACTATTACGATAACCAAGAGCCTTTAGAGCTTCAGAGACTTCACTCAGACTTTCATCTACTACCTTATTGCCTGTTTCCACCAGTTTTCCTTTCAGATCGAGAATAATCTGGGAAGCTGTCTTCTTGCCAACACCAGGCATTCTGTTCATAAAGCTGACATCGCCATTTTCGATTGCTTCAATAATGCTATCAACACTGGCGACAGCCAAAATATTGGATGCTGTCTTTGGACCAAGGCCCTTGACCGAAATGAGTTTGACAAAAAGATCATATTCTTCAAGCGAAACAAAGCCAAAGAGGCTGATTTCATCCTCACGGACATTCTGATAGGTATAAATGGTGACTTCCTTGCCCTTGGCTAAAGTATCTGGATGATAGTAATTGATACGATAACCGACATTATTGACATCCAGCAATAAATAATCACTGCCAAAGGCATGAACTGTTCCTCTTAAAAATCCAATCATAAGACAATTATACTATGAAATGTCTGGTACTTATTAAAAAGATGAGTCCTAGAACTCATCTTCATCATCCATGAAATCAAAGCCATAATCCTTGATATAGACATGATCGCCATTCTTGCAGCCCTTTTCCCTTAATGCTTCATCGACTTTCATCTTTGAAAGCATGCGTCCAAAACGCAGAACAGCATCTTCATTATTGAAATCAGTCTGGGCAAAAAGCCGATCTATCCTTTCACCTTCAACTCGGAATATGCCGTTGCCTTCATTATAAACAGTGAATTCAACAGGCTTTTCATAAGTATAGATAACCTTCTCGCGCGCCTTTTCCGTATCATAGAGAGGGAAATATGGAAGTTCATTCAGAAGCTCCTTGACGCGATAAAGAACTGGGGTCAATCCTTCATTGATAATGGTTGTGGTTTCAAAGATTTCAACATCTGAATACTTCTTTTTGAAACGTTCAAGATTATCACTAGCACCTTCAAGATCCATCTTGTTTGCAACAACAATCTGAGGACGTTTGTCAAGATTGCCGGGATATGATTTCAGTTCATTGTTGATTATTTCATAATCTGAAAGCGGATCACGGCCTTCACTGCTTCCCATATCCAATACATGAAGAATCAGACGGCATCTTTCAATATGTTTCAAAAACTCATGGCCTAATCCCTTGCCTTCGCTAGCTCCTTCAATCAGCCCTGGCAAATCCGCCATGACAAATGATGAATCAGCAACTTTAACCATACCTAGCTGGGGGGTCAGGGTTGTAAATGGGTAATCAGCAATCTCGGGCCGAGCATTGGAAACAACCGATAAGAGAGTTGATTTGCCAACAGATGGAAAGCCAACCAAACCAACATCAGCCAAAAGCTTTAGTTCGACAATGACCTCTTTTTCCTCACCAGCTTCGCCCAATTTAGCATATTCAGGCGCAGAATTGCGAGCAGAGGCAAAATGACGATTGCCCTTGCCGCCCTTGCCGCCCTTGCATATAGTGGCTTCTGCACCGTTTTCATTCAAATCAGCTAAAACATCGGCTGTTTTGGCATCCTTGATGATAGTACCAACTGGAACCTTGACATAGACATCATCCCTTGATTGTCCATACATCTTGTTGTTCTTGCCATTCTCACCATCTTCGGCTCTGATCAGCTTGGTATAACGCAAATCAAGCAGAGTTGTCTTATTGGAATCAGCCACAAAAATGATAGAACCACCCTTGCCGCCATCACCACCATCAGGTCCCCCTAATGGAACATATTTTTGCCGACGCCAAGCAACAATGCCATTGCCGCCATTACCGGCTTTCAATTTGACTTTGACTTTATCTATAAATTGCATCTTGCACCTCTTTTCAAAAGAAAAAGCCCCATAATAAGGGCTTTTGTGCTCATTAAGCTACAGGATATACAGATACTTTCTTGCGATCCTTGCCTAGATGTTCATATTTGACAACACCATCAACAAGACAGAACAAAGTATCATCTCCACCCTTACCAACATTTGTGCCAGGATGAATCTTTGTTCCTCTCTGACGGTAAATGATAGATCCAGCAGTTGCGAACTGACCATCAGCCAACTTTGCACCTAAGCGCTTTGAATGAGAATCACGACCGTTCTTAGTCGAACTAACACCCTTCTTAGAAGCGAAGTACTGAATATCTAATACATATTTCATATGTTGTTCTTCCTTTCTACTTTAAGATACTCGCCAAAGGACGATTCAATTGTCTTCAGCTGAGTGATTACAAGACTGAAGTAATTCTGAATTACTTCACTCTCACTTCTTGAAGATATGATGATCTGGTTACCCAAATCACTGATTTCAACATCTTCACCGGTTTCATCAATTGCATTCATGAAACCGAACATGATTGAACTGACTGAGGCACATACCAAGTCCCGGCCATGTTGCTGATAATCAGCATGTCCTTTGACGCTTAGATATTGGTATCTGTTACCCTCAAGTCCGTAGAAAGCTTTAATCATTAAGCGATCTTTTCAACAGTCAGCTTAGTATATGGCTGACGATGACCCTGCTTACGTCTAGTTGAGCCTTTCTTAGCCTTGTACTTGAAGATGATAATCTTCTTGTCCTTGCCGTGCTTGACTACTTTACAAGTAACCTTTGCTCCCTCAACGTAAGGAGTACCTAATGTCAGTCCACCATTTTCAACTGCAACTACTTTGTCAAAAGTGTAAGTTTCGCCTTCATTTACATCAAGCTTTTCAACGAAGATTTCCTGACCTTCTTCAACTTTTAACTGCTTACCGCCAGTTTCGATAATAGCGTACATGATTGCACCTCCTTCTTAAAATAAATAGACTCGCCATTAAGGCAGCAATGCTTTAAGCCTTTTCTGTGCGGTTGAAATCCCAAAGAAGGGACTACAACACAAATATATTATCATAGGGCGATTGTCATTTCAACGCTATTTTATCATTGATTAAGACATTTTTATTTACCATCATCCCAGCATGAAAAAGACCATCAGTGATGGTCTAGTTCCTATTGATGACTCTTGAGAGGAAGGTCTTTGTTCTATCGCTTTTTGGATGATTGAAGATCTCTTCAGGTGTTCCTTCTTCACAAACTACCCCATCATCCATAAAGACAACCTTGCTGGCAACATCTTTGGCAAAGCCCATTTCATGAGTAACTACCATCATTGTAAGTCCTGCCTTGGCCAATTGTTTCATAACATTCAATACTTCGCCAACCATTTCCGGATCTAAAGCACTGGTCGGTTCATCAAACAGCAGAATCTCGGGATCCATGCAAAGTGCTCTGGCGATGGCGACACGCTGCTTCTGGCCACCCGATAAAGTTGAAGGCAAGGCATAGATGAAATCACCCAATCCGACCTTGTTGAGATTCTCAATGGCAATTCGCTTAGCTTCTTCCTTGTTTCTCTTGAGAACCTTGAGCTGGGCAAGCATGCAGTTGTCAAGGGTGTTCATATTATTGAAGAGGTTGAATTGCTGGAAGACCATGCCAACTCTTTGCCGATAATGATTGATATCCCTAAGATGATGGATATTTTCGCCCATAACTTCAATCTCACCATCATCGATGGTTTCCAGCATATTAATGCACCGTAACAGTGTTGATTTGCCAGAACCAGAAGGTCCAATCAGGCAGACAACCTCTCCTTCTTCAACATCAAAGGAGATGCCCTTGAGCACTTCAAGCTTGTCAAAAGATTTGGAAACATTTCTAATGCTAATCAGCGACATGTTCAACCTCCTTTTGCGTAGAGAGATTCATAACTGCCGGAACAGTCTGGGATTGAGGAATGGATATATTGGCATTGTTCATCTTCTTCTCGATCATGCGAAGAATAATTGAAGTAATAGTAGTCATGAACAGATAGATGCAGGCCGTTACAAAATAGGTTTCGGTAAAGCGGTAAGTAGTACCTGCCACCGATTTGGATTGGAACATCAGCTCAGTGATGGAAATGATCATCAAGACTGAAGAATCCTTGATATTGACGACAAATTCGTTGCCAATTGCCGGGAAGCAGTTCTTGATAGCCTGAGGCAGAATGACATTCATCATGGTTTGCCAATTGCTCAAACCCAACGCCCTAGCAGCTTCCGTCTGCCCCTTGTCAACCGACTGGATGCCACCACGGATGATTTCAGACATATAGGCACCGGTATTGATGGAAAGAATGAACAAGGCAGCTACCAGCTTGTCCCATTTGAAGATATTGGAATAGACAAGATAGTAGATAAAGACAGCCTGAACCATCATAGGTGTACCGCGAAAGACCTCAATATAGACAGTTGCTAGCAGATCATAGGCCTTCTTGATCAGCTTGACTGCAAATGGTGCATTGACATCAGTTTTCATTGCCTTCAGTCCACCAACCAGCAAGCCTAAAAGCAACCCGCAGATTGTGCCAATCAAAGCCACCAGCAATGTTGTCCTGACACCTAACAGAAAGCTAGGCAGGAACTTAATGAATATTTCCCAGCATTTTATCAGCGACATGTTAATCCTCCTGTAAAAGTGAGCTCTACAGCAAAGTAGAGCTCATCTGAATTATTATAATGCGATTAGTCGTTAGCTGGCTGACGGTCAGTAGCTGCTAACATGATTTGAAGTCTTTCGTCTTCAGAGATGCCATCCAGAACACCTTGAACCTTGTTCAGAAGTTCTTCATTACGCGCATCAACACCAATTGATACAGATGTATCAACCACGAAGCCCTTTCCTTCAGCAAATGTTACATAAGCCAAATCAGGATTTGCCGAACAGATGCCTATGGCAACAGGAAGCTCGGCAGTAATGGCATCAACAATGCCGTATTGCAAATCCGGAATCATAGCTGGATAAGCTTCTTTTGCATCAGCATGAATGACACCATTGATCTGGTCAATGACTTCATCATAAGTTGTACCCAGCTGACCTTCAACAATGCGTCCGGATAGTTCCTGAATATCAGTGATGTTTACTAGATCACTATCGGCTTTGACAATGACTGTCATCTGTGATTCATAGTATGGAGTTGTAAAAGCAACGCCCGATTCTCTTCTTAATGGGGTATCAGTCATGCCGGCAATAATCAGATCAATTTCTCCATTGGTAAGGGCAGGAATCAGTGCATCCCATTCTAACTTGACAATCTGGACTTCCATGCCTAATTCATCAGCAATTCTTGTAGCCATGACAACATCATAGCCATCACAGTAGTCAACTTCATTCAAAGGCTGGCTGAATTCACCAGCTTCTACTGTTGACCAATTGAATGGTGCATAGTCGCACTCCATGCCAACACGCAATACATTTGATTCATCTTTTTGTTCAGTTGTGTTAGATCCGCATCCTACCAGCAATAGCAGAACAAGTAGGCAAGCAACAATTCTTCTCATTTCCATAATCCTCTTTCTATCAGTAAAAAATCGCATGTGCTATACACATGCGATCAATAATCAATCCTCAAGTGTAATAGCGCCTCTTCATAAGAAGGAGTGTTAACAGTATTTCCATTAACCCCACACCTGCCACTTACCAACAGCAGATGTTCGGCGGTGATTACCTTTCCTTTTCTTCATTGCCCGTCGGCTCCGAAAAGTACTCATTTGCACCGCAACCTCTATACATGATTTTTACGTGTTTCATTATAAACACAACAATAGTTGCTAGTCAACTATCTTTTTCATTTTTACATTTTTTGAAAATTCTTTTCAAGGTATTCCCTGATGATTCTGGCCTTCTCGTATCTTCCCATGAGATCATAGATCATAGCCCAGGCAGGAAGTTCATCAATGATGACCCTTGTACCTTTGACAGTAGCATATTCACTGCTGAGCTTCTTGTATGAAACATCATATTGAACACCATTGTTGACAATAATGAAATCACCAAGAAGATCAACTCTGATATTATCAACAACAAAACGATGGAAATGTCTTGACGCAAAACCATTATTGCTTATAACCCGAATCTCTTCACCCATCTCCAGGAGAATGGCAGCGGCCTTCTCGCTGTCCTTTACCGTTGTCATAATATCAAGATCATTGAAATCATCCACAATTCCTCGAAGATATAGCATGCAGGAAGCGCCGATGGCATAGTGGATGCCCTTATCTTCGAAAGTCTTGGCAATCTTTGCCAACAATGTGAGTTTTTCCTCTATGCTTCCCATTTGAAATCTCCTTTATCAATCATAATTGGCCGATAAATACGTACTTTTGTCATCTTGCCAATCTTCATCTTCAATACAACACGCAAGGCATATTCCTTGTTTGTGTCATGGACAAAACGCATTTTCATGATTTTTAACTTGTATTTCAAGCACATGTAATATAGTTCATGATAACGATCAGCAGGATAGATCATATATATTTCACCGTTATCCTTCAAAAGACGCCGATAGCTATGGAAAAGATCATCCAGCCTCAAGGACTCCTCAAACATAGCGGTTTTGAATTTCTCATCAGGGGTCACATTGTTCATTTCAAAATATGGAGGATTGCAGACAATGGCGTCAGCTTTGATATTGTCAATATTTTTGATATCATCCCTGATCAGCTCAAAATTGGCATGATAACGCTCAAGATTGCCTTTTGCAATCCGCAATGGTCCTTCCTGAATATCAACACCAATCAGCTTGCTGGCACCTTTTTTTAGACCATAGAGCAACAAAGCACCTGTATTGGTCCCAATATCAAGCAATGTCTTGTTTTTAAGGGAGTCCATGCTCATACCAAGAATGACAGTGTCGGAATTGACTTTTAGATATTCATCATCTTGATCAATCAAGTAGTCAGTAAATTTCAAATAGTCCTTACTCATCATCATAGTCCTCATAGTCTCTTGATAATTCAAAGAAGAAAGTTGAACCTGCACCTTCTTTGGAAATGACACCATATTTGGCATCATGTCTTTCCAAAATGCCTTTGACAATGGATAACCCCAAACCTGTTGAATTGAGGCTGCGATTAAAACCCTTGTCTATCTTATAATAACGGTCCCAAATATATGGCAGTGCTTCTTCCTTGATTCCTTCGCCATGATCTTTGACTTCAAGTCTTGCCATGTTTTCATCAGCCCTTATTGAAATCTCAATTATGCCATTTTCATAGGAATGCTTGATGGCATTGGACAGATAATTGTAGATGACTTGGGAAATCTTGATTTCATCTGCATAAATGACCGCTTCCATCAAATCCAATTTCAAGTCAAGATTCTTGTCTCTTAATGCGTTTTCCAAAAGTTCTGAGACTTCCTCTACACTGTTCTTCAAATCAAAGTTGGACTTTGTCAATTCGATATTGCCCGATTGCAGCTTTGAAAGCTCGGCCATATCGGTCACTAGACGATTAAGATAGTCAGTTTCCTTCAGAATGACATCAAGATTGTCATTTCGCATTTCAGC
The DNA here is from genome assembly GCA_029101345.1 of Erysipelotrichaceae bacterium. Taxonomy (GTDB): domain Bacteria; phylum Bacillota_I; class Bacilli_A; order Erysipelotrichales; family Erysipelotrichaceae; genus Colivicinus. The sequence continues at coordinate 53,780 of JAQXQU010000017.1, read as the reverse complement.
ATCATCACCAGTGATATCCCTGATCATTTCAGCATAGGCCTTGATCATTGTAAGTGGTGTCTTGATGTCATGGGACATATTGGCAATCAGTTCCTTTCGCAGTTCATCAACCTTGGAAAGCTGCTTGGTCGCAACATCCAATGATGATGCCAGTTCGTTGATCTCTGTAAAGGAATCAACATTGAAATCAACATCATAAGCACCAGTTGCCAGCTTGTTGGTTTCCTTCTTCATCTTGATGATTGGCGAAGTTATGCGCATTGAAAAGATCAAGGCCATGAAAAAGGCAAATAAAGCTACACCAAATGATAGAAAAAAGAAACGTCCCAGGAAGTAGTCAACAAAGGACTCTGCCGGTTCCAAAGCTGTGTTAATGACCAGATAGTAGTTAGCCATCTTGGTTCTGATCATTTTTCCATATAGCAGCATATCAACATCAGTCAGATTGCTTGGTACTGTCTCCGAGATGGTTGTATTCTTTTTCAAGACATCAATGACAAGATTTGCGTCATCCAGGACAACAAGTTCAATGCCGCCAAAGCTTACTTCATCATCAAGCAGACACATTTGGCCAATGGCATCGGATTCATAGACGATATTGCCATTCTCATTGAAGATCAAAGCACAGACATTATTGCCAATCGCAAGCTTTGATGTGCTTTCAATGTCCTTGGCACTGACATTATCCTTGAGAATTGTCGATTCAATGGTCATGGACATATTGTTAATGACATCAATGCGATTTGATCGATAGTAGGGCTTGATTAACAGAACCAGCAAAAGTCCTAGCATTACTAGGATGGTTGCGGACATGCCAAAGAAATAAAGCCAGACATTGAATCTAATGCCCTTGAAGTCAAATTTCAAATTTATAGCCAGTTCCCCTTACTGTAACAATGCAATCACGATATCTGCCAAGATTTCTTCTTAGCATTTTAATATGGGTGTCAACTGTCCGATCATCTCCATAATAGTCAATATCCCAGACTGCAGATAAGACCTTTTCACGATCCAAAGCGATATTCCTGTTTTCCACAAGATAAATCAGAAGATCCATTTCCTTTGGTGTTAACATGACCTTCTCACCATCAATGAAAACATCACGAGCTGAGACATCAATAACCAAAGTATCAAAGACATAACGCTCATTGGTATTCTTCTTTCTTCTTTCGCAGACTACCTTGATCCTGGCCATCAGTTCCTTTGGTGAGAACGGCTTGGTCACATAATCATCGACACCGAGATCAAAAGAGAAGAGCTTGTCATCTTCTTCCTGTCTGGCACTGAGCATGATAATAGGTACATCCTTGATTTCCTTAATGCGCTTGCAAGCAGTAAAACCATCAAGTTCTGGCATCATGATATCAAGAATGATGCAGTCGTAATCATTGTTCTTAGCCTTTTCAATGGCCATAGCGCCATTGCATGCCTCATCACATTCATAACCTGAAGCCTTGGCATAGACTTTAACTACTTCTCTGATTTTTACTTCATCATCAACTATCAGTATTCTAATCATCTGCTCCTCCTAATATACTTTTATCATTCTTGGCAAGCATGAGTTATCACGATCCACCTTGCCCTCAAAATAGATATAGCGATCCTTGGCAATCTCTCCTAAATGTGCTTGCAAGAGATTAGGCATTATGGAAAGCGAAAGGGAGCCTGTCTCATCACTGACATCCACAAAGGCCATCATTTCACCTTTTTTTGTCTTATGGTCCTTGACTCTTGTTATTAATCCAAAACCTTTGACATTTCCTCTAAACTGGCCAAGATTCTCAAGACTTGGAGTGGCAATATTGTATTGCTGGCGAATGGCATCCATCGGATTGAATGAGAAATAGAAACCAAGGACTTCCTTTTCCCTTTGGGCTCTTATTATTTTATCATCCTTTAGCTCTTTTATCAGCGGTGCATCATCTTCATCATCAATCAATGATATTTCACCTTTATGGGCATCGGCATATTTAAGGACATTGCCTAAAGCAGAAGTCATAGTGAAGCGGGAATGCTTGAATTCATCAAAAGCCCCTGCACAGATGAGATTTTCAATAGCCTTCTTGTCTACTCCACAACCGCTCAGACGAACAACTGCCTCAACATAATCCCTGAATGGTCCTCTTTCTTCCCTTTCCTTGATTATCTTAATAGCCAAGACCTGGCCAACATCACGGCAAAGCACGAGCGGCATTAAAAGTTCCCGATTGTAGACAATCCACTTGGTACCCGAATGGTTCAATGACATGATTGACATCGGAATCCTTCTCTTTCTGGCTTCTGAAAGATATTCATATGTCTTGGATTCTGATCCTGTCGTGCCATTTAACAAGGCCTTATAGAAATAGGCTGGATAATTGGCCTTAAGATATGCCAACTGATAGGCAATGGTTCCATAAGCAATGGAATGGGACTTGTTGAAACCATAATTTGCAAATTCCAATATGAGATCATAAACATTTTCAGTCACTTCCCGACTATAGCCATTAGCTAGACAACCGGCAACGAATTCATTTTTCAGGCCTTCCAGAATATCAGCCTTTTTCTTGGACATCGCCTTTCGCAAGATATCGGCCTTGCCATAACTAAAGGAAGCCATCTTGCGTGCAATCATCATGATCTGTTCCTGATAGACTATGACGCCATAAGTCTCCTTTAGAATATCCTCCAGATCCTTATGCAGATATCTGATGCGTTCAGGATGATTCTTGTTTTCAATGAACAGTGGGATGTTTTTCATTGGCCCAGGTCTAAATAGAGCAATCAAAGCGCCAATCTGTTCAAGACTTCGCGGCTTGAAGCTTCTGGTTGTATTGCGCATGCCTGCAGATTCAAGCTGGAAAATGCCTAAAGTATCGACATTGCAGATAAGATCGAAGGTTTTGCTATCATCAAGTGGAATATTCCTGATGTCAAAAGGCGTAACAATGTTGATGTCATCAACTATTTCCTTGATGATGCCAAGATTCTTAAGTCCAAGGATATCAATTTTGATAAGTCCCAGTTCTTCCAGATATTCTGCTGAATATTGGGTTGATTCCATATCATCATTCTGATGAACCAGAGGAATTACTTCATTGAAAGGCTTTCTTGATAACACTACCCCTGCAGCATGGGTTGAAGGGTTACGTGGGAAACCCTCAAGTTTTCGAGCGATTTTATATAGACGGCGGTAACGCTCATCAGATTCTATTCTCTGTCTAAACAAAGGTGATGATTCATAGGCCTTGGCTAATGATGATTCATAGGCGAAAGGAATGGTTTTGCAGATGGCGTCAATTTCTGCTGTCCGATAGCCTAGTGCTGAACCCACATCCCTGATAACCTGTTTAGCCTTAAGGGTGCCAAAGGTGATGATATGAGCAACATGGTCTTTGCCATAGCGTCTAGCAAGATAGGCAAAAAGCTCACCACGGCGATCATCAGGAAAATCCGTATCTATATCCGGCATGGATACTCTTTCCGGATTTAGAAATCTTTCAAATAGCAAGCCATAACGGATCGGATCAATATCGGTAATGCCCAAACAATAGGATACCAGTGAGCCAGCAGCTGAACCTCGGCCTGGACCAACCATGATGCCGTTTTTCTTGGCAAAGAGAATAAAGTCATAAACGATGAGGAAATAGTCCTCAAAATGCATTTTCAAAATAACACTCAATTCATAATCAAGACGTTTTTCATATTCCAAAGATGTTCTGCCCTTAAGTCTGGCCTTCAGACCGGCCTTGCAAAGGCTTACCAGATAATCGCCACTTGGTGCCTGAAATTTGTTTTCATAGACTGGCAGTTCAGTCTTAAAATCCATCTTCACATCGCAGGCTTCTGCCAAGACATCAGTATTATGCAGATCATCATTATCATAATTCTCTTCAAATTCGCTCTTTGAATAGAAATAGCGGCCTGGCTTCTTGCTGTTGGAAGGATCATCAACAGTCTTCTTGTCCCTGATGCATTCAAGTATCAGATAATCTTCTTCATCACCCTTATCAAAATAGAAAGTGCGATTGATAGCCAGGGTATGGATACCTCTTTGTTTCAGCAGTTTCTTTATCTTCAAATCTCTTTTGAAATTGATGGCATGGTCATGATCACATAGTGCTACCAAATAGCCCTTCCCAAACAACACTTCCATTCTGGAAAAGCATTCATCCTCATCACCATTCTGGTCAATGACATAAGTTAGCGGACAATCATCGGCCAATAGCACAACAAAAAGATCCTTGCCGTATTCATTAAGGATTGTGGCATCAACGAATGTCTTATCGCCTGAAGAAACAAATGTTGATAGCTTCATCAGATTGATAAAGCCTTTGTCGTTTCTGGCATAAAGCAGAATATTATGAAGGCGCTCGTTATCCTTGAACGCCAGTTCAAGGCCATAGATTGGTTTGATTTGGTACTTTTCACAGGCCTTCTTAAAAGCCATGGCACCAGAAAGCGTATGGTGATCAGTCAATGCCACCGCTTTATAGCCTTCCTTGCTGGCTCGATATGCAATTTTGTCCACAGTGCACATGCTTGATAACAAGCTGTAGACACTTCTTATATACAATGGTGTACTCATTATGTTTATTATAATTAATCAGCAGAATGCAAGCTAATTGGCTTCCTGCCTATTCAGATTTGCATAATTGATTGATACAGCAATCAATAAGCCAGCAAAGCAAAGAGCTGCCATGCCACCAAACCCACCAGTCAAGCCATATCTTTCAACCAACATGCCATTTAAGGATGGGACAAAGGTCATGCCAATGCCATAGATTCCTTGGAAGAAACCCATGGCAGTTGATTTCTTTTGCGGATCAACATTCAAGGTGGCCCCACCCATCAAGGCTGCATAGAGGCAAGACTCCGATAAGCCACCTATTATCTGCAAGACAAATAGAAGTGACAACATCGGGACTCTTGGGACCAACAGTGCATAAAGACCATAGATGGCAAAGGCATAGCCCAGGGTTTTCTTTTCACCAAGCTTCTTGATAAATGCCGTGCCAGCCAGCCGTGAACCAAAGATTGCCGAACCAGTATATGCCATTGAATAGATGCCTATTTCAAAATTGGAAGCGCCAAGGCCTGAACTGACTTGCGATACAAAGGAAGTGATCGAAGTGTGAACACCCATGATAATGGCTGCTAAGATTGCATAGATCAGAAGCCTCCTGTCCTTTAGTGCTTGTAGTAGTGAAGAAATCGGCAAAACAGCTTGTTTCTCATCTTTTTCTTCTTCAATTGTCAACGCGATGATAAAGCCCAATATCGAAGCAACAGCAGCGCATAGATAGATATATGGGATACCCTTGATCTGTGAAATGATTGAACCAGCTATTGATGCACTCAATATGCCAGCCGTGTCAGCAACCATGATTGTCGACATGGCCTTGCCCATATCAGATGGCTCATAGTATTTGCCAAAAAGAACAGTATAGGAAATCCACATGGCTGCACCTGTTCCACCAATGAGATTTGAAAGATAGAAGGCAGGACCAGACGGAAGCGCAAAACGCATGATTGAACCAGTAGCACAAAGGATCGTGCTTAAACAGATGAAAACCTTATGGCGAGCTTTACGATCAGCCATCAGGCCAAGAGGAATTCTTAAAATCATCTGGGTTAATCCAGTAGCACCTACTATAGAACCAATAAATGACATGGCTACCCCAAGCGATTTCAAATAGACAGTCTGATAAGGACCGCCGATCGCATGGGAAAACCAGAATAGAAATGTTACCAGCAATAGCTTGATTCTTTTGATTTGCACAAATACTCCTATATTACTTGATCATCTGCATGATTTCCTTGTTAGAACTGCAACAGTTTCCAAATGAGCAGTATTTGTAAAGATATCCACTGCATCAATGCTTTCAACCTCATATTTTGCCTGCAGATCTGAGAGATTCTGGCTTAATGATGAAGGTGAGCAGGAAACATATATGATACGTTTGATGTTGCTGGACATAATGGCATCAATCATCTTTTCATCCAGGCCGCTTCTAGGCGGATCAACAATCAGCAGGTCAATTGTTCTTTTTTTCAAATTGTCATTCAAATAGCTTCCGCTATCATCACAGACAAATTCCACATTATCAAGCCTGTTGACCTTAGCACTTCTTGTTGCATCATAGACAGCTTCCCGGACAATCTCAACACCAATGACCTTCTTGCTCCTTCGAGCAGCCAGCATTGACATGACACCAATTCCAGCATAGGCTTCTACAACCAGATTGTTGTTTTCTCCCATCTTTTCTTCAACCAAGGCATAGAGCTTTTCAGCCTGCTTGGTATTAAGCTGATAGAAAGCCCTTGTGCTTAATGCCAGCTTTAAGCCATCATATTTGAATGTCAGATATTTTCCACCATACAGATGATAGAAGAGTCGACCAAAGACTTCCTTGCCTCTTGTGGTATTGACAGACTGGTAGGCGGAAGTAATGCCTTCAATCTTCTTCAAGTCCTGAATCAGACTCTCTGAGACCTTGCCTTCGCCAGTCACAAGACATAGGGAAATATTACCGCCTATTGTCCGCATCACCAGATAGCGGATTCCCTTTTTGCTATGACGGTCATAAGGCCGAAGATGGTGGCTGTTCAAGACCTTCAGGACTTCATTCTTCTTCTTTTCCAATAAGGGCTCATGAATCAGACAATGGGGAACAGTCGCAAAACGATTGGATCCTTCGGGATAAAAGCCGCAGACCAGCTTTCCATGTTCATCGCCGACCGGCATCTTCAAAAGATTGCGATACCCCACAGGAACATCGTTTTCAATGATTTCAAAAGGAAGATGAATATCTGCATATTTCCTCAGTGATTCTTCCAGTATTTCTGCCTTGATGGCCAGCTGTTCCTGATAAGTCGCATGCATCAGGGAGCATGCACCACATCTATCAAAATAAGGACAGTCGATATTCTTGCGCTCAGGGGATGCTTCATAGATTCTGCCTAAAGCTGCTGTCCGATAAGATCCAAAGGATTTGAGCAGTCTGGCTTCAACTTCTTCATTCTTCAATGCCCCTTTGATAAAAACAGGGATTTTTCGGTCATAGGCGATGCCTTCGCCATTAATGCCATATTTCTTTATTGTCAATTTCATACATTCATTTTATAACGCCAGCATTGGCTTTTTCTATCAATTCTGCAAAAAGCCTTATTAGTGATTATCCCAAGAGGCTATAATTAAAATATGATCAAACGTACACAAACAAGACCCTTGCAGATTGGAAATCTGCAAATCGGTGGTCAGAATCGCGTCATCATCCAATCGATGACCAATACCAAAACCCATGATGTCGAAGCTACTGTCAAACAGATCAAGCAGCTGGAAATGGCGGGATGTGAAGCAGTTAGAGTTGCCATCCTCAGCATGGAAGATGCCTTGGCTATCGGGAATATCAAAAAAAGGATCTCCATTCCACTTGTCTCCGACATTCATTTCAATCCCGATTTTGCCCTTGCAGCCATCGCAAATGGAACCGATAAGATCAGGCTTAATCCTGGCAATATTGAAAATGAAGACAAAATCAAGGAAGTTGTTGAAGCCTGCCGCATAAGGAATATTCCAATCCGCATTGGTATCAATGGTGGATCATTGAACCGCAAATACAAGCATAGTGAAGAGGCAATGATTGCTTCGGCCAAGGACCATCTCCGCATCCTTGAGGAGTTGGACTATCACAATATCTGCTTATCCTTCAAGTCTTCAGATCCGCTTGAAACCATCAAAGCCTATCGTCTGGCAGCCGAAACTTTCCCATACCCATTGCATCTGGGGGTAACAGAGGCCGGTGGCTTGCTGGATAGTGCCATCAAATCTTCATTAGCGTTAGGCAATCTTTTGCTGGATGGCATTGGTGATACCATTCGCATTTCCGTCTCTGATGATCCAGTCGAAGAAATCAAAGTTGCCAAGAAGCTATTAAGGGCTTGTGGCCTTAAGATGGACGTGCCAAATCTTGTCAGCTGCCCAACCTGTGGCCGTATCCAATATGACATGCTGCCAATCGTTGAGAAGATGACAGCATATTTGGAAACTGTCAACAAGGATATCACCGTTGCCATCATGGGCTGCCCGGTCAATGGGCCACAAGAAGCAGCCAGAGCTGACATCGGTGTAGCTGGTGGCAAAGATTCAGCCATCCTCTTTAAAAAAGGCGTCATTATCAGAACCATCCCTCAGGATCTCGTCTTTGAAACCCTGAAGGAAGAAATTGAGAATTTCTAGGAGCTAAATGCTCCTTTTCAAATGCTGGCAATCGCCTTTTGCTGTTTGCATTCAACAATAAAACATTTGATGGCCATTGAAAGAGCATATGGCATAAAGACAATGCCAACCAGCAAGTAAAGATTGGTTTTAGTGAAGATATCATACCAGCTATCGGGCAAAAAGATGGCAATGATGAAGAAGAAAGCACCAACAGCCATCGCCATTATGCTGGCTTTGAACAAGCCTTCTTCCTTTTCCTTATCAAGATATTCATAAAGAAAAGCAATATGCATGCTGATAGCAATTAGGAAATAGCTGATTGCTGGAAAATAATAGCTGATGGAAGAAAAATGAAGTGCAATGGCCAGACTTGCAAAGCAAATCAAAAAGCATGAAAGAAGCCTTATAAATCTGACATCTGACCGATTTAGCAGGGCATAATCCATAATTGCCAAGCAGATGATGGAAAGAATTCCATAACCATTGAGGAATAGAATCCAGGCAATAGCTGCTGCCCAGAGATTGTTTCTTGTCATTTTGTTCATACCTTTCACCTCTTACACCTCTATGTTATTGCTAGATCAAGAATAAACTGTCCAAATTTTTACCCACTTGTTATAATAATGTCATGAAAGAAAAGAAAGACAACAACCGTTTGCGCATCCTGGCGCTTATTGGCATTTTCATCAGAAAAAGCAGTTTTGATAAGCGCTTGTCCATCAATGAAATCATTGCTCTTTTGCAAAACGCTGGCTTTGAGTCTGTCAATCGCAAGACTTTATATGAGGATATCAGAGCCCTAAGCGAATACGGTCTGGATATAGAATATGCAAATAAGACCTATTTCCTGCAGGAAGCACCTTTTTCCTTATCGGAAGCCAAGGTAATCATCGACTCCCTTGAAAGTCTGAAGAATATTGATTATAAGCAGCTCAATGCCATTTGTGGAAAAATCTACCATCTTCTTTCCGAGGATGATGAAAAGTTTCTCAAAGCCATTGACTATCCAATCAAGCATCGTGATCTTAATTTCCTTGGCCATCTTGAGGATATGCTCTATGCCATCAGGCAGAATCTTTCCCTGATTATCACCCGTAAGAAGAAAAAGGAGGAAATCTTCCCAATCTACCTTCATCGTTCCAACGACTTCTACTACCTCTATTACCATTACCCATCAAGCAATCGCATCTACCACTTCCGCCTTGAAAATATTCTGGAATTGAAGATAGGCGAAGCCCACGATGAAATATGCATTCCCAAAAGCGAAATCATCAGTAACATCAGTGCTTCAACCAACTCCTTCTATTCCAAAAAGGCTACCACTATCAGATTGGTCTTTGCCGATGATGAAATCCTTCACCGTCGCCTGGAAGATGATTTCCCAAATATAGTCTTTACCAAGGATGGAGCTTCAATCAAAGCCAGCTTCAATGAGGCTCTTATGGGCAAATTGGCAACCTATGGCAATAAAATAAAAATCAGCCACCCCCAGGAGATGGCTGACAAGTATCTTGCTTATCTAAAGGAAATCATTGAATCCTATTTGCCATAGAAAGCACTGATTGATGATGGATCAATATCCAAAGCCTCAAGCATTTCCGATATGGTCACAAGCTGATAGCCTTCATCAATGAGCATTGGAACGAGATCCCTGATTGCTTCGGCAGTCGATGAATAGATGTCATGGAAAAGCACAACATCATAGTTGTCAACTTCTGCCATGACTTTTTCTTTTACAGTATTGGCATTTCTTGACTTCCAGTCTTCAGAATCGACATTCCATAGAATTGCCGGATATGGCTGATTGGCCTTGACATCACTATTGATAGCTCCATATGGTGGACGATAGTATTTCATATCATAGTCAAATGACTCATTGATGCGCTTATTTGGCCAGGTAATCTCATCCACAATATCTGAAGCATTCTGCTTTGTAAGATATGAATGGGAATAGGTATGTGAACCAATCTCATTGCCATTAGCTATTGATGTGCCGATGAAATCAACACATTCCTGGCTTAATCGGCTTCCCAGGACAAAGAAGGTCGCATTGGCATCGTAAGCGCTAAGCGTATTGACTATTTCCAAACTGCTTGCGCCATTGCTCTTATTGACATTTGGACCATCATCAAAAGTCAAAGCCAGCATTGGGCGTTCAGGATTGATGTAGCGTATCCTTTCAAGTTCTTTGGCTTCTACTCCAAGATCCTCGTTGAAATGCCCTTGCAGATAAACAGAAGGGATCCTTGCCTGATAGTCATATTGCTTGAAATAAGCGCCAATCTCATCTTTTGAAAGCAATTCATAGCTGACTTCACTAAGGTCAATGTTTTCTGGACTGGTCTTTAATAGGAAGTCAGAGGTATAGGCAATATCAATATTGTCCTTCTTCATGCAATAGCGCAGATAGGAAGAGACAATCGCCCTTTCATTCTTGATGCCGCTTAGCTTTGCTTCCTTGTAGTCATTGCTTGTATAGTAATCAAGATCCTCATAGATGATGTGATGGAAATCCCCAAATGATTCATCCTCGTAGTCAATTACCCTTTCATCCTTGCTAGTACATAAAGTCTTGGCATATTCCTTTCCCAATTCCCCCTTAGGATAAAAGACCACGCATTTTCCATAGCGATACTTGCCAGCATCACTGTTGACCGATTGGATTCCACCATCTGTAACAAAGGAAATCAGCAGTTTGATAGAGAAGAAGATGCTTATGAAAAATACAACCACCAAGGCTATGAGCATCGCCAGCCTAAGTGGTCTAATTCGTCTTTTTTTGTTCATAACTTGATTATAGCAAAAAGACTTTTTATATAAAGATGTGATGCATGGCCAAAAAGCGGATTAAAAATCAGGAAAGCCGATTATTATCGCAGATACAATCAATCTTGCATTAAAAGATTAATCAATTCTTAAGGTGATGGCTTTCTTTGACAATGGCTAGTAATGCTAATTATACTTATCTAGTAAGATAAAAAGCTTAAGGAGCAGATACCATGTACAGTTTTGCAAATGACTACTCGGAAGGCGCATGCCTTCAAATAATGGAGGAACTTATCAAAGTCAACTTCCAGCAATCAGCAGGCTATGGACTTGATGAATATTGCCTCAAAGCCGAGGAAATGATCAGAGAGGAAATAGGCCAGCCTCAGGCTGATGTCCATTTCATCACTGGTGGAACGCCTTGCAATGTTCTTGCCATCAGTGCAATTCTCAAGCCTTATGAAGCTGTGATTTCAGCAGATACCGGCCATATCAACACCCATGAAACCGGTGCCGTTGAAGCAACAGGTCACAAGATTCTGACAGCTCCCAATGATGATGGCAAGCTAAGACCAGAGGATATCAGAAGAATCTGTGATGCCCATACCGATGAACATATGGTCAAACCAGCGATGGTCTTTGTCTCTGATTCGACTGAAATTGGCACTATCTATACCAAAGCTGAATTGAAAGCCATCAGAGAAATCTGTGATGAATATGGTTTGATGCTCTATCTTGATGGTGCACGTCTTGGTTGTGCTCTTACCGCCAACAACAATGACCTTACACTAAAAGACATCGCAGAGATGGCTGATATGTTCTATATTGGTGGCACCAAGAATGGCGCTTTGCTTGGTGAGGCTATGGTTATTGTCAACGACAGTCTTAAGGAAAACTTCCGTTTTTATATCAAGCAGCGATGCTCAATGCTGGCAAAAGGAAGAATTGTTGGTGTTTCCTTCTGCACATTCTTCAATAATGGACTTTATTACAAACTGGCAAAGCATGCCAATCGCATGGCCAATGCCCTTGCTTATGTCTTTAGGAAACATGGCATCAAGCTTTATGGCAATTCCACCACTAACCAGATCTTCCCAATCCTTGAGAACTCTTTGATTGAAGAATTGCGCAAGGATTATGTCTTCCTTGATTGGGGAGCTTATGATGATAACCATACCATTGTCCGTTTTGTCACATCCTGGAATACACCTGTCAAGGAAATCATTGGCTTCTATGATTATTTCAACAAGCTGATGGAGAATAGAACCAAATAGCACCCTCGGCTTATATAAAACTATTGAAAAACGGCCTATTTCAGGCCATATGAATATAGCAGGCTCACTGGCGTTCCTGATTCTGGTGGCACTCTTTTATTGCTTTGGATAGCTTTTAATTATAGATTTTCCTTTTAAAGCCCTATCCCCAATTGATTCAAAAGGCAGCATTGACTGCCTTTTTATCTTAGTTCCATGACAATTGAACCCTTATTGCCACTTATTTCAAATGTGGCATAGGAGCCATTGATCAAAGTCATGCACGGAGTGGTATGGCCAATATCAAGATCATAGGCAAAAGGTATCGCACCAAGTACCCTTTTCATAGCCTCATAATATGTCATGTTTTCTTCATTTCCAAAGGCATGCCTTCCAAGCAGCACTGCCCTGCAATGTTCAAAATAGCCTGCGTATTTCATCTGTAGCAATGTCAGATAAAAGTCAAAGGAATTTCTTGCATAATTGTCAAAATACCAGATGATTCCATCATCCTGATAACGTCTAATAAAGTCCTTGGCTCCATCAAATGGTGTCCCCATCAGTGTAGATATGACGTCAAAGCAGCCACCAATAAGTCTTCCTTCCGCCTTGAAATCATTATCACTTTTCCAATTGACAGGATGCTTGATGTCATTGCCATCAATCTCATCAAGAAAGGTCTTATAGAAGCCATATGATTTCTGCTTGATGATATCGCCAGCAATGATTCTGAGATTGTCATCATTGCTACGTCCACCATCCAAGCTATAGCCACCGGCATTGTAGCCATAGATGGTCGCTATATCAAGCAAAGTTGTGACAGGATAGAGAAGATTAGTGGGGTCAGAAGCCCCCATAAGCCATTTGGGATGTTTTCTAATCATATCAAAGTCAACATCACCCAGCATTTCATACATATAGTCACCACCGGCCGCAAAGCCAATGAAGGACACTTCATCATCTGCCAATAGTTCATGGAATTCCCTTGCTCTGATGCTTGCGGAATTGCTTCTGACATCATTGATTCTGACACTGGCTGTTTCCTTGATCTGATAGCCGGCATTTTTCAGAACACTTAACGATTCCTCATACTCAACCAGCTTCTTTCCAACGCCAGCACTTGGTGCGCAGATGCCAATCGTATCTTTTTTCTTTAGAAAGTCGGGATATTGCATAATGGTATTACCTCAATTAGATTGTACTTGATTTATTTGCATAATTCCTTCATATGTTTTATGATTTGATAGTAAATATTAGGGAGGAAACAATGACAGGAAAAGTAAAGTGGTTCAATGCCACTAAAGGCTATGGCTTTATCACTGGTGATGATGGTGTTGAAGTATTTGTCCACTTCTCTTCAATCATTCAGGATGGCTATAAGTCTTTGGAAGACGGCCAGGCTGTAAGATATGAAGTCAACAACGGTGACAAAGGTCCTCAGGCAGTCAAAGTCGAAAAGCTTTAAGCTCATGCAAGGTCTCATTGAGACCTTTTTTCTTTGTTATAATCATAATATGAAAGAGTTTGCCCCTGAAGCATACCTAGCCCTTGAACTGCTAAATAGCCACAACAAGCAGGCTTATCTTGTTGGAGGAGCAGTTCGTGACCTTCTTTTAAAACGTCCAGTCTCTGATTATGATATCACAACCAATGCCAACCCCGATGAAATCAGGAAGATCTTCAAAGACCATCCTCATTATGATATAGGCAGAAAACACGGTTGCGTTGCTGTTAACATCAATGGCATCGTGATTGAGATTACTCCTTTTAGAAAGGAATCAGATTATCTTGACCACCGTCACCCCAATAGGATTGAATTTGTTGATGACCTAAAAGAGGATCTATCCAGAAGGGATCTGACTATCAATGCCCTATGTCTTGATAAAAGCAGCAAGATCATCGACCTCTTTGATGGCCAAAAGGATCTGAAAAACCGGATTCTTCGAGCAATTGGTGATCCCAATGAGCGCTATAAGGAAGATGCATTAAGAATCCTGAGGACTATCCGTTTTTCTGTTCAGCTTGGCTTTGCCATCGAAGAAAAGACAAAGGATGCTCTTTTTGCCAATAAGGAACTGCTATCCTATATCTCCATGGAAAGAAAAAAGGAGGAGCTCTTCAAGATTCTTCGATATGATAATACCTATCAGACCATTAATGAATATCTGGATGTTTTCCATTGCTTTATCCCGCTATTAAAACCTGATGAAGATATTGACAATCTTCAAGGTCCTTACGAAAAGCTTGCATATCTATTAAAGGATGACAAGACTTCATTAGTTGAATACAAATTTTCCAAAAGCGAAGATCTATTAGTCAAAACCCTTAAGGAAGCTTTTTCAATTAATGTCAATGATGATTACGAATTCATCCGCCTTTTAGCCAATGACCATTATCAAAAGGAACTGCTGGAAGTTCTGAACCATTATCACAATCACAACTATGCCAAGCGTTATCACAAGCTCTTGCCTTTTATGGTTACATTGAAGAATCTGAACATCAGCGGTGATGAACTGATGGAATATGGCTATAGTGGAAAGGATATCCGGATGGTGCAGGATGAGCTGCTTTTCTTAATCCATTGCCAAAAGCTGAATAATGACCATGCATGCATCAAAATGCATCTTTTAAAAAAGTGCTATACTAGATAAGTATGATAATCAAGGAACTACAACAGCAACAGTTTGATGAATTTGCCAAGAAGCAGGAACGAACCCACTTCATGCAAAGCTACCCTTGGGGTGAAGTTAATAAAAAAAGAGGCTATCTTGTTCACCATCTTGGCTTCTTCAATGAAGATAAGCTCTGTGCTACTGCCCTTCTTCTTGAAAAGAAAGTCCTGAAATGGTCAACTTTCTATTGTCCTAGAGGACCAATTGCCAATTACCAGGACAATGCAGATTTAACCGCCGTCATTAGCGGCCTCAAGCAATATGTCAAGAATCATCATGGCCTTTATCTTAAGCTTGATCCAGATCTGATCATCCATAAGTTGGACAAAGACGGCAATATCATTGAAGACTATCCTGAAAACCTTGCTGTCATCGCCAAGCTAAAGGATCTTGGCGGCAAGCACAAGGGCTTTACCACCAATTTTATCGATACTGCCAATCCTCGTTTCACTTTCAGAGTCAATGTCAATAGGAGTGAAGAAGAGCTTCTTTCCTCTTTTCACAATACAACAAGGAAGATTCTCAAGGATAACAATCCTAATGGCTTGATTCTCAAGAAAGGTGATAGCAGTGATATAACTGCCTTCTATGAAGTCATGAAGGAAACGGCAATACGCAAGAAGATGTATGTAGAAGACGAAAAGTTCTTCAGGGATTTCTATGAAACTCTTCATGCCTTTGACATGTCTGATATTTATCTTGCTGCTGTTGATATCAACAAGCTAAAGGATATCTATAACAGGAAAAAAGAAGAAATAGCAAGGGAGGAAGAGGCTGTTAGTGCACGTCCTGATGGCAAGAAGAAGGAAAACCGGCTCAAGGAACTTGAAAACAAGAAGAATCGTTTGCTCAAGGATCTTGAACAGATCAGCAACATCAAGGATGACTATTTGGTTCTTTCGGCAATCATTACTGCCAAACATAATGATAAGGTCTGGACCATCCATGGTGGCAATCGCGATGATCTGATGTTTTTAAATGCCAATTATGAACTCTATTACCACATCCTCAAGGATGCTAGCAGGGAAGGATTCAAAGAAGTTGATTTCTTTGGTTCTGAAGGTGTTGTGGACAAAACAAGTCCAATCTATGGCATCTACCTCTTCAAGATGCGCTTTGGTGGAGACTTCGATGAATTCATTGGGGAATTTGACTTCATTACCAGACCTCTGACCAATTTCTTTATTTCCCTTCTTCTAAGAATCAGAAGAAGAATCCGCTACTATCATTCATTGGAGAAACAAACATGCAAATAAAGGAAATTAAAAAGGAAGATTTCAATGGATTAGCCAGGAACTTTGAAATGCAAAGCTTCCATCAGACATCAAACTGGGCTGATCTAAAAGTCATGACCGGCTGGAAAAGCCTCTATTTAGGCTATGAAGATGATAATGGCCAAATATTGGCTCTTGGTCTTTTCCTATTAAAAAAGATGCCTGTAATCAATTCATATCTAGCCTATTGCCCACGAGGCTTTATGCTTGACTACAATAATTCAAAGCTCTTAAAAGACTTCAATCGTGATTTGATCGCCTGTTTAAAAGACAAGCATGTCTTTGAACTCATCATCGATCCAAATGTCGCCTATAAGCAAAGGGACATTGGTGGCAATCTAGTTGAAGGTGGTTTTGATAACAGCCAGGTAGTAAATGATCTTCTGGATTTAGGCTACTGCCATAAGAATGGCTTCAATCTCAATTTCGAAAACCTGCAGCCCCGCTTCCTTTTCAGAACACCACTTGATAAGAGCTATGATGAGATCTTCAAAGGTTTTGGCACAACAGTCAAAAGAAGAGCCAAGAAGAAGGATGCCTTGGCAGTTGAAGTAAGGGAACTGGACAAGTCAGAAATCCATATCTTCAAGGAACTGATGGAAAAGACTGCTGATCGCAAAGGCTTTGTCGACCGTTCCTTTGCCTATTATGAAAAGATGTATAATGCTATGCATGATGGTGGTTTCATGCGTCTATTTGTAGCAGAAATCAATTTCCTTAAATGCAAGGAAAACCTCCTTGAGACAATCAAGGATAAACAGGAAGAAAATGCCCTTCTTGAAGGAAAAGATACCAAGAAGGCTCTTAACACTATCGCTACCAACAATTCCATTATTGACTCATCAAACAAGCTTCTGGCAACTGTTAACAAATCCCTTGATGAAAGAGGAGAGATTGTTCCCCTCTCAGCCATCTGCCTTATGACCTGTGGCATTGAAGCCATTCAGCTCTTAGCTGGAAATGACAAGGACTATCTGCAGGAATTCTCTACTTCTGTCATTATCATTGCTGAAATGATCAGAAAGATGAAAGAGGAAGGCTATCAGTATTATAATTTCTATGGCATCTCTGGCAACTTCGATCCTAAATCCGAACACTATGGCTTATATTCATATAAGAGGGAATATGGTGGTGAAGTTGTTGAATTGATTGGCCAATTTGAATATACAGTCAATAAACCGATCAAAATGCTATATGATATTCTTATGAAGGGTTACTCCTTCCTCAAGAGAATCAGATAATAAGCTGAATGCTTATTATGCCGACGTAGCACAGCCGGTAGTGCAACGCACTCGTAACGCGTAGGTCGGGGGTTCGAATCCCTTCGTCGGCACCACTAGTATTCTTTTAGTCCTATTTGTTGCAAAATGCAATAAAATAGGACTTTTTTACTTTACATTCCTTCAATCTTATCGGAGCCAAGCTGGCTTGCACTGACTGCTCTTCCTTGCAATCACTTAGTACCTAACCCAGGATTTTGGAAAAATCCTCTTAGAAGCAGCTGCAAAGAGGCATCAGACATTATCATATAAAAAGCTTATCAGCATGTCACAAGAGAAATAGACCACCCTATTCCTATCACAAAACCATTTTAATTGCCTTGATTCATCATATAATTGAATCAGTAATACAGGAGGTATTGACATGGGATTTGATTTCTTTGATATCTTGGAAGCCGTCTTCCCCTTTGTTTTCATAACCATCTTCGTTCTGGTCTTTGGTGGCATCATCTTCAGTATCGTTACAATGTTTTCGCCTAAAGCACGTGCCCGTATGCTAAAGAAGAATGTTGACACCATGAATATCCTGATGGATGAATCCAAGGAAGACATGATGAATTTATCTGATGATATCAGCGATATCACTTCAATTGGCATTGAGAAAAGCGCAAGAGCTTTCAAGAATGGCCTCAGTGATAACAGGATCTATTGCAAGCATTGTGGCAAAGCCATCGATGCTGACTCCAAATACTGCAACTACTGCGGGGAAAGACAATAAGAAAAGGGCTATTGCCCTTAGTATTCAATCTTCATCAGATAGAGTCCGGCACCATCGATATTGTAACGGCGCTTGGACTTGGTTGGATGATCAAACATCTCCTTAACATCGGAGATGTTTTTCTTTCCCCGACCCAGTTCAATCAAAGTGCCAACAATAATTCTAACCATATGCCTCAGAAAGCCATCGCCCTTGATATGGAAAGTCAGGCGATCACCATCTTTTCTGATTTCAAATTCATAGATGGTACGGACCTGATTGGGATAAAGGTCTTTTGGTGAAGTATTAAACGATGTAAAGTCATGGGTACCTAGAAAGAGCTTGCTTGCCTCTATCATCTTTTCAATATCCAATTTGTAGTAACATTGATAGGCATAGCCATTTAGAAAGACATCATATTCACCTAGATTGACCAGATATTCATAAGTCTTGTTTTTGACTAAATAGCGGGCATGGAAACTGCTATCAACATGTTCTACTTTCAAAATATGGATATCATTAGGCATAAAGGTATTGATTGCCATCTTCAGCCTAGCAGGTTCAATGACCTTTTCATGATCAAAATGGAAGACCTGATCCCTGGCGTGAACACCCTTGTCAGTTCTTGAAGCCATAACAATCCGCAAGTCATCCTGATTGAAGATCTTGCGCAAGCCTTTCTCAATGACATCCTGGATTGCCAGGCCATTGATCTGTGATTGAAAGCCGACATAGGCTCTTCCATCATAGGCAACAGTGACCTTATAGCGCATTAGAGTACAAACCTCGAAGCTATGCTTAAGCCTAGAATGGCAATTGAGAAAAAGATGACCACAAAATCTGAAAACCGATAAGCAAGTTTTCGGTATTTGGTCCGATTAGCTCCTGGAACATAGCCTCTGGCTTCCATGGCATCAGCTAAATCATATGCCCGCTGGAAAGCTGCCGCAAATAGCGGAACAATCAATGATAGAATAGCAGAGATCTTTTCCTTAAGCTTGCCTTCTTCAAAGTCAACACCACGGGATTTCTGTGAATTCATGATTCGCATGGTTTCCTCAATGATTGTTGGAATAAATCTCAGGGCAATGGAAATCATCATTGCCACTTCATGGACAGGAAATTTGACTATCTTCAAAGGTCCAAGGATATATTCAATGCCCAGAGTCAAATCCAGTGGCTTAGTGGTTGCTGTCAAAAGTGTTGTTAACATGATCATCATGACAAGTCTTGTAACAACAGCCAATGTTGAACTTAGTGCCCCTGTATAGATGCTCAGAGGACCAATGCTAGCTAGCAAAGTGCCGTTTTTAACAGTCAAGATATTGATGACAAGCAGGAAGAACATCATGAAAATCAAAGGCTTGAAAGCCTGGAGAATATATTTGAAGCCAATCCGGGAAATTATCACACAGATAAGAATGATGGCAAAAAGACCTAAAGTCACGAAATAGTTCTGTGGCACAAAGACCGCTACAATCAGAAGAAACATGGCAATAATCTTAGCTCGAGGGTCAAGATTATGAATTGGCGAATTAAGAGGCATGTATTTGCCTAATACTGCTGTTTTCATCCATTGACCTCCTTGGCTACCCTTTTGGCAATAGCTTCAATTGTCCGATCTTCCTTCTTGAGCTCGAAGCCCTTTTCCATCAGATATTTTTTAAAGGTGACAATCTGGGGCTCTAGAAGATTGAAGTCCTCAAGCATCTTATTATCCCAGAATAGATCAACTGTCTTGCCATGGAAACCGACTTTGCCCTTCTTCATGACAACTACATCTTCACAATAGTTATATACCATCTCATTATCATGGGAAACGATAATAACAGTGGTATTGAACTTCTTATTCAGTTCAACAAAGAGGTTGATCATGTCCTTGGCACCTCTTGGATCCAGTCCAGCCGTTGGTTCATCAAGGACAATGACTTTTGGTTCTGATGCCAGAATGCCAGCAATAGCTACTCTTCTTTTTTGACCACCTGATAATTCCAGTGGTGATAATTCATAATAGGATTCATCAAGACCAACAAGTTTAAGTGCCATCATGGCTTTTTTTGTAGCCTCTTCCTCTGACATGCCAAAGTTCTTTGGTCCAAATGCTACATCTTTGATGACTGTTTCCTCAAAGAGCTGATATTCAGAGAATTGGAAGACAAGGCCAACCTGCTTGCGCAGATTCTTCAGACCTTTGGTCTTTTCATTGGCAATGATGTTATAGTCCAGAACTTCCAGTTCACCCTCTGTTGGCAGTAGCAACGCATTAAGATGCTCAACCATTGTCGATTTGCCTGAACCTGTTTCGCCTATAACCGCAGTAATGACCCCTTCACGGATCGCAAGATCAATGCTGTCAACAGCCTTATGGGCATAAGGCATGCCATAGTCATAGACGTAGCTTAATGATTTGAATTTAATTGCCATAGTTCTTCTGCAACTCCTTCCAAGTCATTCTTCTTCAGCTTAATGCCCTGTTTCCTGAATTCTTCCTTGACTTGGGCAATAAAAGGTATGTCAAGGCCAATCTTTTTAAGTTCAGCACCATGCTTGAAGATTTCTTCTGGGGTATCATGCATATAGACCTTGCCCTTATTCATGACAAGGCAATAGTCTGACTGCAATACTTCTTCAATATCATGGGTAATGGAAAGAATGGTAAAGCGATTGTCATCATTAAGTTCAGCCATCAGCCTTTTGACATCCCTTTTGCCTTTGGGATCAAGCATGGATGTTGCTTCATCAAAGATGATGATCTTTGGACGCATCGCCATGGCTCCAGCAATCGCTACTCTTTGTTTCTGGCCGCCAGAAAGATTCTGCGGTTCCTTATCAAGCAGGTCAAATAAGCCGACTTTCCTTGAATACTCCTCAATAAGTGCATCCATCTCTTCACTTTTGACCTGATGGTTTTCAAGCCCAAAGGCAATATCATCCCTGATTGTTGAACCAATGAACTGGTTGTCGGGATTCTGGAAGACAATGCCAATCCTTGACCTGATTTCATAGAGATGTTCAAGATCAAGCTTCAAGCCATCAACAAATATTTCACCGCTTTTCAGTTCCAATAAGCCATCAATAAGCTTGGCCATAGTTGATTTTCCTGAACCATTATGGCCGACAATTGTTGTATATGAACCTGCTTCAATATCGAAGCTGACGCCATCAACATGGTTTCTTGTGCCATCATAGGAGAAGACGGCATCTTTTACACTGATAATATTCATAACAATTATTATACCCTTTAATAGCAATTATTGCTTATTTGTGCTTAATTAAGCAGACTGCTTCTGCCATCGCTCCTTCACCCCTGCCAATAAATCCCATGCCTTCAGCACAGGTTGCCTTGATATTGATACAGCTTTCATCAACCCCAAGGCCTTTGGCGATATTGCTTCTCATCTTGTCAAGATGTGGTGCCATCTTCGGCTTTTCTATAATGATAAGACTGTCAACATTGACAACTTCATAGCCATTTTCTTCAAGCATCATTCTTGTCTTATCAAGCAAGACAAGGGAAGAAATCCCTTTGTACCTGGGATCCTTATCAGAGAAATGGGTGCCAATATCCTTTAAGCCCATGGCACCAATCAAAGCTTCAATGATGGCATGCAAAAGAACATCGGCATCGCTATGCCCTAATAGCCCCTTTTCAAAAGGAATTTCCACTCCACCAATAATCAGTTTTCTTCCTTCAGTCAAGCGATGGATATCCTTTGATTGACCAATTCTAATCATAATCGACCTCCCTGATGTCTCTTACAACCCTATCATATTCCTTCTTCAACGATTCATAGCTCTGATGGCCATTGGCTACCAATATGCAATCAACACCCATGCCTCTAGCAACCTCAAGGTCGTGCAGAGTATCGCCAATCATCACGCATTCATCAGGATTCTTGTCCTTGATAAACCCCAGGGCAATAGGAAGCTTGGATTTGGCAAAGACATTATCAATGCCCAAAACCTCATCAAAGAGTTCAAAGATGCCAAGTTCCCTTAGCTGTTCCTTAAGCATATCAAGGTCAGATGCCGAAAGCAGAATGTTCTTCTTGCCTTTTTGGCGATTGCTTTCAAGCTGATCAACAACGCCTGGAAAAAGTTCGTATTCACTGCGACGGCTATTGTATTCCTTTACCCATTCAAGGCCAATTTCCTCAAAGGGCTTAAGGGAAAAGTCAAACCCTACATTCTGATAATAAGAAGAGATTGGAAAAGTAAAGCACTTGTGATATTCAGCTAGATCAATTTCCTTAGCAAGATATTTCCTAGATAGAACATTGATGGCAGCTAATGAAACCTTGACATCATCAAGGACCGTGCCATTGAAATCATAGATAATGTATTTTTTCATCCCAAACATTATACCAAAGAAAAAGGCTCATTTCTGAGCCATTAATAGTCGCTTTCTTCAGTTGACATCACTTCCTGGCCTGAACCTTCAGTTTCTGATTCATCTTCATCATCAAGAAGCTCAATTTCTGATAAATCTATATGACTATCTTCGTATTTTACCCTTTCCCTTAAAACCCATTTGTTATCCTTCATAGAGACAAATCGTGGGTCCAGTGTCAGGTCTGAGTAGAATTGGGCAATGTGGTCATTGGATACGCCAGTGGTCTTGACAACCTCTGCCCAAATCTTTGCAAAAGGAACACTGGTTTTGCGTTTGCCAACATATTCATAGGCAATATCAGTCATCGATCTAGTACTCATATACTCTCCCAAAACTTAATTGATAATAGAAATTCTTGCGATTCAACACTATACGCAATAGATATAATATCATCCTTTCTATCAATTGCAAGCAGTTTCACATTTAAAATCAATGTGCCCTGAGCACTTTCAACCTGGCAATAGCTCTTGGCCCTTAAGGATAACCTGGTATGGTGGCTAGCAGCCTTACGATCGATCATGACACCATCGCTTAGAATATAAAGCTTGCAAGATGCTTCATAAGCGTCTTCATATTCAAGAACATTTTTCTTTTCAATATCATATAGATGATACTTTTCCATTTCCTTTTCTTCTATGTTTTCAATGGTTATTGTGACATTCATATCAATATGATACTAAAAAGACATGAAAATAAAATACCATTGCTGTACTCTTAAGATAGAAAGGGAGATTAAATATGACTGATTTACTGCTGACAAGAAGAAGCATCAAGAAGTATTCCTCCAGGATGCCAAGTGATGAAGATATCAGGAAAATCACTGAAGCAGGCCTTTATGCCCCTTCAGCCATGAATCGGCAAATGGCCAAGATCATCATCATCAAGAACAAGGAACTAAGAGACGAAATCGCCAAAGCCAATGCCAGTATCATGAACAGGGACTTTGATCCTTTCTATAATGCACCTGTCATCATGCTGGTTATTGCCAAAAGAGATTGGCCAACTGCTAGACATGATGGTGCCTTGGTAATTGGCAATATGCTGCTAAAGGCTCATGAACTGGGCTTAGGCGCTTGCTGGATCCATCGAGCTGATGAGGAAATGAAGATGCCGATTGGAAAGAAGATCATGGAAAAAATCGGACTTGAAGGCGATTATGAGGGCATTGGCCATATGGCTTTGGGCTATCCTGATTGCGAATATCCCAAGGCTGCTCCAAGACTTGAGGATAGGATCTTTTATCTTGACTGATGAAATCTGAACAAAGAAGGGTTATCAGGGAAAGGCTTCAAAATCTGACCGAAAAGGAGAAAAGAAGTGAAGTGATTGCAAGAAAGCTGAAGAAGCTGTTGGAAAATGATAACTGCATAGCTGCCTTTTATCCTCTCGCCAATGAACCAGATATCACAAGCCTCTATGATGAACGCTTTGCCTTTCCCAAAATTATCGAAAGAGAACTTGCATTTATCAAGGCCAATGAATTCAAAACTGGCAAATATCAGATCAAAGAACCAATAGATGGACTCATTATCAGTGCAGAGGCCATTGATGCCATACTGGTCCCGCTTGTTGGCTTTGATGATAATAACAATCGTCTTGGCCATGGTGGTGGCTATTATGACCGTTTTCTGAAAAGTTGTCCCAGGGCAAGAAGGATTGGTGTTGGCTTTGCCTGTCAGAAAATGGATAAGATAATTGTGAATGAAAACGATCAAAGGCTTGATATGATCATCACCGAAGAATGATGAATGAATATGCATTTATAAATCCAAGGCAAAGGCATTGCCGGAAAGCTCTTGAAGATGGTGGTCAGTGATTTGAAAGAGCATGGCATCACCCCTGTCTATCTCTTGACTGATCACATCGGCTTTTATGAAAGATATGGTTTCAGATTCTGTACAATGGCAAAAAATGCTTTTGATGAGAGCTCTAGCCGCATCTGCATCCATGAATGACAAAAGGCTGTCCCTTTGCTTTATAAGCTTAGAGACAGCCCTTTTTATCATTTTGCTTTCTTATCTTTTGCCATAAGAGTTGATGACTCTTAATAGTCCAGGTGCCAAGAGAATATCGATGACAAGTTCAATGATGAAATTGACTGACATCAAAGCACCAAGCAGAGCAGCGAATGTACCGCCAAACCAGATGATGATCACCAGAAACAAAGTAGTTGTATTGGTAATAGGTGCAAGAGCAGCTGCTACAAAGATGGCTAGTGTCTGATTTCTGTTCTTCAAACCATGATAAGCCAGTGCCGAGACAAGACCTGCTAAAGTGCCTTTTAGAACACAGGCAGTCAAGGTGATGAATGGATGAAGTGCCAGCATGCCTGCACCCGATGGATCAGCACCAGTAATAACCATGACCGCTACCACAACACCAAAGGCAGTACCGCACAAAGCTCCAACACCAGGACCAAATAGTGCGCCTGCTACAATAATAGGCACTAAAGTAAGCGTGATTGGAAAGCCACCGAAATTAATGAAGGTAGCTACTGTCTGAAGGACAACAACAATCGCTACAAAGAGTGAGATTGTCACCAGTCTTTTTGTTCGTTCGTTTCTCATTTTCCAAACCCCTTTTTCAGAAGTTCAAAGAAGCTATTTGCCTTTATTCTTTTCATAAATGATCCTTAGACCCCGATAGATGAGCTTTTCATCATAGATATCAATCTTTTCTGTGCTTTTGGCAATAGCTTTGCCAAGACGTCCAGTCGCAATGACCTTAATGCTCTTGCCTATTTCCTTCCTGAAGCGATCAATCAGATATTCTACACTGCCAATAAAGCTGAAGTAGATGCCAGCTTGCATAGCAGAAACAGTATCGGATGTAATCACCGATTGCATGGGCTTTAGTTCTACTGCTGGCAGCTTGGAAGCATTCTCTGATAAGGCATCAATGGAAATCTTGAGTCCTGGGGCAATGCATCCACCGCGATATGTCCCTTTTTCATCGATATATTCATAGGTTGTTGCTGTATCAAAGTCAATGATCAGAAGACCACTGCCATAGATATTCAGACCACCAGCAGCCAACGCTATGCGGTCAGTGCCGATTTCCTTGGGATTGTCATAGCGGACAGAAACACCGGTCTTTGCACCAGGAGAGAGAATCATAGGTTCAAGCTTCAGGTACTTGCGAATTGATGAAACCACAGGTGAAGTAAGACTAGGTACGACGCTGCAGATAATGGCACCATCAATCATCCTGATTGGCATTGAAGACCGCTCCAGCATGTCAATCAGTAACATGCCATATTCATCAGCAGTCCTTTGGATGCCTGAAGACAAAGCGAAATCATCAATGAGCTCTTCCTTATCAAAGACACCAAAACCAATGCTGGTGTTGCCAATATCCACCGTCAGTAACATGACCTTCTCCTTTCCATCAAAAAGTCCTTGATCATTTTCTTCGAATTATTGTTTTTCTCTTGCTTTCGCTCCAGTTGGATGCAATACATCGAAGAATAGAATAATGCAGTCCAAATTGGGATATGGACAATTGTTCCACTCCCTTTAGCCTGCGTTTTCTTTGAACTATTTAATTTTAATATATTTCACAAATATCGCAAGCAGAAGACTAAAAAAGATCCAGGGTTCAACCCTGGATCTTATTATCAGAATGTTTGAATATCCTTGATGATAAATTCATTGCCTTGCTTAAGATAGGTCTGATCGCTTCCACAATATGGACAGATCTTGCCATTAGAAACTGTGCGAAATTCCTGAGAGCAATTGGTGCAATAGGATACAGCCGGTATTCTTTTGATGACAAGCTCACAATCGGTCAGCATCTCATGCTTGGTAATTGCCCATTTCCAGACATCTTCAAGATACTTGGGAATGACTGTTGATACTTCGCCAATCTGCAAAGTCACCCGATTGATATGATTAGCCTCATTCTCCTTGGCAACTCTTTTGACATTATCAATAACCGAAAAGACAACTCCGAGCTCATGCATTATCTGGTACCATTCTTTTGCAAGAATTCCTGATATTTCTTCTCGTGTTCCTTTTCTTCCTTGCTCCTATAGCCTGTCAGAATGCGACCCATTCTCTTGAGCTGATAAGGAATGATATATTTGAATTTGTCTTCAGCTACAACCATCTGCGAACGTTCTGGATGAGTACGGTAGAGATGGATAGCATCAAATTCACACTTGGTTGTACAAACACCACAGCCGATGCACTTGTTAGGGTCAACAACAGAAGCACCACAGCTTAAGCAACGATTGGTTTCAATCTTGACCTGTTCTTCTGTCAAGTTCAGACTGTTATCTTCAAAGCCCATCTTGTCAATCGCTTCATTGACTGCGCTTTCCTGACGATCAGCTGTATCATAGCCACCAACTTCAATATTGTTCTTATCAAGTTCAATATATTGTCTTCTATTGCGGCCAATAGTCATGGAAGCATTTGGATGAACAAAGCGATGGAGTGATTCAGCAGCCTGATGGCCAGCTGCGATTGCATCAATGACAAACTTCGGACCAGTATATAAGTCACCACCCACAAAGATATCTGGCTGACCAGTCTGATATGTCAGAGGATCAGCGACAATTCTTGGTCCCTGGAATTCAACCTTTTCATTTTTCAAAAGGTCACCCCAGACTGTAGCCTGGCCAACAGCGAAGATGACACGATCACATTCAATAGTGATAGTCTCATTTTCATCATAAGTTGGTGCAAATCTTCCTTCAGCATTCTTGACTGCCAGGCACTTCTTGAAGACAATGCCCTTGACTTTGCCATCTTCAACCAGCACTTCCTTTGGACCCCAGGAATTCATGATCTTGACACCATCTTCCTTGGATTCCCTCTGTTCCTGCTTGGAGGCTGGCATTTCCTCTTCATTTTCAAGACAAAGCATTGTCACTTCGCTTGCGCCACTTCTCTTGGATACTCTAGCAGCATCGACAGCGACATTGCCACCACCGACAACAACTACCTTTCCTTCAAAGCGCTTCTTGCCGGTATTTGCTTCAGCTAGATATTCAATAGCTGTATATGTTCCTTCTGCATCATCATTTGGTACATTTGGACGACGGCCAGCTGAACAGCCAATAGCCAAGTAGAATGCTTCAAAGCCTTCCTTGCGCAGATCATCAAGAGTGACATCCTTGCCAACTTCAACACCGCATCTGAATTCAACGCCCAATTCTCTTAAGACATCGATTTCCGCTTCAACAACATCCTTTTCAAGCTTGTAGGATGGAATGCCATATACCATCATGCCACCTGGCTTTTCATGCTTTTCAAAGACTGTTGGCTTATAGCCAATTGTAGCAAGATAATATGCACAGGACATGCCGGCAGGACCAGCACCAATGATGGCAATCTTCTGTGACCAGTGGTCAATTGGATGAAGTCTTGCAGGAGATACAGCCATAACGACTTCTGGGACATATCTGGTTTCAGAATTGAGATCAAGATCGGCAACAAACTTCTTGACCGCATCAATTGAGACAGCCTTGTCAATTGTTCCTCTAGTGCATGCATCTTCACAACGCTTGTTACAAACACGGCCACAGATAGCTGGGAATGGATTTTCCTTCTTGATCAAAGCCAAGGCATCACGATATCTGCCTTCCTTAGCCATCTTGAGATAGCCCTGAACAGCGACATGGGCAGGACAAGCTGTCTTACATGGCGCAGTACCGGTTGTATAGCAGTTGATACGATTGTTATCACGATAATCCTCGTCATATTTGTCCTTGCCCCACTTCACATTGTCAGGAAGTTCATGGCGTGGATAAACAACTGGACCATTCTTTGTACAGAGTTTCTGACCTAATTTGACAGCTCCGGCTGGACAGTGTTCAACACAGCCACCACAAGCCACACAGTTCTCTGGTGTTACTTCTGCAGTATAAGCGGAAGCAGACATATTAGGAGTATTGAAAAGCTGGGAAGTTCTTAGGGCATTACAGATATTGACATTGCAGTTACAAATGCCAAAGATCTTGTTTTCACCATCAATATTGGTAATCTGGTGAACAAAGCCATTATCTTCAGCTCTCTTGAGGATTGCCAAAGCTTCTTCAACAGTAATGTCATGGCCCTTGCCAGTTTCACGGCAATAGTCGGCAAAATCACCAACACCAATACACCATGATTCCTTGTCATCCGCAACACCCTCACCTAGGACTGCTCTTGATGCACGGCATGAGCACTGGCCAACGCCAATATGTCCTTCATATTTCTTTAACCAGTAGGAAAGGTGTTCAATGTCCATGCTTTCATTGTTCATTTCAATGGCTTTTTCAACTGGGATGACATGCATGCCAATGCCAGAACCACCAGGTGGCACCATCTGGGTAATGCCATCAAGCGGTATGAAAGTCATTCTTTCAAAGAAGGAACAGACTTCAGGATGATCAATAATTCGGTTGTTGATGCCAGTTACAGGATCCTCTTCCATATTGAAAAGTTCAGCTGAGCCTGGAACAAACATTGGCAGAATATATCTTCTTTCAGACTGAGGAGCAGTTCTGCCATTATGGTCATAATGATAGCCATAATCATATTCAAGAATGCCAATATATGACATTTCATCCAGGAGCTTCTGGAATGATTCCTTCTCCTCTTCCTTCTTATGGCATAAGGACATCAATTCATTGATAGTGTATGGGGTTCTCATTTTCATCGCCAATGCGACATCAGCCATTTCATCAGTGATTATTTCTGCTAAACCCCAGTATTCTGGGTCATTTGATGTAATGCCTGTCAATTTGTGAACAGCTACATCGGTGATCTTTTTACCTAAGGCGATAATCTTCTTACGAGGATTCTTGTCTCCCATCATCCTAGGTTTTACTTTCGGATACATTCCTGGCATAAATCTCTTTGTTTCTCCTTGTACTTCATTATGCATTGAGCAAGATATTCTGCCCAAGACCTTATTCCCTCTTTGGTTTTGCCACTAAGCGGGAATACTTTTACATTGGGGTTTAGCCTTTTTGCTTCGGCTATTGCTCTAGCAAAATCAAAGTCAAAGTATTCCTTGACGTCAATCTTGTTGATGATCAATACATCTGCTACTTCAAAGGCCAAAGGATACTTATAGGGCTTGTCATCACCTTCTGGAACCGATAGAATGAGCACTTTAAGATTAGCTCCCGTATCAAACTCCGCTGGACAGACAAGATTGCCTACATTTTCCAAAACAACCAGATCAAGATTCCTGCTATCAAGCTCATGCAGACCTTGCCTTGTCATATCGGCATCCAGATGGCACATGCCACCAGTATGAAGCTGAATGACCTTGGCATTTGTCTTATCGCTGATTGTCCTGGCATCAACATCGGAGTCAATATCTGCTTCCATAATGCCAATCCTGAACTCCTCTTGCAGAAGTTCAATGGTTGACAAAAGAAAAGTTGTCTTGCCTGCACCTGGCGATGACATCAGATTGATAAGAAAAGTGCCATCTTTCAGCAATTCTTCCCGCAAGCATTCGGCATCTTTGTTATTATCTTCAAAAATGCTCTCCTTGATTTCGATTATCTTGTACTCTTCCAAAGCCTAATCCCCTTTATATTATTAATATTAGCATATGACAATAAGCAAAAGCACTCCAAATGTACATTTAGAGTGCTGTAACTTGCTTGTTATAGGCCTTGAGATTAAAACATTGCCAATTGACCTTCAAATTATCAAGATATTTCTTCATTCTCTGAGGCAATTCATCAGTCTTGGAAATGGCTAGACAAGTTGAACCTGAACCTGATATCAAAAAGGAAATAGCGCCATTCCTGATTGCTTCCCGCTTTAATTCATCAAAGCCCAAGATCAGTTTTCTGCGATAAGGTTCATGCAGCTTGTCATCTGCGCTGACCCTTAGCATTTCCTCATTGCCATTTTCAAGTGCTTCCAGCATCATGATTGCCCTTGATGATGAATAGACTGCATCTGCCAGACTGATTTCCTTTGGAAGAATCTTGCGGGCATCAGCTGTTTTGACTTCAAAATCAGGAATGAATACCGTAAAGACATAATCATCATGCGGATTCTTTCGGATAATCAAAGGATAGTCATCATTCATGACACAGGCTGTCAGGCCGCCAAGAAAGGCAGGAACAGCATTGTCCGGATGACCCTCCATCCTACAAGCCAATCTGATGATATCTTCATCACTTAGCCTATGATCATGTAAGAAGCTCGCTGCACATAAGCCACCGATAATCAGTGCTGAACTTGATCCCAGCCCCCGGCTGATCGGGATATTGGCTTTCATTTCAAGATGAATCTTGTCATTAATGCCTATATGCTGGCAGCCAAGACGATAAGCCTGATAGAAAAGATTGCTTTCATTGGCATATTCCTGTGGACAGCCTTCAATTATGAGTTCATCACTGATTTCTACTCGATATTCATTGAAAAGTTCAAGAGCCAGACCCATCGTATCAAAGCCTGGTCCTAAATTTGCGGTCGTTGCCGGAACCTTGAAACTAATCATGGCTTAGTTCCTGCAGCTTTCTTTCAATGGTTTTCAGGCCATCCTCAATATCAATGACTTCCTGATGGCGAATCGGCATTTCCTTTAATGACGAAAGGTTCTTAGGAATCGGCATACCGCTTGTTTTAGCCAATAGTTCCATAGCTTCATATTCATCAGCAGCTCTTTCCTTTATGCAAGCATAGACATTATTGGCAAACTTATAAGGTGACGCTGTCGAAAGAATGATAACTGGCACTTCCTCTTCGTATTTCTTGGCTGCCCCATAGGCAACTGCAGTATGAGGGTCAATCAGACGGCCATCATTTTCAAAGGCTTCCTTGATCAGTCTTGCAACTTCATCCTGCTTGATACAATAGCCCCTGAATTCAGACTGGATCTTCTTTAACAGCTCTTCACTTATCTGATAGCGGCCATTTTGGCTTAGGTCATCCATCAGGCCTTTGACCATTTCACTATCGCCACTGGCAAAATACAGCAGCCTTTCAAGATTGCTTGAAATCAGAATATCCATGGATGGCGAAGTAGTCAGATAGAAAGGACGGCAGGCATTATATACACCTGTATCCAGGAATTCCGTCAAGACATCATTATCATTGGATGCACAGATGAGATGAAGAACAGGCAGTCCCATCTTCTTGGCCAGATAGCCCGCTAGGATATTGCCGAAGTTGCCAGTTGGCACCACAAATGAGACCTTAGTGCCCATCTTGATTCTTCCATCTTTGACAAGTTGGAGATAGGATGAGAAGTAATAGACAATCTGTGGGAACAGGCGGCCGATATTGATGGAATTGGCAGATGATAGCTGTACCTTATCATATTTTCTGAATGTCTTATGATTATAGGCCTTTTTGACTAGTCGCTGGCAATCATCAAAGTTGCCTCTTGCTGCAATGACCTGAGTATTGTTTCCTGCAGTTGTTGCCATCTGGCGATATTGGATTTCCGATACTCCTTCATGAGGATAAAAGACCGTAATATATGTGTTTTCAACATCCTTGAAACCTTCAAGGGCAGCCTTGCCGGTGTCACCAGAAGTGGCAGTGAGGATGTAGATCTTCTTGTCACAACCGCTTTGCTTATAAGCCATCTTCAATAGATGCGGCAATAATGTCAGGGCTACATCCTTGAAAGCACTGGTTGGACCATGATAAAGCTCCAGAAGATATCTATCACCGATAGTACTAAGTGGCACTACTTCCCTGGTATCGAATAATCCATAAGCCTTATCCAAGGCAACAGAAAGCTCTTCCTTGTTGAAATCATCAAAGAGGCTAGACAGTATTGCCAAAGCCAGATCATGATAATCAAGGCCGACTAATTCGTTTATCGCAAGCAGTGGCAATGATGTTGGCACATATAAGCCACCATCCTGAGCGAGTCCCTCAATGATTGCCTTAGCAGCTGTTGTTTTCAGTTTGTGATTTCTTGTAGACACAAATTCCATGATCATTCTCCTGCAATAAATCTTTTGACTTCTTCCAAATGCTTAAGTCCTTGTTCATAACCTAAATCATAGGTCTTCTGGATATCTTTCGGCTTATTGTTAAGATAGGAAACCGGCAGATCAGCATCAGGTCTGATGACTAATGCCCTGCCTTCATTATTTGCTTTGATAACATATTCCTGCTGTTCCTGATATTTCTTTGGCCTTAGAGCCAGGGCTTTTCTGATCTTGGGATAGGGAACAGAGGCCATGATAGCCAAAGTCAAAGGGTTGTTTCTCTTGATATAATTTGCGGGCCTTGTTTCAATGACAACATTTCTTTCATAGCCCAGTTCTTCCATTTTCCTTAAAGGTATGGAATCAGAGATTCCCCCATCAAGATAGTGGTAATCACCTATTCTGACCGGTCTTGCGGCCATTGGCATTGAAGCTGAAGCCCGGAACCAATCAACATTGTCGGCATAAAGCCTAGTCAGATTCTTATAATAAGGTTCTCCGGTTTCACAATTGGTAGTGACAACATAGAACTCCATCGGATTCTCATCAAAGGTCTTGGCATCAAAGGGATCAAGCTCTTCCGGAATGCGATGATAGCAGAAATCAACATTATATAGATCACCGGTTTCCAAAAGCGATTTGATAGAACAATAACGCTCATCCTGGCAAAATCTTAAATTGTAGCGCAGGATTCTGCCTACCTGCCTTGATTTGACATTCTGTCCAAAAACAGCACCAGCCGAGACCCCTATTGCCCCAGCAAATTCTATGCCGTGATTCATAAAGGCATCCAGAACTCCAGCTGTAAAGAGTCCCCGCATAGCTCCGCCTTCCATTACCAGTCCAACTTTTTGTTTCATAATATATTATTTTATCATAGATGCTTTTGATATAATCAAAGCATGAAAAATGCCAAGCAAATCACAATCACTGACCAGGGTGCCGAATATCTGAGAAAAGGCCAGATGTGGATGTATGCCAACAACATCCATAAACTGCCCGACGGTCTTGAAAATGGAGAGGTCGTCAACATCATCACCAATGCCAATGAATACCTAGGTACAGGCTTTGTTTCACTATTGAGCCATATTACCGTCAAAATCCTGGCAAAAGACAATGACATCAATATTGATAATGAATTCTTTTATCAGCTTCTTGAAAAATCCTGCAGTAAGCGTAAGGAAATGATGAAAGAAAACTTCAATAACTGCCGCTTGGTCTTTGGTGAAGCCGATGGTCTGCCGGGTCTAGTCATTGATCGCTACAATGATATTCTTGTCAGCCAGATTTCAAGTTTTGGAATGGAAAAGACCAAGGATGTCATCTATCAGATGATTCTGGAAATTCTCAATGATGATAAACAGGAAATCACCACTATCTATGAAAGAAATGACATCAACATTCGAAAGAAGGAAGGGCTTCCCCTTTATAAGAAACCTTACCTAGGAAACAAGACCAAAACCATCATCAATGAAAATGGCATTTATCTGAATGTCGATGTTGAAAATGGACAAAAAACCGGTTACTTCCTTGATCAGAAAGACAATCGCCTGCTCCTTAGAGGAATGGCCAAAGGACAAAGGATCCTTGATTGTTTCTGCCACACTGGCGGTTTTGGCCTCAACGGCAAATTCGGTGGTGCCAGCAAAGTTGTCTGCGTTGATCTCTCACCTGTTGCCATCAATAAAGCCAAGGAAAACGCAAGGCTTAACAAGCTTGATATTGACTTCGTGGTGGCTGATGTCTTTGAATATCTTGATCGATGCCAAAAAGGTGAATTCGATATCATCATCCTTGATCCACCTGCCTTTGCCAAGGCTCGCAAGGATGTAAACAAAGCCTATAATGGCTATAAGGACATCAATAAAAGAGCTATGAAGCTTTTGGATAAAGGTTCATATCTTATCAGCTGTTCATGTTCAAGATATCTGGAAGATGAATTATTCAAAAAGATGTTAAGCGAAGCAGCTCTGGCGGCAAATGTCAGTTTTGAAATTGTCTCCATCACCTATCAATCGAAGGACCATCCACGCTCAAGGGAGATTATTGAGAGCGAATATCTGAAATTCTATATCCTAAAGATCATTTAAGATGGGTTTGCCCATCTTTTTAGATAGTAGTCCACAATGGCTTTACGGTCATCAACAACAGTTCTTAAGGGATGACATTCTTTTTCATCATTCAGCATCTTTTCTATATCAAGAAGCTTTTCCTTTAGATAACGGCAACAGATTTCAGACATTTTACCTTTATCCTTCAGATAAGCAAGAACCAGATGACTGATCAAAGGCTTGCTGTTTGCCGGCATTTTTAAATCCCTGGCAATCATTGCCATAAAGCCTTTGAAATCTTCATAGGTCAGATTCTTATCAGTACTGATGAATTCTGCAAATTCCTTAAGCCAGCATTTGCTGTCCTTTATTTCATAAAGAGTCAAAAGATCAGAAATGATAATGGCATAGAGCAGATAGCGATAGAACCTGATGCCACCAATCCCATAGGCATTGAACTCTTTGATGCAGGTGCTTTTATCATCACCGACCCTGTCCTTTATTCTTTTGACAAGGCCATCCTCAAAGATATCTACTAGCAGTATTTCACCAGCAACCCCATTGTTTTGAATTGCTTCGACAATCAGGTCTTCAAAGTCTGCCGGTTTTGTGGTTTTGATGAGTGATGTCTGATAACCAAAACGCAAAAAAACTGCATGCACAAAGGACATGCAGGGCTCAAAAACATCAATGATAACATATTCTTTCTGACGGCAAAAAGGAATGGCTCTTCTCATTCCTAAATAAGCATTCCTTCCAAATGATTGATTTCATGTTGGATAATCTGAGCAGTCAGACCGGTAAATATATGTCTGGTCTTATTGAAATGGCTATCTTCGAATTCCACTTCAATCCGCTTGTAACGTATGGCCTTCCTTTGTCCTTCAAGGCTTAAGCAGCCCTCATAGGTCTCATAAGGTTCCGATTTGTCAATAATCCGGGGGTTGATCATCGCGATGATCAAAGCACCAACATAGACAGCAATAATCTGCTTGTTTTCACCAATCATATTCGCCGCCATGCCCAAACATTCATGACGATGGGCTTTTAGAGTATCGATCAGATCATAAACAATGCGTTCATCACCAATATTGGCTTTATTGCTCTTCTTTTTGAGCTTCTTTTCATCCTTGCATATTTCCCTAACCATCCATCTCTCCTAGAGGCAACAGAAGTAGCCCCTTCCACAGCAGCAGTTCAAAACCATATTCAGAACTGCCAATCTGATACAGCAATTGACACAGCCACCATTATAATTGCTGGAGCTGTAAGTCTTATTGCGATAAGCCTTCCTGCCCCTTTGCATACGCTCATAGGCTTGGCGATAATTGGCATTATCAGGTTCATATTGCAGAGCTGTTTCAATTTCTTCCATTGCCTTGATGTTATTGCCTAAGGCACTATGGCAAATAGCACTATAGTAATACCAGCGTCCATCACGATTCCTAATAGCCTCAAGTGTTCGCAAAGCATCCTGATAATAGCCCTGTTTGATATGATTTACAGCTTGGAAATAGTATAATTCATCACTGTTTTGGCTTTGGCCATAGAATTGCTGACCACCAGTAAAGAAGTCATTGAAAAAATCAGCGAAATTGTCATATTCGCGATATGAATAGTTCTGGCTGTTGTTATAGCCATTATAGGCTGATTGATTGGCATATGATGCATAATCACCAGTATAGCCTTTCTTGCGCATATCCATGATAGTATCATAGGCATTCTGGACTTCCTTGAACTTCTCTGTCAGTTCATTGATGTTTGGCGCATTGATATTGGCATCAGGGTGATACTTCTTGGACAGCGTCCGATAGGCCTTTTTTATTTCATCATCAGTAGCGGTGCTGCTGATTCCTAAAATCTCATAGGGATCTCTCACTTTTTCTCCATTCTTTTATCGATTTCATCCATTTTGGCTGCAATGTCAGCATAGATGACATTTCGCAAGATGCCTGCATAATCAAGTATTGGCAGTACTTCAAATCTATCTGCCGCTTCAGCCATCATCATTTCCAATAATTCCAGAACCTTGTCCTTGTCAAGCTCCATCTCATTGATGATATTGAAGCAGCCTTTCTTTTTGTCTTTGTTCCGATCATCATAGGCATCAAGCAAATAGACATATTTGCCTAGATAGAAACCCATCTGGTAGAGCTGTTTTGCCCAGTGATCATCTTCATATCTGAAGACTTCACCTAGCATTTTACCACTTGCACTGGCCAAATAGTCAATTTCCCTGCTTTCTGAAGCTTCAAGATTGCTGATTTCATCAAGGGCTTCCCTGATTCTTTGTATTTTGGCTTCGTATTTGCCACTGATTTCCTTGAAACGCTTGGCCAAATAAAGATTGCCCAGTTTTGATGAGGCCATCCTTTCATCCTTGATATCATCTTCATTCTTGAAATACGCCAGAATGATGGTCATATCTGCACAATAATCAAGATACTTGTTTTCATAGACCCTTTCCTTTTTCAAAGGATGAATTGGACAGCGCAATTCATAGCTATTGGTTTCCGCCTCATAAAGGTCGGTCAAAAGAATTGCCAGAAAGGTCATATCAAAATTAAGGGTCAGTCTGGAAAACTGTCCATGTCTTTTAAGACTGTGGCATAATCCGCAATAGAACCCTCGGTATTCATCATATTCCCTGAACTTGAGCTCAGGCTTGTTAATGCTTATATAGCCAAACACAATCAGCTCTTCCTATCAAAACTGCAGTTGCAGTTAGGACAATGGATGATGATTGAACCCCTTCCCTTAGGTACTCTTACTATCTTCGCGCATTCCGGACAGACAAAATAGCTATTGTTCCTGTCCTTGAGATTATAATAGATGGCCATCACCTGATGGCGATATTTATTGCTTGCCTTCAAATAGCGCTCATTTTCACTCTTGCGCCGATAATAATCTTTGGACATCAAGCGATAGAGCTCATAACCCCAGGCCACAAGTCCCAGAAGATATAGCAGCATTCCAAGCAATGGGCTGTTTTTCATAAATGATGATAGGACAATCAGGACAAAGGCAAAGATGAAGAGAAATTTATTAAGCTGATCCATGCCATATCTTCCAGCAAAGAATCTCTGCAGTTTTTGTTTCATAAACACCTAACTAAATAATTAATAAAAATATAGCATTGAAATGTGTGATATTGATGGTTTTGAGTCTTAATTGAGTGCTAAGATTTAGTTATAAATATTATCTATTGAGTTTTGAAAGGATATCAAAAGATACTATGACTTTTCAGCAAATCAATTACGCCCTGACAATAGCTGATGTTGGATCAATGAATAAAGCGGCAGAAAAGCTTTTCATTTCCCAACCTACCCTCTCATCTTCCATCAAGGAACTGGAAAATGAATTGGAAATAACCATCTTCATCCGCAATTCCAAGGGTGTTTCCTTGACGCCAGAAGGCTCAGATTTTCTCAGCAATGCCCGTCAGGTCTACCAGCAATACCAGCTGCTCAAGGACCGTTATGTTTCCAAAGAAGACCTCACCAAGACCTTCTCAGTTTCAACCCAGCACTATTCCTTTGCAACCAAGGCCTTTGTTGAAACCGTCAAGCATTATGATACCGCCAAGTACCAATTGGCTATCAGGGAAACCAAAACCATGCATGTCATTGAAGATGTCGGCAATTCCCGTAGTGAAATCGGCATCCTCTATCTGTCATCCTTTAATCGCAAATACTTGTCCAAGCTCTTTGACAGCTATGATGTTGTCTTCCATCATCTGACTGAATGCAATGCCTATGTCTATATCTACAAGGATCATCCATTGGCAAAGAAGGAGTCAATCAGTTTCTTTGAACTGCTTGATTATCCTTGCCTGTCCTTTGAACAGGGAAGCGTTGACTCCATGTATCTTGCAGAAGAGATCTTGGGTGATAGTGAATATCGGCGCACAATCAAGACCAACGACCGGGCAACAATGTTAAACCTCATGGTAGGTCTGAATGCCTATACCCTTTGTTCAGGAATCATCTGCGAAGAACTCAATGGTTCAGATTACCTGGCCATTCCCTATCAGGCTGATGAATCAAATCCTAACTCAATCATGGAAATCGGCTATCTTACCAAAAGACATTCCATCTTATCAGATATCGGCATGGAGTATATCAACCAGCTAAGGAAATACCTGGCCAACGAAAAGAACAAGCTATCTGATCAATAAGTCGATAAGCTTGCGCTTAGGGACATGATGAACATCATCTTCATCTCGATAATAGCTGATATCTCCATCTTCCTTCACATCTTCCAGCACTACTGTTTCCGCCACCTTGCCTAAGGCAATGACCAGTTTTGGCAAATAGCGCTTGTCAAGCTCCAGCTTTTCCCTGACGGCATCAGGTACAAAGGAGCCAATGCAGCAGCCGCCCAAACCCATTTCACAAGCTCCCAAGAGAATGCTCTGGGCAACAATGCCAACATCCTTGTCGATTGAGGCATTGGATGAGGCGATTGTCAAATCATGGCAGATGATGATGAAACCATTTGGTTCCTTGCCCTTATCCGGCAATTTGCGATTCTTAAGCGCCTTGGCAAAGCCTAAGAGCGGCATCAGCTTTCCAACTTCTTCCTTAGCACTGATGCAATAGTATTTCAAGGGCTGACGATTGACGCTGGATGGACAGAAACGGGCAATATCGACCAGTTCGTGCAATGTTTCCAATTTCATTTCATAGCTGCTATCAAAATTGCGATAGCTGCGACTGCTTTTTACCAATTCCTTTATCATTTTTACCTCACTACAACTATGATTAGAAAACTAACAGAAACGGATATTCCAATTATCCTTGATATCTACAGTTATTATATCAAAAACACTGTCATTACTTTTGAAACCAAAGTGCCCACTTTAGATGACTTCAGAAAAAGAATCACTGCCATTGCCAAAAACTATCCCTTCTTGATTAAGGAAATCAATGGAACAATTGTCGGTTATGCCTATCTTGACCACTTCAATCAAAGACAAGCCTATGACTGTACAGCTGATCTTTCAATCTATCTTGACTACAAGCATTTAGGCTTAGGATATGGCCAGGAACTGATGGAAGCCATAATCAATGAGGCCAAAAAACTTCAATATTGGAATATTGTCTCCATTATTACCGCCAACAATACTCGAAGCGAAAGGATTCATGCCCGTTTTGGCTTTGAAAAAATGGTCACTTTCAAGGATTTTGGCATCAAATTCGACCAACCGCTTTCTATCAGCTATTATGTCCTAAGGCTAAAGGAGAATTGACTTGCTAGCACTCTATTATCTATTGCAACTAAGCTGGGGGCTTTTGCAAAACATTCTGGGTTTTATTCTTTGGCTTTTCATCAGCCATGATGAATGCTATTTTTATCATGGAGCTTATGTCAAGCGCTGGCATCATCATTCAAGTCTGGCATTAGGGCTATTCATCTTCTATGGCCACCATGATGAAAGAATTCTTGTCCATGAATATGGCCATACCATCCAATCAATCATCTTAGGTCCTTTCTATCTTCTAATAATCGGAATCCCTTCCCTTCTTTGGGCGACGCTTCCCTATTTCAAACATTTGCGCAAGAAAAAGCGGATTTCCTACTACTCCCTCTATTGTGAACGGTCAGCCTCAAAGCTTGGCAGAAAAATTCTAGGCAAAGATGCGATTTAAGCATCCTTCTTGATTGATATACTTTCATTCTCTATAATAAAAGTGCTTTATGATTGACTTGAAATCCCAGAATCTAATCAAAAACATCTGCATAGGCTGTGATGTAGTCGCTGCAATTGATAAAAATGACCTTTCATTATCAATTATTCATGCCAAAGAGGATATCATTTCCATTCTCAACACTTATGGAAACAATCCTCAGATTCATTTGGCAATGTCAGAAGAGATAATTGATGATGATGACTTTTTGAAATTCAAGGAAATGATTGACCCCAAGGCTCTTAGAAGCCTTAAGGATGGGGCAAAAATCGAAGGAGTCATCAAACTCAAGAATGGCTCCTATAAGAAAATCATCATCTCTTCCTTTGTGGATGAAGATTATCTGATTGTCAAAATCATCGATACTACTTCCTCCAAAAAGGATTTGGCCCTAAAAAATACAATCCTTTCCGATTCTATCAATGGCACCTACACCTTAGCAGTTTTCATCAACCTGGAAACTGATCTGATTGCCAAGATTGTGGTTGAAAATGAAGAGGTCATTGTCAAGAACTATGATGTTCCTTGGTCAAAGGTCTATGAAGAGACATTGAAGAGGATTCATCCCGATGATTTGGCAAACTTCATCGCCAAGACCCATCCCGCCTACTTCACGTCCTGTCCAATTGGCACAAATGTTAAAGTATCCTATCGCATCATCAACAGAGGATATAGTGACTACCGCTATTTCAATACCCAATTCTTCGTCCACGAAAACGGATCCCATCAAAGGACCATGGTTGTCCTTTTGATTGACAATACCAAAACCATCATGGAAAAGAAGGAACTGATCAAGATTTCCGAAAGGGACAATCTGACCTATCTTTATAATCGCTCCAAGCTGGACAATATGATTGAAACAGAATATGTCAATCTTCGATGCTGTGGCATTCTCTTTTTTGATATCAACAATCTCAAGGAAATCAATGATTGCTTAGGCCATAATGAAGGTGACGAATGCATCATCAGAGCTGCCGAAGCCATTCGTTCAATCACCAACCGTTCCATTCATGCCTATCGCTATGGTGGCGATGAATTCATTGTCGTAGCTGTCAATATTAACCAGAACGACCTTGATCATC
The DNA here is from genome assembly GCA_029101345.1 of Erysipelotrichaceae bacterium. GTDB lineage: Bacteria > Bacillota_I > Bacilli_A > Erysipelotrichales > Erysipelotrichaceae > Colivicinus. Next base: position 12,515 of record JAQXQU010000017.1, on the reverse strand, counting down.
TGATTTCCCTTGTTCTTCACCGCTTGAAATACTTGAATTCAAACAAGCCATTTGAATGCAAAATGGCAGCTGGCAAATCCTGGAGTGATAGTGACATTGATATCAAATATCTGATAACCTTGGCTGATTTCGATATGTATAAGCAAAAGAAGGAAATGAAAAAAGCTCTTTAGCATTTATCTGCTAAGGAGCTTTTCATATTTATCAAATAGATAAGCTATGTTTTCCTTCTGATGAGCATCAGAATTAAGCATCAGTCTTCCACCCTTTTCCTTGATATAGTCAATGATTTCCCTTGCAGGATAAGGGCTTGTCCGATAGCCACGGCTGATGGCTCCTGTATTGATTTCAAAGATGACACCCCTGCTGATAAGCTTAGCAGCAGCCTTTTGATAGGCATTGATATATCGGCAATCATTTGTATCTATCAGCATTTCCTGTTCATTGAACTTGGTCACAAGATCAAAGTGGCCAACAATATCAATGTCCTTAAGATCACCTGCCAATTCATAGTATTTTTCTGCATACGCCAGATAATCGCCAGCAAAATGCTTCTCAACCATTTCCTTTAGCCTTGGAAGATCATAGTCAACACAGACATGATCATCACCCATCCTGATGAAATGGACAGAGCCAATGACATAATCAAAGACACTGGTATCAAGTTTGGAATAATAGTCCTTTTCAATTCCCAATAGTATTTCAATCTGGTCCTGATACTTGACCTTCAAGCGCCTTATTTCCTGGATATAATCTTCAACAACATCCTCTTTCATGCAGGCATTGTCAAATGGCAGATAGCTATGGGAAGAAAAGCCAATAGTCTTAAGTCCCCTGTCAATGGCAGCTAAAACCATTTCCTCAGCCGAATTCTTCCCATCACAGAAAGTGGTGTGAATATGCAAATCCCTATCTATCATCCTTGCCTCCAAAGAAAACGCCTGCAAAGCCAGGCGTTAGTATTTATTCAGGTGTTACTTCCATTGCCGAGTAGTTGAGTCTTACTTTGGCAGAGGAATACTTCTTATAGAACTTAGCTGATATTCTTTGAGCAATCATGTAGACATTATCCATTTCCCGGCAGACAAGCAGGGAAACAAACTGATCCTTATTGACTCTGGCAAAGACATCGCTGGTACGAATGGACTCTTCAATGATCTTCTTGAGCTTATTGGAGATAGTCATTCGCTTTGAATAATCAATATTGTCAGAAATGCTGAACATCAAGAGGAAACAGCGTTTATCTTCTCTTTTGCATTCCTTGGTCGTTATTTCATAGAGATGCTTGAACATGTCATAGGTACAATAGAAACCACCAGCCAGTTTGATATTCTGTTCAATGTCATTTCTTAATGCAGACAGTTCTGTCTTTTCCTTCTCCCGATCATCTTCGACAATGACATTGTAGAGATCCTTGAATTGCTGGGATAAGCCGGTACCCAATTCATTATAGAAACGCTCATTGATCTCATCATAGTATTGCAAGGCCCGATGATAATCCTTGACTTCAATCAGACCCTTCATATAGTAATAATGAAGGCCTTCATAGAAAGGTTCAATCATGATGGCATTGTAGTTCAATGACATCATCTCGGTATAAAGATGATTAGCTAAAAGATATTTGGACATGGATACTACAATATTGGAGAAATGAGAACTATGTCTTTCTGAATCCAATGTCAAAACCAAAGGTGCATTATTGGTTACATAGAAATGGCCCTTATAGAGCTTGACAAGCTCTCTTCCCAAGTTATAGTCATTTCCATCATAATCCATCTTGCGACCTAGCTTCTTATAGATATTCTCAGCCTTCTTGACATCAATGTCATAATCATAAGCCGGATTCAGGATATAGCCATCTTCAACAGTCTTGATCAGTTCGAGTCCCTCAAGACCTTCAATATCACTTAAGGCCTTTCTTAGTCGGAAAATTGAGTATTTCAAAACATTGCGTCCATCTTCACTATCTGGCCAGATATTGTCAATCAGATAATCACTGGAAACTGCTTCACCGGCATTGATAACAAAAACTTCAAAAAGACTGATGATCTTTTTGCCAAGCTTATGGATCAGGTCTGACTCATGGCCCTGATAAATGATTTTAGGCGTCTGGAACAATTGGATCCCAATGCTGTTCTTTTTACTGTTAATCATAATTATTTACTTTATAATAATATAAAAAGAATTGAAGGTTCAATAATCCATTGTGATAAAAAGGCAATTTGGAGGTCAAAAACATGGGCATTGTTGTTGTAGGAGCTATTTTCATTGATGTCAAAGGCTATCCTTTGGACAAGTATATACCTGGTGGCAGAAATGTTGGCAGAGTAGAACAGGTCCATGGCGGTGTTTCAAGAAACATTGCTGAAGATATTGCCAATCTGGAACTAAGGCCAACCTTTGTCTCAGTAGTTGATGATTCTGGACTAGGCAGGGACGCCATTGCCAAGCTCAAAAACCATAAGGTCAATACTGATTATATCGGTATCAGTGAGGATGGTCTTGGAACCTGGTTAGCAATATTTGATAATCAGGGCGATGTTGTAGCCTCCATTTCCAAAAGGCCGGACTTATCTGGCATTGTCAAGATCATCGATGAACATGGGGATGAAATCTTCAAGGATTGTGATTCCATTGCCATTGAAATCGATATGGACAAGGAAATCGTCAAACGCATTTTCCACTATGCCAAAAAATATGGCAAGCAAGTCTATGCGGCCATTTCCAATATGTCCATTGCCCTGAAAAGAAGAGATCTTTTGAAGCAGGCTGGCTGTCTTGTCTGTAATATCCAGGAAGCTGGCATGCTGTTCTTTGAAGATTATGAAGGGAAAAGCCCTGAAGAAATGGCAGAGATTCTTAAGGACAAGCTAGTTCAATCCGGTATTTGCAAGATGGTCGTCACAATGGGTGATAAGGGCGCAGCTTATGCCAGCAATAATGGTGAATATGGCTATATCGATGCCATGAAAGTAAGTGTGGTTGACACAACCGGTGCTGGTGATGCCTTCTTTGCTGGTGTCAGTGTCGGTCTTACCTATGGCAAAAGTCTGAAGGAAGCCTGTCTTATTGGCAATCGCTTAGCTTCTTCTGTCATTTGCACAATTGATGCAGTCTGCCCACGTTTTCTCCCTTCGGAATTTGGATTGGATGTTGAAGTCAATGATTAGAAAGGAAGAATTCATTTTAGGAGAAAAAGGCCTGAAGCTTGCCCATATCTCTGATCTGCATGAAAATGATCCCCAGGAAGCTCTGGCAATTCTCAAAGAAGATGTACCTGATCTAATACTTATTACCGGTGATCTTTTGGAAAGAAAGAAGCTGAAAAGCCCTGACCAGGAAGCAATATTCTATCAGAAAGACAAAAGAAAGTATCAGGAATCAATTATTGGAAGCATTGCCCGCTTTTTCCTAAAAAAGGGGAACAGGAATCTTGGTCATCTGTTTCTTTTGGAAGCAGCCAAAATATCAACTGTCATCTATTCTCTTGGCAACCATGAAGCCTATTTGACCAAAGATGATCTCAGAATCATTAACGATAACGGCATAATCCTCTTAAACGATAAGGACATCAGCTACCAAAAGAATGATATCTTTATTCATATTGGTGGCATGGGTTCTTCCTTTGATGAAAAATGGCTAAAGGAATATGCAAAAAAGGATGGTTATAAGGTCCTGCTTATGCACCATCCCGAATACTATCAGCAATATGCAAGGAATCTGGGCTTTGATCTGATTCTAGCTGGCCACGGCCATGGCGGTCAGATCCGTCTTTTTAACCAAGGGCTTTTTGCCCCAGGCCAGGGTTTTTTTCCAAAATACAGCAAAGGCCCTTATGACAATTGCCTTTATGTAAGTCCTGGTCTCTCCAATACCATGCGGATCCCGCGTATCAATAATCCCAAAACTATCTATTATTTCAATATCTAGGCATGTCATCATGCCTTTTTCATATAGAGAAGATAATAGCACATGACGCAGAAAGCATAGGCTGAATAGAAGTAGTCCTCATGATCACGGCCCATGACTACCATTTCCGTTACATCCTTTTCATCAAGCAGATAATAGCCATCAATTCTCTCATCACCAACAAGGCTTTGGTTGCTGGGCTTGAAATCATCCCTTCTGATATCAAATAGTACCAGGGCATTGGACTCATCACTCATACCCGGTGTTGAAAAGAGACAAGGGTTGATTATTTCGGCCTTATCAGAACTTGATATCTTCAGCCCTGTTTCCTCCTTTAGTTCCCTGATGGCAGTTTCAATGACATTTTCATCACCCTTGTCCATAAGCCCTGCTGGCGGAGAAAGGAGATATTGTCCACAAGGATAGCGGTATTCCTTTGTCATCAGCAATTTTCCATTGATAATGGCAATGATGGTTACAGCATCCGGTTTCATGGACTTGAATTCTTCATCATCCTTCAAACAGACAAGATCATCCAGATTTCTTCTTGATGCACTCAGATAATGCTTGTCTTTTTCGTATTCAAGGTCATAAACCTTGATGAATTTACCATCAAAGAGAGTTTTGATGTCATTTTCTTGATTGTTTTTCATTTTTGCCCTTTTGAACAGTCTATTTGCCGTACATTTATAGTATAATTCATGCATGGATGAATTTCATGATAATATCAAGGAATTTGCTGATGCAAATGAGCCTTTGATTAAACATAATTTAAAAAAAGGCAGTGCCCTATCGTTAATCAAGGCGTTGACAATGACAACTTTCCTTTCAGCTGCTGTTGTAATGCCAATGCTTTATGAAAAGGCAGAAGAACCAGAGATTCCTTCCAATAATAGTCAGGAAGTAATTGATAATAGCAATACACCTACCATTCCAAGTGATGATAAGGAAGAGAATATTGAAACAGTTGAGCTAGTACCGCCAGCTATCGCCTCTGCTAGTGCCAATTATCGGGATGATACTTCAACCATCTCCCTTGTCATAGACATCAATGACGGAATATTGGCTAATGCCAGTATCACCCTTGATGGCGAAACCTATGATACAACAGTAAATGGTGGAACAATCATCTTGGATATCAACAAGAAGCTAAGAGCCGGAAACCATCCGATAACCATTGTTATTCCATATGTTCTCGGTGAAAAGACCGATAGTCTAAGCCAGGAACTGAATGTCTTCGTTGAACCAATTGAACCTGAAATCAATGCCGCAAGTGCTAGCTATAACATGGATAGTGACACAATCACCTTCTTTAATACCATAACCATCAATGACGCCACTAACTATAAAACCAAAGCCTACTTGACTAATGGCAATGGCTACAACTGGTATGTCATGGGTGATAACGCTTCTCTGACCATTAGCAATTATCTTGATAGTGGCAGCTATTCAGGCTTCATTGAATTCAATTATCAGCTGCTGGATGAAGAAAAAACCATCAGAAAGCCATTCTCTGTGACAATTGAAAAGAAAGAGGAAGAGAAACAGGTAGTCTTCCCAAGCTTCACGATTAAGGATGGCGCTGTCTTTGATTCTGGTGATCCACCAATCATGATCTATCAGATTGTTGGGGGAGTAAACGATAATGGCTCAGGAGCTACCGACTACGAAATAACTTCAGTCAAGGTCAATGGTCAGAATACCGACCTTCAGGAATTCTATATTGATGAAGGTGGCTTTGATGTCTATGGTGAATTCAATGATGATCAGACCGGCAAATACAAAGTGACAATCAGCATTTCCTACAAGATCGATGGCAAGAGCTATTCCGGTTCCGCTTCGGCCACCTATGAAATCAAAAATGAATTCAACGGCTCTTACCTATCGGCTAATGCGTTTGCTTACCCATATCCAAACAATGACCACGAAGCTATCAGCATTGATGGTGACTTCACCTTTGAGTTCAGTGGAGAATACAGCAGCATCAGCGCTTATATGATTCTCAATGGTACACCATATCCGCTTGATAATCTGCAAACCAGTGCAACAACAGTCTCTTATCGAGGAACCGTTGATGACATCGCCTTTGATTCTGCTGCTTCCAGTGGGCCAAAAGTCACTTACAGCTTGGTCATTGATGGCATAAATTATGATAGTGAAGAAATCAGCTTAATTGTCGGCAATTAATACAAGGAGAAAAACGTTATGAAAAAGAAAAACAATTATCTTGGCTTGCTAGTAGCAATCATTCTGGTTGTGATATTGTCAAACCCTAGCATTCTGCCACTGCCAGCAACATTCATTACCTCTGTCAAAGAGACAATGTCCAATTCCATGCCTTTTGTTGTCTTTGACAATAATATCCTGGCAAAGCTTATTGTATTATTGCTGATGCTGTCAGTGATGTATGTCATCACATCCATTCTCAAAATCATTATCAACAAGCTGGCCAGCACAAATAAGCGTGGCTTGACTGTTTCCCAGCTGCTGCTTAGCATCCTGCGTTATTTGACTGTCATCGTTGGTGCTGTCTGGGCTCTGGCTATTCTTGGTGTCAATGTTTCAGCAATTCTGGCTTCACTGGGAATTGCCGGCTTAATCTTAGGTTTTGGTGCCCAGTCACTGATCGAAGATGTCATTACTGGTATCTTCATCATCTTTGAAGGTCAGTATGATATTGGTGATATCATTGTCCTTGATGACTTCCGAGGCAAGGTTGTCAGAATCGGCGTTCGTACAACAACCATCCAGGATGACGGTGGCAACCTCAAAATTGTCAACAACTCTGATATCCGTAATCTTCAGAACCGTTCAGTCAATCATTCATTAGCCATTACTACTTGTGAAGTCCACTACAATACCGACCTATCATTCGTTGATAAGGTTCTTAAGGAAAATCTGCCTAAGCTTAAGGACAAGCATCCAGATCTTTATCTATCTGTTCCTGAATTCATGGGCGTTGAGGGACTGAATGCTTCTGGTGTTGAACTGAAATTCAAGGTCTTGGTTGAAGAAGCAAATGTCTTTGCGGCTAAGAGGGAATTGAATCGTGATATCTTTGAAATCTTCACTGCTAATAACATCGAAATCCCATTCCCACAAGTTGTTGTCACAAGAGCTAACTAATACTTCATTATCTTAAAAGTCATATCTTCGATATGGCTTTTTACTTCCTAAAAGCAAAAATGCCTTCAAATGAAGGCATTTTCTATTTCCAAGTTAGGTTTTCTGCTAGCAGCCCAATGAATTTGTCAATTCCGATTGGCTTGGCGATGTGGCCATCCATACCAGCCTTATAGGCATTCTGCTTGTCTTCTTCAAATGCATTAGCCGTCATGGCTACAATCCTGATATTGGCTTTTTTAGGATTATCAAGCTTTCTAATAGCCCCTGTTGCTTCATAGCCATTCATATTTGGCATCTGAATATCCATAAGAATCAGGTCATAATAGCCTTCTTCTGCTTCCTTGATCATTCTCAGGCATTCAGCACCATCATTTGCCCTTTCAACTAGCAAACCACTTTCTTCTAATAGAGTCATGGCAATTTCTGCATTAAGATCATTGTCTTCAGCAATCAATATTCTTTTGCCTTTGATGCATTCATAGTCAAAGGATGTATTTTTGACACTATCTTCATGGTCATCCTCATTCATTGGTGCGGCTTTATGAGTGAAAATCAAAGTGCATCTTGTACCTATACCAGCTTCTGATTCCAGCTCAATACTGCCGCCAATCAGATCAACAAGCCTTTTGACAATTGACATTCCTAAGCCAGTACCGGAAATACCACTTTCCGTTGTCGTTTTCTCACGAGAGAATTCATCAAAGATATGAGGCAAATAGTCTTTTGACATGCCAATGCCATTATCGCTGATAGTTGTTCTTATGCGGACATGTCCCTCTTTTTCACATTCCATCTCATCAGTGACCATTCTAATGGTTCCACCTTCTTTTGTATATTTGATTGAATTGCTGAGGATATTGAGAATGATCTGACGGAACTTGGTTTTGTCACAGATGATATCTGGATGTTTAACATGGTTTTCTATAACAAAGTTCAGATTCTTGTCCTTGAGCATTGAGTAGAACATTGCACTAATGGTCTTCTGGAAATGATTGATGTTGCCATGCTCTTCATTCAGTTCTGAGTTGCTACTTTCAATTCTAGCCATTTCCAGCACATTATTGATAAGGGAAAGCATGAAGTCACTTGAAGTTTTAATCTTATCAAGATAATCAGCTGCCAATTCCTTATCATCCAGGTGCTTTGATAAGAGGTCAGTAAAACCGATGATGGCATTCATTGGCGTTCTGATATCGTGGGACATATTGAACAGGAAGTCTGATTTAGCTTTGCTTGAAGCTTTGGCAATGGCAAGCTGGGCTTTGGCATCAGCCTTTTCATGAGCATCAGTAACATCACGCCCGAGAATTTTGATAAAGCTGTTTCCCTTTTCATCCACTACATGGAAAACGTTGATTTCCTGGTATTTTTGTCCTTCTGGCGTATTGCCAATAAAGACTTCTGAACCAACGAAACCATCAAGATCCTTCCTGTTAGCATAGTTTTCCAGCAGCAGCAACTCTCTTGCCCTGGAAAGCTGGCTTTCATCAACCATGGCCATGAAGTATTCCATTATTTCCTGATAAGTGTTAAAGCCCTTGATGATTTCAGGCAATTGCCGATGATTTCTTCCCATTATCAAATCAAATGATCCAGTATTGACATCAACCGTCAGGCTATAGTCATAAAGGATTTTGATGATATCCGAGAGCATCCTGTTCCTGGCATCAATGGCTCTTGATTCCTGTTCTCGGGCCTTTTCCTCTTCAACATACTTTGTGACATCAAGACAAGTGCTGATGATAGCCAGGCGTTTATCAATGGTTTCAATTACTTCACCACGGTCAATAGTCCAGAAGATGCTGCCGTCTTTTCTTACAGTACGATATGATGTTTCATATCGCATGCCCGGATAATAGTGGTCGCCTAGATCCTTGATGACATTTGGCATATCTTCCGGATAGATGGAATTGGCGACTTTGCCATCAATGCCTTTTTTCAGATCAGCAACATCATCATAGCCTAACATCTTTGCCATCTTGTCATTGACATAATAAAGAGGGAAGCCCTCTTCACAATATCCACCAATAATTCCTACATTATCTGATTCATAATCAACATCTGGCTCTGCAAGACGTCTTTCCTTATCGCTTTTCAAACGATAGAAGAGACTTCTGGCATCTATTTGGGAAGCACGACAGGTAACAGCATATTTGCCATCCCCAATATCCGCAAACATCGTATCAATAAATCCTTCATAATAAGGATCATAGAAAGTTGGGGCGAAATTGTCACCATGATGGGCTATAGGGCAATGATTGCAGGGCTTGTCCCTATTCATTGTGGCTTGATAGCAGAAATTGCCGACCCTTGCATCAGGATAGCGGTCTTTAACATTCTGGTTAAAATAAAGGAGCTTGAAATCATTATCAATAATATAAAAGTCCATATCTTCTTTTTTGGTATTTTTCATAGTCTCTGCATCCTTTAATTGTCGAGAAATGTTTACTGAAGTTTAGCTAGTCCGCTCAAAAGAACATGGGAATCGACTGGTTTTGCCAAGAAAGCATCCATACCCACAAGGGCAGCCTTGCGACGATCTTCAGGATTGGCATTGGCTGAAAGGGCAATGATAGGCACATTGGCCCTGATTCTATTAGGCATCTTGCGAATGCGAGTTGTCGTATCATAACCATCAATGCCTGGCATTTCAATATCCATGATAATGAAGTTGAAATAGCCCGGATCATTCTTGATAACTTTATCAATGGCTTCTTCGCCATTATCTGAAGTCTCAACCATCAGTCCATATTCTTCCAGAAGATCGCTGATGATTTCCTGATTGATCTTGTTATCATCAACCACCAGCACCCTTTTGCCTTCCAATGCTTCAATTGATGAATCATCGACAATTTCTTCCTCTTCACCAAATCCTTCACCTAAAGCATAGGCAATTGTCCTTCCCATGCTGGAATGGACATTCTTGAGCTTAGCCAGACATTCACTGGTCTTTTTCTCATTCTTCTGACCTAATTCCAGATAACCAACAGCACTATTCAAATCAGTTCTCAAATCCTTGAAGGCCTTTCTTTGCAGTTGCAAAGCATTCTCCTTCAAGTCCATTTCCTTTTTCATGATTTCCAAATGGTTCAGAAGCTGAGCATGGTTTTCTGTTGAATTATAAGCAGTGCCGTCATCATATACCAGTTCAACATGGGCAGTAACACCAATTGCTTGGAGATACTTCTGCAATTCATTAAGAGTCATGCTTTCATTAGCGAGTTTGCGATATAGCGAAGAAGGAAAGATTCCTACTCTGTTTGCGAGTTCAGCCTTGGAAACACCCTGATGTTCACAAGCTTGGTTGATAATCTCTGAAGCTTTCATAAAAACCTCCTTAATATCCATATTAGCATAATAACACCTATGTTATATACACTCAATCAAAGAAAATCTTCTGCTAAGCAGAAGATCTAATCCTTGACTATTTCAAGTGGCCAATCAATAATGCCACCAAATTCAATAACATTGCTGTAGCCTAACTTAGCCAGTTTGGCTGCCGCCTGTCTTGAGCGATTGCCACTGCGGCAATAAACCAGAATCATCTGTTGCTTATCAGGCAGTTCAGGTATTTCTGAAGTGCCAATAGTTTCATTTGGTACAACAATAGCACCAGGGATATGGCCCTGTTGATATTCATCATAAGTTCTCACATCAAGAATGACATAGGAGCTTTCCCTATTCATTAAGTCAATGGCTTCTGACATTGATACATGCTGATAGGAAGGAGTATTGCTACAAGAACTTAACAATAGTGATAACATCATTGCTGGCCAGATTTTCTTCATCTTTTTCACCTCTAATCCCATTCTAGCAAAGAAGAAAAGAAACAGCTGAACTAATGCTCAGATAAGACCTTTAGGGGGTCTTTGCCCTTGGCCAAGTCATCAATCAGCTTGTCAAGAATTCTGATATCCTTCATCATAGGATCAGCAATCTCTTCAATCCTGATCTTACAGATAGTGCCTTTGATTTTAAAGCGTTCAGGATTCATCCTTGGCGCCTTTTGGAAAAAATCACCATAGGTCAAATCACTATTTGCAATCCCATCAATGTCATTAATGGCATAGCCTGTCAGCCAGCTGATGATTTCATCAACATCACTCTTTTGTCTTCCTTTTCTTATCGCCTTGTTTACCAGCAAGGAATAGACCTTAATAAATGGCATGGCATAGATTCTGCTGTTATCCATTGTTCTTCACCTTCTGATTTAGATATTCGTGAGCGAGAATATCCTTCAATACAAGCATGGCATCCTGTTTGCTGTAATGATATTCATTTTCAATTTCATCAAGCATCACCCTAAGCTGCTTGGCATATCTATTGCAATCAACCTCTTTCTGATAAGAAGCCAGGATTGGATACTTCTTGCTCCAAGCCTTGGTCCAATCAATCTTTTCCTGATTCTCCTCAGTAGTGCTTCTGATTGTTTCTTCAATTGACCTCATTGTTCCTCCTTTATGCTATTGGCTATCATCAGCCTGACAACGTCTTCCTTGACACTTAGAAATATTTCGACCAGTTCTGGATCAAAATCCACTTGCATGCTATTATCCTTATTCCTTCATTGCTTGTTATCTTAGCACTCTTTTCCCCACTATTATCCCCTATTATGCCCACGATAACCTGATTATCAATTGCAATAAGCACGGCCTTTTCTATCAGAAAATATGATAATATCGACTAAAGGGAAAAACAATGGACAGATATGGTTTTTATTACAAAGACATCTTCCTCGGCACTCTATTAGTCAATGACAACGGATGCCATAGTTTTATCAAAGATGGCAAAGGCATCAAACAAGCCATGGAAGAAACCGTTTTACCAATTGAAGTTTCAAGAGGAACTGATGGATTCACTAAGCCTATTCCTTTCTTTGTCGAAAGAATCTATTATATGAATAAGTTTAAGCTAACAGAAATCAGATTACATACTGATTATTTTGTTCTGGTTAAAGAAGACCACGATCCCGTCTATTGACGGGATTTTTAATGAGCATATAAATATGCCAAATCAATCATAATCGCATGATCCTTCTTCAAGATTGCAGTTCATATAAAAACCTGCTGCCTCCCTGGTGTTCTTGCTTTCCAATCAGATTCAGATCCTGCAAGTACTACATATGTCAATCTTGAAAAACATTATTGCTATTCCCTTTTTAAGAGTAATATTTATATGAAATCTGTTCTCATAATCCATATCTGTACATCAATCAAGAAAAAAGGAAGATCATTCATTTGATCTTCCATAATTAGACAATGGCGTCCCCGGCGCGATTCGAACGCACGACCTTTCGCTTAGGAGGCGAACGCTCTATCCTGCTGAGCTACGGGGACATCAATACAACATTGTTATTATAGCATATAAAAGGAAAATAGGCTTGCGCCTATTTCACAGAAGGAATAAATGAAAAAACTTTTTACAATGTTATATTATCTGTCTTTTGTGATAATTTTGTGAAAGTTTTTCACTTTTCTGAA
>JAQXQU010000016.1 GCA_029101345.1 Erysipelotrichaceae bacterium | reverse complement strand
GTCCGGAGCGATTTACGCCACTATGTTCCACACAAGGGCTGGTATCCCTTGCGCCGCTTTGCGGCTATCCCATCGTGTAAAAGGCGTGACCTTCATGGTCACGCCTTTCATGTTTTACTGTCTTACGGCCACCCGGCTAATAACAAAGAGGGTGTTTTAATCTTCAGACATTAGAACTAGCAGAGAAAAGCTTGGAACAATTGATTGATGCATATACTAAAAAACTACCAGCAATTGCCGGCAGTCTAATAGCTGATATTAGCGGGAAATCTGCTGGCCGGCAGTAACTGGGCCATAATCAATGAAGTTATAGCTCTTGCCTTCAACAGGTTCCGCAACAATGATCATAGTTGTTGTTGGAAGATCAGCAGCTTTGACTTTAGCAAGATCAACAGCGACAACTGGGTCACCGGCTTTGACCTTGTCATGTTCCTTCTTAAGCAATGTAAAGCCTTCACCCTTTAGCTTGACTGTATCAATGCCAACATGAACCAAAAGACCAGTACCGTCAGTCATTCTGATTGTAAAAGCATGGCCAGTTGGAAAGATCGATTCGATAGTGCCATCACATGGTGCAGCAATAGTGCCATCAGCTGGTTCAAAACCTAAGGTCTGGCCCATCATGTTCTGAGCAAACATTGGATCGGAAATCTTGTCGTTTGGTACATATTCGCCAGTGCAGACTGCAACAATCTGGCTATTTTTTGCTTCTTTCTTGAATAAATTGAATAATCCCATTATTAGATTCTCCTTGTCATTATCATTATAGAATAATGCAAGGCTATTATTTTTTCAGAATATGAAACTTATTTCTAGTTAATAGGAAGACCTGGTAATATTCCTTAACCAGATGTATTTGCGATAACGGGCAAAGACTGCTGGCATCTTGACAAATTCATCAAGGGAGACAATCAGCATGACAATGATTACTGGCCACTTTAGGAAGAGACCTGTAATAAAACCTAGAGGAACGCTGAAGAGCCACATGGCGAAGATATTGCCAATGGCATCAAACATGGTATCACCACCTGCACCAAAAAGACCATCAAGCACCGTAATATTGACTGACTGGCCAGCAACGTTGATGGCACAGATCACCAGCATCCATTTGAGATAGTATTTGGAAATTGGCGTAATATTCAAGACCTTATCCAGAAGCGGAATAGTCGCAATCATCAATGCACAGGTTATTAAGCCAAAGACCAATGAGAGGATAACCATCTTCTTGCCATCACTCTTGGCTTGATCAAACTGGGATTTTCCCAATAAGCCACCAATATAGATGCCTACACCACTGCCAAGGCCCCGGCATGCACAAGTAAAGACCGTCTTGACAATCGAAACAATGGAATAGGCACTGACAGCATCCGTACCCATATGACCAATGATGACAGAATACATGGAAAAGGCTAGGCCCCAGATCAGTGAGGCAAAAAGTACAGGTGCTGTATAGTGCCAGAAATCCTTTTCCAGCTCTCCGGCTTTTTTAAAAAGCAAGGACCAGCGGACATGGATGACTTCAGGCATACTGGTTTCAATAATGCAAAGAACGAGTTCGACAAAACGGGCAATGACTGTGGCATAAGCAGCACCAACAACACCCATTGGTTCTGCAATGCCCAGGCCAAAGATAAAGATGGCATCAAGAATGATATTGATTACCACAGCAATTGAAGAGAACAAGGATGATATCTTCTGGTAGCCCGTATTCTTCATGGCAATCAGATAGATCTGTGAAAGGCCACACAACAGATATGATGGAGCAACAGCTTTCAGGTATTGGCTGCCAATTAGAATAAGTTCCTTTTCATTGGTAAAGATTGTCATAAGAAGGCTTGGGAACCTAAAAGCAGCTAGAGTAAACAGCAATGAGAAGATGATGTTGATTCTTAAGGAGATGGGGATGATCTTCTCCAAGGCTTCCTTATCGCCTTTGCCATAATACTGAGCCATCATGATGCCTAGTCCCACAGCAATGCCAGTAATAAAAAGGCTGAGAATGAATTGGATATTGCCAGCAAGAGAGACAGCTGACATTGAAAGACCATCAAGCAGCCCTAACATAAAGGCATCAGATACTGATACCAGGGACAACATGAAGTTCTGGATGGTTATTGGCACAATAAGCGGCCAAAGTGTTTTAAGCAATGATTTTTCCACTCGATAAAGATACCCCAATTGCCGATGCTTTTCAACAGATAATTTAGCTATAATTTAGATGTAGATGAATAAACTGCCTCACATAACAATCAATACAGAAAGACTTTTGCTAAGGCCCTTGACGGCTTTAGACAAAAACGGCTTTGCACAACTGCTGATGAATAAGGAAATAGCCAAGACTTTCATGATTCCCTCATTTGCTAGGAAAGAAGATTATCTGGAACTAGCTGCTAAGATCATTGCCAATGGCATTAATCAAAGTCATCTTGCATATGGTATCTATTTGGGTGATATCCTCATCGGTTTTATGAATGATTGCGGCTTTGATGATGAAGAGATGGAAATTGGCTATGCCCTTGATCCTGATTATTGGAATAAGGGTTATATGAGCGAAGCATTAAAGGCAATGATTGCAGAACTCTTTGCCTTTGGCTTTCAGCGAATAGTTGCTGGTTATTTTGAAGATAATCCTGCAAGTGGCAAAGTCATGGAAAACTGCCTGATGAAAAGGACTGAACATAAAGAAACAATTGAATATCAAGGAAAAATGCATAAATGCCTATATATGGAAATAGGCAGAAAGGATTAATATGAATAGAAAAACCATTAGTATCATTCTAATAGCAATAGGAATCATTTTGGCAGCGGTTGGTTATGTCATTTTACCAGAAGTGGTTGCTGTCCAGGTTGGCTTTGATGGAAGCGTCGCAAATACCATGCCAAAGCTTTTGGCTATTGGACTGCCATTGCTCATAACCATTGTTGGGTCTGTTATTAACGTCAAAGAGGATGATAATCGCAAGGGGCTGGTATTAGCTATTGCTGGTATTGTGGTTATGGTCATTACACTGCTGTTTAATTGTCGATGAAAAATGCAGTAATCTATATCCATGGCAAGGGTGGCAATATCGATGAAGCCAAACATTTTGAAACAATCTTTAAAGACTATGATGTCATAGGCTTTGACTATAAATCCCAATATCCCTTTGAAGCAATGGAAGAATTTCCTGAATATCTAAGGGAAATCAAAAAGAAATATGAATCCATAATTCTGATAGCCAATAGCATTGGTGCCTATTTTGCCATGCTGGCATTGGATGGTGAAGATATTGCCAGGGCTTACCTGATATCGCCAGTAGTCGATATGGAAAGGCTGATCAGGGATATGATGATGTGGGCTAATGTCAGTGAAAAGGAATTGAAAAACAAAAAGGAAGTAGCCACTTCCTTTAATGAGACTCTCTCATATGACTATCTTATTTATGCTCATGAGCATCCTCTGAACTGGCATGTGCCAACTGAGATCCTCTATGGTTCCAAAGACCATCTGACTTCATATCAGACCATCAGTGATTTTGCCAATAGGGTTGGTGCCAAACTAATGATTATGGATAATGGTGAGCATTATTTCCATACAGCTGAACAGATGGCATTCTTGGACAATTGGCTAATCAATAGTCTGAATGATGTTGTGGAAAAAGGAAATAAATAAAAATGGTGCCAATCGGCACCATTATCTGATTTTGATGGAAGTATAGCTATTAGCTGCTTCTTCAATCATCAATTCGAAATATCTGCTTGCAAAGCCTTCATGACTCCTGATGATATCAATTCCTTCCCTAATTTCATTGATATCAAGCTTATTTCCTGCGAAATAGCTTTCATTAAGAACACCGAAAGCCTTGAGGACAGCATTTAATTCATCATCCGACAAATTGTAATCAGCTAGGCGTTTCATTGTTCTAAAAGCTGATACCTGCTGATAGAAGCTAGAGGCATAATTGCTGAAATCAAGGAGATTTTCATCAGTAATGCCATTCTTCCTAGCCCACGAACTGACATCAACAGGCTTGGTGTGGTAATCATAGGAACCATTGTAAAAAATGACACCATATTGGTTTGGTGGGACCAGCAATGATGATGTTACAATCTCACAAACACCATCAGTCTGGTAATGCTGCAAGTGGATATGGCCGCTCAGATGGCATCTGACATCATATCGGTTTAACAGCTCCAGGAGTTCATCACCATCATAGAGCTGATAGCCAAATGACAACATGTCATTATGGGCAAAGAGATTCTGATGGCTGACAGTAATGACATCTGCTTTCTGATCTTTGATCAGCTTGAGCTGTTCCTCAATCCATTCAT
Source organism: Erysipelotrichaceae bacterium (assembly GCA_029101345.1). GTDB lineage: Bacteria > Bacillota_I > Bacilli_A > Erysipelotrichales > Erysipelotrichaceae > Colivicinus. Next base: position 6,957 of record JAQXQU010000016.1, on the reverse strand, counting down.
ATGATGGATCCTGGATGAAGTTTTGGCCATAGGCATTGGTATCAAGCATCAGGATATATAAATCATCATTGAGCTGATAGAGATAGCTTAAGGAATATTCATCTTTGCTGATGGCATCCTTTAGACCAAATTCATAATATAACTGGGCAAATTCTTCTGCATTGATACTCTCAGCCTTTTCATATTCACTGCCCTGATATTGATAGGCACTGTTAGAATCAATATCATGATTGCCTGCAATCACAAGTACTGGTATACCTGCTTCCTTGACTGTTGATAGTTTCTTCACTAGATCTTCATGACTGGCTTTCGCACCTTCAAAGGTCAAATCACCACTGAGAATCAGCGCATCAGGCTTGGTTTCAATGACTTCAGCTAAGAAAGCATCAATGATTTCTTCGCTATAATAGGCTAGTTTGCCATCAGTACTGTTCACAATCTTCTGAAATAGCTCACCTCTGTCGTTAATCCTATCTGAGATGTAATGAAGATCAGTCGCACAGATGATTGTGGCTTTTTCCTTCTGCTTTAGCATGCCTAAAACCATCAGAATACAGAGGGCAATGATGATAACAATCAGTTTTCTTTTCATACTTGCTAATATTGTAACTGATATCAGAATCTTTGGTTATCAAATCTGATGACAAAGATGAAGACCAAAGCACCAATGGCACTAATGGCGATTGACAGATACAAGAGGAAGGAAACGGAGAATAAATCGATGACCGCCCCGCCAGTTATTGATGCCAGGATATTGGCGGCTGTGATAGCCATGGCAAATAAGGCCTGGCCTCTTACTGCTTCCTTTCCAACCAGCAGATCACCAACTAAAGAGACCATGACAGCCATGAATAATGGAAAGCCCAGCATTTGAAGGCTTTGGGCCAGATAAAGTGAAGTGATGTCTTGGCATAAAGCGATTACAGCAATCTTCAAAACAAAGCAGGAAGCTGAAAAGGAAGCCAGGAACTTTTTGGAAATCTTCTTCATCAATAGAGGAGACAAGACCATTGGTATTACTTCATAGGAAGCCATAAAACCAAGCATCTTGCCCATATCAGATGAATCACCGCCAATACGGTCAACGATCTGCAAAAGATAAGTGCTGGTAATGCAATTGGAATAGAAGATCAAAACAACAGATGCACAAAGGATGACAAAGAGGAAGTGGCGCTTAAGAAAGAGTTTAAAGGGGATATCTTCTTCCCTGCTGGCATTGGTATTATCAATATTTCCGATGATCTTTTGAATCAGATGAACAACAATTATCAATAAGGCAATCAGGATAGCACCAATAGCCATGATGATCTTGACACCATATTCCAGAGCCAGCGTGCCTAAAACAGCTGCCGTAATGGCATAGCCAATGCAACCGCCAGCCCGACAAGGACCATATTGGATTTCATAGCCACCTTCCTTGGCTTTGGGAATGATGGCATTGATCAAGGGCTGATAGGAATAGAATAAAGAGCCAATGATAATAAAGAGAATGACAGCCAAAAGTCCTGGTGGAATGATACAGATAGCCACGAAGCAAGCAAAGACCACATAGGACATGATCGAGAGGATTGGCATGAGGATGTTCTTCTTGGAAAGATCAATCCGATTAGCCAGTATTGGCTGCAGGATAAAGGATAATAGTGCAAAGAGGGCTGTTACAATACCAACTGAAGAATTGGAATAGCCCATGTCTAAAAGAAAAGTTGAAGAGAAGCCAGCAGGGATGGCAAAGATGGCCCAATGCAGAAAGTGAAGCAGGAAGTATTCTATTTGCAGTATCAGTGATTTATTCATACAGCATTTATTTTACTTCAAAAAAGAGACTTATATAATAAGAATATGCGATATCAGGAACTGCTAAATAAGATCAAAGAACATCATTATCATCTGATTGCCATTGATGGAAGATGCGGCTCTGGCAAGTCAACGCTAGCTAAGCGTTTAGCAAATGATTTAAAATGCAATCTTTTTCATATGGATGACTTCTATTTGCCAAAGGTGAAAAAGACCAGGGAAAGGCTGTCTGAAGCAGGTGGCAATGTTGATTATGAAAGATTCATGGAAGATGTCCTAGCTAGGATTGATCAGGACTTTTCCTATCAGGTCTTTGATTGCAAGAGCCAGCAATTGGGGAAATGGATGAAAGTCAAAAGAAATGATATCAATATCATTGAAGGCTCCTATTCCTTGCATCCAAGCCTGATATCATCCTATGATTTCAAGATCTTTGTGGAATGTGCCTATGACACGAGATTAAAAAGAATCAAGGAGCGCAATAAGGATAACTATGAGGATTTCATCAAGCTCTGGATACCCTTGGAAGATGCCTATTTTGATGGATTGGGAATAAAGAAAAAATGTGACATCAGCTATCAAGGCGACTATGCCATTTCAATTGATGAATTAAAGGATGAAAAGCTGATTGATATCAGAAACAGCGATAGCTTCAGCTATGGCTTTATACCAGGAGCCATCAATATGCCAGATATTCTGACAAATGTTGAAAGACTTGATCAGAAGGAATGTTATGTCATCTATGATGATCATGACCAAAAGGCCAATGAATGAGCTCTTAAGCTAAATGACCTGGGCTTTGATGCCTTCTATTTAAGGGGAGGCTATCAATCCTTTATGAAGACAACACTGAAAGATGTTGATGAGAAATGGAAGAAGGAAATGCAGAAGTCGATTTCCAAGACTTTCAAGAAAGAGCTGATGTCCCCCTTCTGCAAAGCCATCAACCAGTATGACATGATCAAGCCAGACGACAGGATTGCCGTCTGCATCTCTGGTGGCAAGGATTCGATGTTAATGGGAAGACTGTTCCTGGAATTAAAAAGACATAACAAGATACCATTTGAACTGGTCTTTCTGGTGATGGATCCAGGCTATAATGAGCTGAATAAGCAAGTCATTATCAATAACGCCAGGAAGCTTGATCTGCCGATTGAGATCTTCAATGCCAATATCTTTGACTATGTCTATACCCAGAAGGGTTCACCTTGTTATCTTTGCGCAAGAATGCGAAGAGGCCACCTGTATTGCAAAGCTCAGGAACTTGGTTGCAATAAGATAGCTCTTGGCCATCACTATGATGATGTCATTGAGACCATTCTGATGTCCATGCTTTATGGTGGTCAGGTCCAGACGATGATGCCAAAGTTGAAATCAGCCAATTTTGCTGGTATGGAACTGATCAGGCCGATGTATCTGATCAGAGAAGAGGACATCATCAGATGGCGTGACCATAACAATCTCCATTTCATTGAGTGTGCCTGCCGTTTCAGTGATGAAGCTTATCATGATAAGAGCCTTTCCAAGCGCAAGGAAATCAAGCATCTGATAGCAGAACTCAAGAAGAGCAACCCTTATGTAGAAAACAATATCTTCAAGAGCGTAATGAATGTCAGCCTTGATTCTATCATTGAGTATAAAAAGGATGATCAAAGACACAATTTCCTGGATGAATATTGAAGAGGCAACTCTTCAATATTATGACTATTATTATAATTTTTATCTATAACAAAGTATAATTATTATCAATTATACAAATTATCAAATATATTTATAATAAAAGATGTCGATAGAAAAGAGGAAGAACTCAATGAAAACATTAAAGAAACTATTAGTACTGATCTTCATTGGCCTGCTATTAACAGGCTGTGGCGCAAAGGATACAGGAAGCGATGACAAGAAAGCGATTACCGTAGCTGCTTCACCGGTTCCTCATGCCGAAATCCTGGAAGAAGCCAAGAAGATTCTGGCTGAACAGGGTTATGACCTGCAGATCACTGTCTTTGAAGATTATGTCCAGCCAATCGAAGTTGTTGAATCAGAAGAAATTGATTGCAACTACTTCGCTCATACTCCATATCTTGATAACTACAATGAAACAAATGGTGCAAGTCAGGTTGTTGTTGCAGGTATCCACTATGAGCCATTTGGCATTTATCCTGGCACTAAGTCATCAATTGCTGACCTTGAGGATGGCGACGCCATTGCTGTACCAAATGATACAACCAATGAAGCACGTGCCTTATTATTGCTGGCTGCTAATGGCATCATCGAGCTGCCTGAAAACGCCGGCTTGACTATTACCAAGAATGATATTGTCAAGTACAATGTTGATGTTGATATCGTTGAACTTGAAGCTGCTCAGGTTGCAAGAGTCATTCCGGAAGTTGCACTTGTTGTCCTAAATGGCAACTATGCTCTGGAAGCAGGCTTATCAGTAGGCAAGGATTCCATTGCTTTTGAAGCTGCTGATTCACTAGCTGCCGAAACATATGTTAATGTCGTAGCAGTCAAGGCTGGCAACGAAAATAACGAAGGTGTCAAGGCGCTGGTTGAAGTATTGCAGAGTGATGCTATCACTAATTTCATCAACGATACATATGATGGTGCAGTAGTTCCATTCAAATAGGATAAACTAAATAAAGCGAGTATCAGATCCACTCCAGTTCCTGGAGTGGATTTTGTCCATAGGAGGTAGGTTTCATGGAACCAATGATAAAGGTAGAACATCTCAGCAAAGTCTTCAGTACATCAGCAGGTGATGTCAATGCTTTGACAGATGTCAGTTTTGAAGTAGAAAAGGGTGAGATCTTTGGCATTATCGGTCTTTCTGGTGCCGGCAAGTCGACTTTAGTCCGCTGTCTTAACCTTTTGGAAAGGCCAAGTGATGGCGAAGTCATTGTTGGGGGGCAGAAGCTGCTTAATCTTAATGCCAAGGAATTAAGACTGGCAAGGCGCAAGATAGGCATGATCTTCCAGCATTTTAATTTATTGATGCAGAGAAATGTCCTGGATAATGTCTGTTTCCCAATGGAAATAGCAGGTATTCCCAAGAAGGAAGCCAAAGCCAAAGCCATGGAATATCTCAAGGTTGTTGGTCTGGAGTCTAAAGCCAAAGCCTACCCTGCCCAATTATCAGGTGGCCAGAAACAAAGAGTGGCTATTGCCAGAGTTCTGGCCTCTAATCCTGAAGTTCTTTTATGTGATGAAGCTACCTCAGCTCTTGATCCAGAAACTACTAAATCAATTCTTTCTCTTATCAAGGAAATCAATATCAAATATGGTTTGACAGTAGTTGTCATCACACATGAAATGACTGTCATTCAGGAAATCTGTCATAAGTGCATTGTTTTGGAATCAGGCAAACTGATTGAACAGAATGATGTCTCTGAACTCTTCTCCCATCCAAAGACCCAGGCAGCTAAGCGCTTGATTTTTGCAGCATCACCACAGGTATCGTCAATGACCGGTGGAAGGTTAATTCGTATTGGCTTTGATGCCCATGAAGCATTGGAACCAATCATTGGCAATCTGATTCTTGAATTCAGAACACCAGTCAATATTCTGCAATCAGAACTGAAGACCCTTAATGGTGTAACCAGAGGCCAGATGATTGTCCAGTTGCCGGATGATAGTGAAAAGGCGGAAAACATGATCAAGTGGCTAAGGAACAAAAAGACAATTAGCATTCAGGAGGTAGTGGATTATGTCATTTAACAATATCATCAATATGGAATTAGGCGGTCTTTTAGAGACGCTCTATATGGTTCTGGCATCAACTGCCATTGGCTATGCAGTTGGCTTGCCTTTAGGCGTTATCCTGAATATTACTGATAAGAATGGCATTAAGCCTAATCCAACTGTTTTCAGTGTCCTGGATTTCATTGTAAATATTGGGCGATCCATTCCATTTTTGATCCTGATGATCATGTTAATGCCGATAACAAGAGCCATTGTTGGCAAGAGCTATGGCACAACAGCGACTATTGTCCCCCTTACTATCTCAGCTATTCCTTTCTTTGGAAGGATGGTTGACTCTTCACTAAAGGAAGTTGATCACGGTGTCATTGAAGCAGCACAATCCATGGGAGCTTCAACTTTGCAAATCATTATCAAGGTTCTGATTCCCGAATCAAGAACATCATTAATCAATGGTGCAACTATTGGTCTTGTCAATGTTGTGGGCTATTCGGCAATGGCAGGTGCTATTGGTGGTGGCGGTTTAGGCGATATTGCAATCAGATATGGCTATTATCGTTGGGAAACAGCCATGATGATGATTACTGTTGTTGTCATTGTTGTTTTGATTCAGATCATGCAGTTCTTTGGTTCAAGGATTGCGACCAGCCTTGATCGCCGTATCCGCTAATGACTATTGGCAATGAACTGATTAAGCTCCAGAAACTCGATGATTATCATTTCTTGATTGTTGCTGATCATGAAGTGGGAAAAGTCGGGATCAATGCTGACAATGAGCTGGAAGTATTTATCAATAAGGATGATCGGGGCAGACATTATGCCAGCAATGCTGTTTATCTATTTGATAAGTATCTTCATGAAACATTGAAGATTGACATCATCAACGCCAAAGTCAAAAAGGAAAATGATATCTATCGTCATGTCGTTGAGCATTGTGGCTATCATAAGCAGAAGGAAGATGATGTCTGCTTCTACTACATCCATCAGGTTGCAAGAACCATCAAGGATGATTGTCAGGTTAATGATGAACATCATAATGCCATCTATCTTTGTGGTGGCTGTTTCTGGGGTGTGGAAAAGGCCTTTGGCTACTTGGATGGCGTAGTAGAGACAAAAGCTGGTTATGCCAATGGCACCCTTGCTCATCCTTCCTATGAAGATATCATCAGGAACCATACAGGCTTCAAGGAATGCGTAAAGGTTGTCTATGATCAAAGGATCATCGAGTTGGAAACCATCCTTAAAGCCTATTTCTATCTCATAGATCCGAGCCAGTCAGATGGCCAGGGCGAAGATATCGGCGAGCAATACCAATGTGCCATCTACTATCTCAATGAAACAACAGGCAAGGCAGTCAGGGATTATCTGGCCAAGGAAAAAGAGAAGCATCCATCATTCCATGTTGAAGTTAACAGAATAAAATGCTTCTATCTGGCAGAGGATTATCATCAGAACTATCTGGAA
>JAQXQU010000015.1 GCA_029101345.1 Erysipelotrichaceae bacterium | reverse complement strand
AGATAAATTATCATTTTAAGTGCAACACTAATCAAAAATAAAAGCTCATGGGCTCTTTGATAAAATGTGAGTGACCAAACAAACATTTTATAAGGAGAACACATGAACTATACTCATCTTAACATGGAAGAGCGTACCGTTATATCTCAGCTGTATGTTTCCGGATTTTCCATTAGAGAAATCGCAAGACAGATTGATAGAAATCCAAGTACCATTTCAAGAGAACTTAAAAGAAACAGTTACAAAACAGGAATACATTATTGCATCAGTCGCTATAATCCTGCTACTGCTCAAAGAAAATACTTATCCAATAAGAGAAACTGTGGAAGAAGGACAATAAATAACTCTTGTGTCGCTGAATATGTCAAGTCAAAAATAGAACTTCACTGGTCACCTGAACAGATATCGAACAGATTAAACTCCGAAATAAGCATTCCATCAACTTCTACAATCTATAGAATGATCCATCAGAAACGCCTTGGAAAAATACAGATGGTGAATCTTAGAAGAAAAGGAAAATTCAGCCGCCCTGCTGAAACAAGAGGAAAATTCAATGATGGAGGAAGAACAATAAGAAAAAGAGACATATCTGTATATAAGCGCAAAGAATTGGGACACTGGGAAGGCGATACAGTGGAATCAGGAAGAAATGATCACAAAAGAAAATCAAAAACCTGTTTTGTCACGCTTGCAGAGAGAAAATCACGAAAATATATAGCTGTAAAGGTACCTGATCGAACTGCAGCAAGCGTCACACCAGCTATAATTAAAGCATTAAAAGACTACCCTGATGAACTGGTAAAAACAATCACCTTTGATAGAGGAAAGGAATTCTCTGGATATATTGAAATAGAAAAAGCACTTAACTGCAAAACATATTTCTGCGACCCTTATTGTGCGTGGCAAAAGGGAACAAACGAAAACACAAATGGATTATTAAGGGAGTTCTATCCCAAAGGAATGGATCTGTCTGAAGTTGATGAAAACCAATTGGAATACTATCTTGATCTTATAAACAACAGGCCAAGAAAATGCCTTGGCTATCAAACGCCAAACGAAGTGATAAGCTCACATTAAAGTGTTGCGCTTAATTTGACAAATTATCTGGATTAAAAAACAACCTTCCTAATGCATAGTTAGGAAGGTTGTTGATAATTTAGCCGGCAACAGTTATGACAAGATCATAGCTTGCTTCATTATAACCTAGAACTGCTCTGATGGTGATTGTTTCACCAGGAACAGCACTCTCAAGAATGCTGACAAGAGCATTCTGACCATCAGAAGAAATTGTTGCACTACCTGAGACAATTGACCAAGTGATATTGATTGAACTTGAATTAGCAATTTGAGCAACAAGAGCTACAGTTGTATTTGGCTCATAAGAACTGCTTCCGGATTCAATAATGGTAATTGAAGGCTGAGCCTTTGTGTAATATTTGATTGTCAATTCCAGTTTATTGAATTCAGACTGCTTCTTTTCGTAGGAGAGGCCAGATGCAAACTGATTGCCATTCTGATCAACACATGTATATGTGCCAATTTTTGCGTTATCACTAGTTTCTTCAACACTCGAGCTTACAACTTTCAGTCCTACGCTATTAGCCCAATCAAGCAGATTCTGGAGACTTGTTATCTGATCGTTTTCAGGGAAGGTGATTGTGATATCCTTGTCCTCAATCTTATATTCACGGGTAATTCCTTTTGGATTGGTTGCAAGCTTATCATAGCCATAATAGAACTTGATAGTGATCTTATCGCCAGGATTTGTTTCAAGTTCAACTTCCTTGCTGGCTTTATCGGATGAAATGGTTATTGGCTTATTGCCATTGATGGAAATATCAGCCTTATAGCTCAGATTGCCATAAATCCACGAGTAATCAAAGAGCCTGGTTCCTTCCATTGCCAAGATGACATCTCCATTGGCATTTTTAAGGGAAATATCCATCTTTTCATCGACATAGTCCTCATTCTTTTCAAATTCTGGCCAGATCAGAATGACTTTGCCATCTTTTGAGAAATCAGCCATCGGATTCTTGCCTGATTCTTTGATTGTCGCCACTTTTACTTCTTCTGGTGAAACAAGCTTTGCATATTCGGACTTGATATAGCCGGTTGTAATATACTTTTCATCCATACCCTCAATTGGTGCAGCATAAGGATATGTGGCAATGATATGGGTAATTGAACTGATTCCGCTTGGTTTTTCCACCTTGCCTGGATTGCCAAATGCTTCTACTGTTTTATCTAGGATAAGATTTGTTACTTTGCCTTGGATATTGCCGAGATAAGTATTGAGCGTGACATAGGATTGCTGCTCCTTATCGGCCCTTTCGTAGCCAATCCAAGTTGCGACAGTATAGTCCTTGGAGGAAGCAACGACCCAGCCATCCTTGATTGAACCATCTGGAATGCCATATGGGCGGCCGGAAGTGCCCCAGTCGGTTGTACCAGTCTTGGCATAGACAGCATAATTGTCTCTCAGTACTGACATCAGGTTAGCGTAGCCACCGTAGACATTGGAATAAAGAAGTTCACTTGTCAGGAACGCTGCCTGCTCAGAAATGGTCTTAACAGGATTATAGACTGGTGTAATAGGAGCCTTTTCGTTGGTAAATTCAATTTTTGCCACAGTATGCGGTGTTGTATAATTGCCACCATTGATAAGTGCAGCCTGTGCACCAGCCATCTGCAGAGCTGAAACAGCAATGCTTGAACCACCTATGCCATATTGGACATTGAAGTCTTCATAATTGACATTAAAGCCCATGCTCTTAAGATAATCTACACAATAGCGATTGCCTTCAGCCTGACTGTCAAAGGAATCAATGACAGCTTCCAGCGTCTGGATTGCTGGAGTATTCAATGAATTGCCCAAGGCATCCTTAAGTGTTACCTGACCAGCATATTTTCCGTTGGAGTTGGAGATGATGATATTGGTTCCAGGGTAGGTAATTGGCTTGTCTACTAGTACATGGCTTGTTGACCACCCAAGGTTTTCAAAGGCCAGTGCATAATCAAGGATTGGCTTGATTGATGAACCTGGCTGCTTGTATTGGCTTGTAGCATGGTTTAGCAGAAGGGCACCGCCTGAGGTGTAGTTTCTGCCACCAAGGACACCAACAATTGCACCAGTCTCATTGTTGACTGCAATTGATGCCAACTCAAACCACTCATCTGGATATTCGAAGTAGCCGTCAACATCACCAGCCTGGATGTCATCCATCAATGACTGGACATCAGGATCCATATATGTATAGATTTTCATAGTAGTTGAATAAGGATCAAGACCAGTCAGATCATAGACTTCATCAACGACAACATCAATATAGGCCTGATTAGGAATGCCTTTGCCGGCATTGCTGCTAATCGAGGAAGTATGTGGATCAGCTAGAAGATCTTCAACTTTGATTGCTTTTGCTAACTGGTATTCTTCTTCGGTAATATAGCCGTGGTATTTCATCAGATAGAGAACTTCATCTCTTCTTTCGGTTGCCAATTCAAGATTATTGAATGGGTTATAGGCATTTGGCGCATTGACAACACCGGCAAGCATGGCTGATTCGGCCAGGTTGAGTTCACAGACATCCTTGTCAAAGTAGTATTCAGCAGCTTTCTGGACACCACGGATATTGCGATTGCCACCAAAGTTGATCTTGTTGACATAGAGTTCAAAGATCTCTCTTTTGTTGGTCTTGGTTTCCAGATCAATAGCTAAGGCAATTTCCTGTGCCTTACGCTGAATGGACTTGGCAGCTCCTCTTCCTTCTTCATCAGACATGAAGTAGGTATATTTGACTAGCTGCATGGTGAAGGTTGAACCACCTTGAGAGAAGGACATGGTTCGGATATTTGACAATAGAGCGGCAGTGAATCTAGGAATATCAAAGCCGTTATGTTCGAAGAATCTGGAATCTTCAACAGCTACAAAGGCATCCACAAGGGAAGTAGGCATGTCTTCATATGTGACATTTTCTCTGATTGTCATGCCCAGCTCAGCGATGACATTGCCATTGGCATCATAGACAATTGAAGATTCCTGATTGTTGAATTCCGCCATATCAAGTTCAGGCTTATCCTTGATCAGATAAGCGATAAGCCCAATGCCGCAGCACATGCCAATCAAGCCAATGAAGGCAATGACACAGACGATGCTGGCAGCCAGATTAACCTTGTTTATTGGTTTCTTTGGTTTCTTTTGCTTTTTCATATCTGCTCCTTCTAGAACTTATAGATTTTGTCAACAACACTGAGGTAGTCGACAGGTTTTGTCAATTTGAAATCAATTGGATAGCCGTGTTCCTTGATCCAGCCAATAGCAATGCTATGACGGCTTGTGTGGTCATAATAGTCAATGACATCTTCTGCTTTGATCAGATAGTCAACAGAGTAATATGACATGCGCATGATCAAAAAGGCTATGGCACCATGTCTGACAACGCTGCGCAGATGCTCAATCTGATGTTCATGAATGGATTTCAAAGGGAAAGCTGTACGGGAACGGCACTCCTTGGCTTCAAAATCAAGATAGCGACCCTTGTAGATGCCATTGTAATCGGTAGTGCTAGGAAGCTTGAAATAAGCTTCTATAATGCGCGCTGCACTTCTTTTGGGATAATCAACCTTTACAATGGTGATGGGTGTAGGCTTCTTATGGACAACGGCCAGATCTTCCTTGAGATAGCGGATATTGGTCTTGTTAATATCATCTTCCAAGGACATGCCTCGATTGGAGGCTGAGACCTTCAGCTTGTCAGATGTGTTTTCTTCAGCAGCAATTGCTGTTTTTCTTCCATTAGGATAATTCATAAATGCCAAAAATATTATATAATAGATACAATTAAAAAACCAAATTGCTTGATTGGCTTTGACCAATGCATTATCATAATTATGCGCAGGAGTAATTTATGAAAAAATTGAATTTAACACCAGAGGAAATTCTTGATTTCAAACCAAATACTGAATTTGAAGGCTATTCACCTAGAGAAGTCGACGAATTCCTTGATAAGGTCATGGAAGACTATGATTCCTTCTACGAGGCTATTGAAGTCCTTAAAGCCAAGGTCGTTGAACTTGAGGGGCAAGTATCCTTGCTGAAACAGGAAAAGATTGAACTGGAAGGAAAGCAGAGAGTCTTCGACTTATCCAAGACTACCCAGTATTCTTCAGTTGATATTCTTAAGAGAATATCCCGTCTGGAAGAGGAAGTTTACAAGAAATAGCATTTAGACAACCGCTGGCAATTGCTAGAGGAAAGTCCATGCTCGCACATCCTGTGATGGATGTAGTGTTTATGCCAAGCCAACAAATAAGCTTGGGTGGTCCAAAAGGTCAACGGCTGGCAATAAGTCCTAAAGGAAACCATGGAATGAGCCTATAAAAGTGTCAAAGTGACGAATTTGCCAGAAATGGCAAGGTGGAACGTGATAAACCCCATAAGCGAGAAACCCAAATTTGGTAGGGGAACTTCAATAGCGAAAAAGAAGCGATTTGAGGGCAGAAATGCAGATAAATGGTTGTCACCCTTGTGGTACAGAACATGGCTTATTAATGCTATTTTTTAGACCTGCAAAGGTCTTTTTTAATATGAAAGGCAAAGGTGCTATAATATAAACATGAATTTACCTAATAAACTGACAATTTTCAGAATTGTCCTGGTACCTGTAATGGTAGTTGTGTGGCTATTCCCATATGATGCCTTTGGCATCTGCTTTGGCTCCTTGAATGTGGGGCAAGTTTCAATTTCCTATCTGAATCTCATTGTTCTGGCTATTTTTGTTATTGCCTCGCTGACTGATATGCTTGATGGCAAAATTGCCAGAAAGTATCAGCTGATCACAACCTTTGGCAAATTCGCCGACCCAATTGCCGATAAGCTTCTGGTCAATACAGCACTGATCATCATGCTCTACAAGGGCATGGTTTCTGTTCTGCCAGTAGTAATCATGCTCGGAAGGGATATTATTGTTGATGGCTGTCGCATGATTGCCTCCCAGAATGGCAAGGTTGTAGCTGCTGGTTTCTTGGGCAAGCTCAAGACTGTCTGTCAAATGGTTACAATTGTCATTGTCTTATTGAACAATATTCCATTTGAACTTATCTATATGCCAATTGATGAAATACTATTATGGTTTACAGCCTTTGTTTCAGCAGCTGGCTGCTATTCATACTTCAATCAATTGAAGGACTATATTTTTGAATCAATGTAGGAATTACCTATAATTTGTGCAATAACCTATCAGGAGGATATTTTATGGCTAAAACAAAGGATATTGAAAAGAATATAGCTGATGATAAAAGGGAACAGCTTCTAAATGAAGCGTTAAGGCAGATTGAAAAGCAATATGGCAAGGGTTCAGTCATGAAACTTGGCGAAAGAGCCAATGTTGACATTGATGTCATTTCATCTGGCTCACTTTCCATTGACTATGCCTTAGGTGTTGGCGGTTTCCCTAAAGGAAGAATCATCGAAATCTATGGACCTGAATCTTCTGGTAAGACAACACTGGCACTTCAGGCTATTGCCGAATGCCAGAAGGGTGGTGGCAAAGCCGCTTTTATTGATGCTGAACATGCGATTGATCCACGCTATGCCAAGGCTCTGGGTGTTGATATTGATGAATTGAGTCTTTCTCAGCCTGATTCTGGTGAACAGGCCTTGGAGATTGCTGAAGTACTGATCAAGTCAGGTGCTATTGATCTTGTGGTAGTAGACTCGGTAGCAGCTTTAGTCCCCCAGGCTGAACTTGATGGTGAAATGGGTGATTCCAATATCGGCCTGCAGGCACGTCTGATGTCTAAGGCAATGCGTAAGCTGGCAGGTGCTATGAACGCCAATAACTGTACTACCATCTTCATCAATCAGTTAAGGGAAAAAGTTGGCGTCATGTTTGGCAATCCCGAAACAACAACTGGTGGCCGTGCTTTGAAATTCTACTCATCAATCAGAGTCGAGGTTCGAAAATCTGAAGCTATCAAATCTGGCACTGAAGTCATTGGCAACAAGGTCAACATCAAAGTAGCCAAGAATAAGGTTGCTCCACCATTCAAGACCTGCCAGGTTGAAATCTACTATGGCGAAGGCATTTCCCACTTATCAGAAGTCATTTCCCTTGGCGTTGACCATGACATTATCGAAAAGTCTGGCACCTGGTTTGCCTATAATGGTGAAAAGATCGGCCAGGGCAAGGAAGCTGTACGTGCTTACCTCTTGAACAATCCGGAGATTGATAAGGAAATCACAGCAAAGATCAGAGAGAAGCTCTTTAGCAAGGACAATTCATCCGAAGCATAAAAGGGATTCATTTGCATAAGCAAAATAGGGGTGTATCACATTGATACATCCTTTTTCATTTATGCAAACATATGTATACTAATGGTATGCTGGATTGTTTATTCTTGCATTATAGTTTTTTCCCATCGGAAATCTGTAGTGGAAATATATTTATTAATATTGATGCCAACAGATGCAGGTGATTGGGGATATTACAGCAGTCCAATTCCTCCTTCTGTTTAGACTAGTTGCAATTGCTATGTTTGAAAGAAGAAGGCATTATTCCAAGTGATTTTAGTTATATATTCCCTAATTGCAAGAAAACCGGATATGCTTTTTTGCGGTTTTATACTTTAGACAATCATCTATTCAAGACATTCTTCCTTTTGCAGAATTTGAAGAGGTCTTATCCTCAATTCAAAGGTTTATCCCATCAATATGACTCTATGTATAAATAGATTTCTTATTGTGTTTTATTATTCTTCTTTCGCAAAAAAACACTGGGAAAATTCAATAGAAAGCTGTATTTGCAAGATCGATTAATGATATAAAGCATAAAATCAGCAAAATGGACTTTCTTCATGAGATTGGCATATGATTAGTACTGTTGCAAAGCCCTTATATAATTGTATTTATAAGGGTTTTGTAGTATTATAGTGAAGGATATTTTTCCAATTTTTTACAATTATGGGGGTAAATAAATAATGCCAAATTTGATTACTTCCATTTTACTTGTTGCTATCGGAGTAGTTGCCGGCATCGTGATTATGTCAGTAATCAATGCTGCTAAAGTCAATAACGCTAAAGCAGAAGCCAAAGCGGTTTTAGAGGATGCTGAAAACAAAGCCAAGAACACTTTGAAACAAGCTGTCCTTGATGGCAAGACACAAGTCTATGATTTAAAGCTTCAAGCTGAAAAGGAAATCAAAGAACGTCGCAATGAACTTATGGATCTTGAGACCAAGCTCTTAAGACGTGAAGATTCATTGAATTTCCGTGATGAAAATCTTAATCAGAAAGAAAAGAAACTAGACGAAAAACTTCGCAAGGCTGATGAAAAGTCAGCACAACTAGATAAGATGGAAATTGACCTTCAAGCTAGAATTGATGGTCAGATTGCTATTCTTGAGAAAGTCTCAAATATGTCTCAGGAAGAAGCTAAGAAAGAACTGATGGAAGCAGTTGAAAAGAAAATTCAGGTTGAGATGTCCAATTACATCCATGAAGCCGAGGAAGAAGCCAAGTCAACTGCTAGGGAAAAATCAAGAGAGATCATTGCTACTGCTATTGAAAGATACGCACAGGAAGAGACGATTGAAAGAACAGTATCTGTTGTTTCCATTCCTTCTGAAGATATGAAAGGCAGAATCATTGGTCGTGAAGGAAGAAACATCAGAGCTATTGAACAAGCTACTGGTGTAGATCTGATCATTGATGATACACCTGAAGCCATTACCGTTTCCTGCTTTGATCCAATCAGAAGAGAAATAGCCAAGATTTCCCTTGAAACATTGATCAGAGATGGCCGTATCCAGCCAGGAAGAATTGAAGAAGTGGTCAATAAGGTCACTAAGGAAATGAACGACACTATTCGCAAGATTGGTGAAGAAGCCTGCTTCAAGCTTCAGATTGGCAAGATGGATAAGGAACTGGTCAAGCTTCTTGGCAGAATGCGCTATCGTTATTCCTATGGTCAGAATGGCTTAGCTCATTCCATTGAAGTAGCATCACTGGCTGGCATGATGGCAGCTGAATTGGGCTTGAATCAGAATCTAGCTAAAAGAGCTGGTCTTCTGCATGATATTGGCAAGGCTGTTGATTTCGAACAGGATGGCACGCATATTGAACTTGGTGCAAGAATTGCCAAAAAACATGGTGAGAACGCCGTTGTTGTCAACGCTATCGAGTCTCATCATGGTGATGTTCCTGCAACAAGCATTATTTCCCAGCTTGTAGCTGCTGCTGATACATTAAGTGCTGCTCGACCTGGTGCTCGATATGAAGGCATAGAAAACTATATCAAGAGACTGGAAACTCTTGAAAAGATTGCCAATGACTTTGATGGCGTTGATAAAGCTTTTGCTATCCAGGCTGGTCGTGAAGTTCGTGTCATGGTAGTTCCTGAGAAGGTTGATGATGCCAAGTGTCACTTGATTGCACATGATATCAAAGAAAGAATCGAAAGCGAAATGACATATCCTGGTCAAATCAAAGTAACAGTCATTCGTGAACTTCGTGCAAATGAAGTTGCTAGATAATGAATATCTTATTTCTAGGTGATATTACAGGAAGAAGTGGAAGGGATGCTGTCTCTTCCACTTTAGCTTTTTTAAAGGAAAAATATGCAATCAATCTGACTATTGCCAATGCTGAAAATTCCGCACATGGCAAAGGCATTACAACAAGAATCTACAATCAGCTAAGGAATATTGGCATTGACTACTTTACAATGGGCAATCATACCTTTTCCAAATCGGAAATCATCTCTCATATGGAAGATTTTCCAAGAATGGTTACACCAGCCAATCATCTGATAGACATGGGCGATCATTATCTGATCATTGATATAAATGGCATTAGAATCTGCCTGTTCAATCTATTATGCGAATATGGGATTCCTGAATGTGATAAGCCTTTGTTTGATTGTGCTGATGAACTGTTGGAAGAAACTGAAGATCTTGGTGTTGATATCTATATCTGTGATCTGCATGGTGAATCAACGGCTGAAAAACGCATCTTTGCCGAATACTATAGGAATCGGATTGATGTTGTTCTAGGCACTCATACCCATGTTCAGACAGCCGATGAATGTATGCTTGATAATACAGCATTCATAACGGATGTCGGAATGTGTGGTGCAATTGAATCAATCATTGGCCGTGATATTGATGAATGTATCCGGAATCGCATTTTTCATGAAAAAACCCGCTATACGATTGCAGATGGCAAGGGTATGGTCTGTGGTGTTGTCCTAGTGATTGATGATCATAACAAGAAGGTAGTTGACATCAAAAGAATTAGGATAAATGCTTGATATACTATAAGGATGGACAATGATATGTACCCCAATTCCTAGACATTAGGAAAGGGGTACTTTTTTATGAAATACTCATGGGAGTATAAACTACAGTGTGTTGAGAATTATAAGACCGGAAAAGAAATTGTTTATCCAAGCGGCATTTCTAGAGCGAGATTTAGAAATAAAATTACCGTATGGGTCAGATTATATGATCTTCATGGAATTGATGGATTGAAACACAGACAATTCAATAAAGTCTGGTCCAAAGAGGAAAGATTTGAACTGGTGGCCAGAGTCATGGCTGGAGAATCTTGCATGTCTGTAGCCATGGAAGCCGGGATTAGTGATGGGCAACTGTATCAATGGGTCAGAAAGTATAAGCTGGAAGGTTATGATGGCTTGGAATTAAGGAAACAAGGAAGACCTCGCAAGGAACCCAAGCCTATGAAAAAAGAAATCGAAGACAATGAACTGACACCAAGCGAAAAAGAGGAATTCAAGCTCCTTAAAAGAAGATTGGAATATCTGGAAGCGGAGAATGCCTACTTAAAAAAAGCAAAGGCCTTGGAGATAACAAGGAAAGCGCAGATTGCGAAGAAGAATCAGAACAGGCAGAAGTGATCGTTATCAGCCAAGGCGAAAAAGCAGGATTCATCAAGGAACTGGTTTCCAAAGGATACAAGCTGTCATGTCTTCTTGAAGCAGCCAAGCTTCCAAGATCTACCCATTGCTTCGAAATAAGCAAGCCTGACCACGATGAATTGAAGAACAAGGAGCTTATGGATGAAATAGCATCCATCTTCAATGAACACAAAGGCAGATATGGTGTCAGAAGAATTTATCACGAGCTTATCAACAGGGGCTTTGCAGTAAATCACAAAAAGATCCAAAGACTGATGAACAAGCTTGGATTGAAAGGAAAAGCGCCTAAGGAGAAATATCATTCATATAAGGGAGATGCGGGAACTGTCGCTGATAACCTCATAAACAGAAACTTCAAAAGCGACAAGCCAAACGCCAAATGGTCAACGGATGTCTCGCAGTTCAACTTCCCATGGGGCAAGTGCTATCTTTCGCCAATATTGGACATGTATAACGGCGAAATAATCTCATATAATCTGTCACTGCATCCAAACTACGAGCAGGTTGAGGATATGCTCAACAAAGCCTTCAGCAAATGCAGCAATCTTGAAGGACTGATATTCCATTCAGATCAGGGATGGCAATATCAGAACCAAAGATATGTTTCATCACTCAAGGATAAAGGCATTATCCAATCCATGTCCCGCAAAGGAAACTGCTATGACAACTGCATTATCGAATCATTCTTCGGAACGCTTAAAAACGAAATCTATTATGGCTATGAGAAAGACTATGAATCATTTGAAGAATTCTCCAAAGCACTTGATGAATACATATACTATTTCAACAATCAAAGAATCCAATCCAAAACAAAATGGATGTCCCCTGTAGTTTACAGAGAAACATCCATTAGCATTTAGATTCCTAAAGATATATAATCCAATTAGCATAAACAAATTAGTGTCTAGATAATTGGGTACATATCACAACAAATTAGAAGTTCATCCTTTTCATTAAAAAAGCCCATTGATTTGGGCTTTAATTGCATATTAGCTATTGATGACTGATAGAATCTTTTCCAGATCTTCTTTGTTTTCCTTGAAATCAATGCTGATGCCATCATTTTCATCATAGCGAGGGATGATATGGATATGGGCATGCATGACACTTTGGCCAGCGGCAGGATTGATATTGCTGAGGATATTGAAACCATTTGGATTCAGCTTTTTCAATTTATGGGCTGTTTCCTTTGCCTTTAGCATCAATGCTGCATATTCATCATCTGGCATATCCAGGATGTTATCATAGTGTTTCTTGGGAATGATTAGCGTATGGC
Organism: Erysipelotrichaceae bacterium; assembly: GCA_029101345.1. Lineage (GTDB taxonomy): Bacteria > Bacillota_I > Bacilli_A > Erysipelotrichales > Erysipelotrichaceae > Colivicinus. The sequence goes on along the minus strand of JAQXQU010000015.1, from coordinate 39,185 downwards.
CTTTTGTTGCTTGTGAGATATCCAAAATGCCTATTGAACGCTCATCTTCATAGACTTTGCTGGAAGGGATGTTCCCTTTGACAATTTCACAGAAAATGCACATTAGCGAAGCGCCTCATAGATCTTTGAAATCATTTCATATGTTCTCTGATCATAGAATCTGATATCAAACTTTTTGAACATATAATCTAGAATTGTATCACTTTCAATCTTTGCTGAAGCCTTAGTGACATATTCTTCCTTGAATTCATTGATATCACGGCTGATAATATTCAACACATAATAGACAGGTGTCTCAACACTATTGCCTGATGCATCGCTGGTAGTCTTGACAGTGGTAAGAACAGGGGATAAGCCATTATCACTGTTGTTCAATAGATAATCCTTGACTTCCAAAGTCAATTCATCAGAATCAACATAGACTGTTGGACTAGCTTCTTTGCCATAGCCAAGTTCAGCTGCCGCCATTTCAAATGATGATCCATCATTGACCATTTCAATGAACTTTTCAGCATCTTCCAAGATATCAAAACTTGCTAGCTGAGCCTTGACTGGCTTGTCTTCAGCTAATAATGAATCGAAGTTTTCTTCAACATAACGTTCATTGAAGACTTCCATGATCTTTGTAGCAATGAATGTATCGGTCATTACTTTTTCACCACCATAATAGGTAATGATATATTCAGCGCCATTTTCCTTGAAATTATTGATATATTCTTCGGCATCATTGGCAAACTGTTCCATATCAAGACCTTCAGCTGTGCCAATCTTCTTGCAGATTTCCGAAAGGATTGTTGAAGAGTAGTCAAAGTTCTTGAGGTTGTTGAAGAGATCCTGTTTTGTATAGTTCTTGCCATCTGGATAAGTGAAGATGACTTCATCGCCACCGCTGACCTGGGCATAGTTTTTAGAACTGAATTCCTTAGAAGAACAGCCAATCAATAACAATAGGGCAATAAGAGCCAATGCAATTCTTTTCATGATTATTCAGCCTCCAATAGTGATGTGATTTCATGCTTGAGGTCTTCATCGGCAATGATAAATCCCAGTTCTTCACCCTTATCGACAATGACTTTAAGAGTCAAATTAGGATACTTCTTATCGATAAGTGATGTAAAATCACTGTTTTCCAAAAGATTTGATGTATCAGCTTCTTCAGCTTTAATGATGTGATAGCCATATTCGGTTACAATAACATCACTTGTTTCACCAGCTTTGATTTCAAGGCAGGCTTTCTTGAAATTAGGGACATAATTATCCAGGGTAGAGATGAAGTTGATTCCTAATGAACCACCATTCTGAGCTGATGATGTATCTTCAGAATGTGTAAGGGCAACTTCTGAGAATTCCTCCGTCTTCAATAGTTCCAATACTTCATCAAGCTTTTTCTGCTCTTCATCAGTTGGATGAGGTATGTATTCAACTACATTGCCATCTTCGTCTTTGATTTGTTCAACGTCAGCTACCTTGATTAGAATATGGGAAATATTCAGAGGTCTTTCTTCATCTATCAATGGCTGGATGTATTCATCGTAGTTGTCTTCATAGAACTTTCTCAATAGTTCCTGCTGTTTAACAACCATCATGCAATAGGTATTGAGATCATTATAGCCATTGTAGCCATATTGTCTTAATGCACTATCAATGCTTTCTTCTGTATTGTTTTGGGTAATGTAGTATGCATAGTTGGCGACATAAGTGGAAATATCATCAGTAGTCTTTACAGCAGCATCAATAACGGCATTCGCATAGGAATTGAAAGCTGCAGATACGCCTGTGCTGGCATATAGGCTATCATATAGTTCATCAGCAAGCAGATAGTCATCCCCAACAGCAAGTATTGCATATTGGCCATCAACTGTCTTTGTATTGATCCTGACTTCTCTGTTTTTTATTGCGTCAGCACAATAGACGCCAAGGAATATTAGCATCATAGCTGCAACAACGCCAATAAACCAGTACTTCTTTAGAATGTCTTTTTTGTCCATTTCTAAAATAAACCTCCTAACTCTAAAATTATATACTAGAATCCCTTAAAAAACTAATCGATATAATAATTAGGATAGTAATTTCATTAAGATATTTGAGCTTATGCTATAATCTTTATGGCAAGAGGTGATAATATGTCAAATAAACTTGAAATCATCGATCTGCATGTAAATGCAGGCGATAAGAAAATACTAAAAGGAATCAATCTCACTGTTAGTGATGGCGAAATACATGCAATCATGGGTCCTAATGGCAATGGTAAATCCACCTTGCTGCAGACAATCATGGGAAATCCCAATTACCAGGTAACAAAGGGGAAAATTCTCTTCAATGGGGAAGATGTTTTAAGCATGAGTGTTGACCAAAGGTCCAGAAGCGGTCTGTTTTTGGCTATGCAATATCCCCAGGTCATTTCAGGTGTAACCAACTCTGATTTTTTAAGGGCTTCTTTGAATGCCAGATCTGAGCAGAAGGTCTCTTTATTCAAATTTATCAAGGAGATTGATAAGAATATAGCCAAGCTCAAGATGAAGGAGGATCTTGCTCATCGTTTTGTCAATGACGGTTTTTCCGGTGGTGAAAAGAAGCGTAATGAGATTTTGCAGATGATGATGCTGAAACCAAAGATTGCCATGCTTGATGAAATTGACTCTGGACTTGATGTTGATGCCATCAAATTGGTTTCTGATGCCATCATTGATCTGAAAAATGAATTGAATCTTGGATTGATGGTTGTGTCCCATTATGAACGCTTTTTTACATCGATTGCACCTACTCATGCTCATGTTATTGTTGATGGCAAGATTGTTGTCGAAGGTGATAGTGAACTTGTCATCAAGATTGATCAAGAGGGTTATGACTGGATCTATGATGAACTGAATATTGAACCACTGGTTGATGAAAAGCCAATGGTCTTCTCACTTGGAGTCTGTGCACGCAATCAGAGGAACAACAATGGCTAAATATCTCATTTTGGACAACGAAAAAGTCATAATCAAAGGCAATCATGATGATAATGTTACCATTATTATCAGGACTGACAAGCCTGATCTTGACTATCAGTTAAGTGATGGAGATTACAATATCCTGGTCTTTGTTGATTATGCCGGCGATATAAATATGAATGAACGGGGCAGAATTGATAGAGCAAATGTCAAAATGACCTATTTTGAATTAAATGACCATCAATTCTGCATTAACAGCACTCTTGATGTCTATCTGGACTCTTCTCTTCAAGTTTTGACTATTGTCTTAGCTAACAGCAGGAAGCGTTTTGATTTCAACCTCTATAATAAGGAAAAGGGCAGCACAGTGGAAATTGCCAATAATATTGTCTGTCTTGCCGATGCTGATTTGATCTTTAATTGCATTGGCATTATTGAGAAAGGTGCTAAGGCAGCCAAATGCCATCAGAAATCAAGATGTCTTACAATTGATGACCCAAAAAGAGCCAAAGTCCTGCCAATACTCAAAATTGACGAAAATGATGTTGAGGCATCACATTCCTTAAGCTGCGGAACCATTGATGAGGATGTTCTTTTCTATATGAATTCCCGTGGCTTGAGCAAGCATGATGCCTTGAATCTGATTGTCAATTCATATTTATTGCCAGATGAGGATTTCTACAAGAAATATGAAGATGGTGCAATAATTAGGGAAATGGCCCTAAGGAAGGTGGGTTTCCTATGCTAGATGTTATGAAGATCAGGGAAGACTTTCCTATACTTTCAAATAGTGATGTCTGCTATTTCGACTCAGGTGCAACTTCGCTTAAGCCAAAGGCGGTTATTGATGCTGTCACCAATTTCTATACCGGTTATACTGCCAATATCCATCGTGGTGATTATGATACATCGGTCTATGTTTCCAACAAGTATGAGGAGACCAGAAATAAGGTTAGAAACTTCATTAATGCACAATATGCAAGAGAAATAGTCTTTACTGCTGGTGCAACAGCCTCACTTAATATGATTGCTTATGGTTTTGGCATTGACAAGCTCAAGAAGGGCGATGTTATTCTATTGACCAAACTTGAACATGCATCAAGCATTCTTCCATGGTATCGAGTAGCTGAAAAGACTGGCGCAGTCATCAGATTCATTCCTTTAAATGATGATGGAAGCTTTGATCTTAAAAAATATGAAGAATGCTTTAAGCAAAATGACGTCAAAATAGTATGTCTGTCATTTGTTTCAAATGTCTTGGGCTATGTCAATCCAATCAAGGAGATATGTGCCATTGCTCATAAATATGGAGCAATTGTCAATGTTGATGGAGCTCAGGCTGTACCTCATATCAAAGTTGATGTCCAGGATCTTGATGTTGATCTCTTATCATTCTCTGCCCATAAGATGTGTGGTCCTAGTGGCTTAGGCATATTATATGGAAAGTTATCTATCCTTGATTCCATGGATCCCTATATGTATGGTGGAGGTGCTAACGCCCGCTTTGATAGCTGCGGTAACATTCTTTTAAAGAAGACACCTGCCAAATTCGAAGCTGGCACTCCTAATGTTGAAGGTGTATTGGGATTAGGTGCAGCCATTGATTATCTTCAAGGCATCGGCATGGAGGCGATTGCTTCCTATGAGCATCAGCTTTGCGGCTATCTGATTGAAGAACTTAAGAAACTTCCTAATGTTGAAATCTATAATCCAAATGGGGAAACAAGTGTTGTAGCCTTCAATATCAAAGGCATCTTTGCCCAGGATGCAGCTGCATATTTCAATAGAAGGAAGATTGCAGTAAGAACAGGTAACCATTGTGCCAAGATTCTTGTTGATATCATTGGCGTTAATGAAACTATCAGAGCATCTCTGGCTTTCTATAATACCAGGGAGGAAGTAGACCATTTTATTAGTGTCATCAAGGAAACAACATTAGAGAAATGCGTGGAGGCAGTATTATGATGGATCAGAATATCAAAAGGGAAATAATGATTGACCACTACTCAAAGCCAATGAACAAGGGGCTTGTTGAAGATAAAGGCTACAGGATGATTCATAATGCTTCTGATTCCTGCATTGATGACATTACAGTTGGCATGTTAGCAGAAGATGGCATAATCAAAGATGTCCGCTTTGATGGTGTGGGCTGTACCATCTGTACTTCTTCAACCGATATCATGTGTTCACTTGTCAAAGGCAAAAGTTTCAATGAAGCCAGGATTATTCTTGACAACTACTACCGGATGATAGAAGAGAAGCCTTTTGATGAGGAACTTCTTGATGAAGCCAATGCCTTTGATACGCTTTATAAGCAAGCTAATCGCATAAAATGTGGAACAATTGGCATCAATGCCATAAGGGACCTGATTAATGAATATGAAAAACAATAACGATATTATCAAGGCGCAGGATGATTACAAATATGACTTCAAGGATGAAGATGTCTCAGTCTACAAGACAGAAAAGGGTCTTTCTGAAGAAATAGTCCGTGCCATTTCAAAGAAGAAGAATGAACCGGAATGGATGCTTGATATCAGGTTAAAAGCCTATCATAAGTTTGTGGAGATGGATCTTCCTTCCTTTGGGCCTGATCTAAGTGGAATTGATTTCAACGATTTTACCTACTATATCAAACCATCGGAAAAGGTTGAAAAGGACTGGAATGATGTCCCAGAAACTATCAAGAATACATTCGAGAAGCTGAAGATTCCTGAGTCTGAACAGAAGTTTCTGGCCGGTGTTTCTACTCAATATGAGTCTGAAGTTGTCTACCACAATATGCTCAAGGAAGTTGAAGACAAGGGCGTCATCTTCTATGATACCGATACAGCCCTCAAACTTTATCCTGAGCTTTTCAAACAGTATTTTGGCACTGTTGTACCATATGCTGATAATAAATTTGCGGCATTAAATACTGCTGTCTGGTCAGGTGGCTCTTTCATTTATGTGCCAAAGGGCGTCAAATTGGAAAAGCCATTGCAGTCTTATTTCCGCATCAATTCCGAGCAGATGGGACAGTTTGAAAGAACATTGATCATCGTTGAAGATGAAGCTGATCTCCATTATGTTGAAGGCTGTACTGCTCCTAAATATTCCAATGAATCACTTCATGCAGCTGTCGTCGAAATCTTTGTAGGCAAAAAAGCCAAGTGCCGCTATTCGACAGTGCAGAACTGGTCATCCAATATCATCAATCTTGTTACCAAGCGTTCGCTTGTGCAGGAAGATGGTGTTATGGAATGGATTGATGGCAATGTTGGTTCCGGTATCAATATGAAATATCCAGCATGTATTCTGGCTGGAGAAAGAGCTAAAGGCATTTGCATTTCAATAGCGGTTGCATCCCATCAGCAGTTTCAGGATGCCGGTGCCAAGATGATTCATCTTGCACCAAACACATCATCGACTATCATTTCCAAGTCTTTGGCAAGAGTTGGTGGCAAGGTGAACTATCGAGGCTGGGTCAATATTGGAAAGAAGGCAATGAATTCCAAGGCCAAAGTTGAATGTGACACCTTGATTCTTGATGACATTTCCTCAAGCGATACCATTCCGCTGAATATTATTTCCAACTCTTCATCTTTCATTGAACATGAAGCTACTGTTTCCAAGATTTCTGAAGAGCAGCTTTTCTATCTGATGTCACGTGGCATTAGCTTAGAGGACGCTACACAGATGATCATTCTTGGTTTCATTGAACCATTTACCAGGGAACTTCCTATGGAATATGCAGTTGAACTCAATCAGTTGCTCAAGATCAATATGGAAGGATCAATCGGCTAAGAGGGTCTTTGATCCTCTTTTTTAATGTATAATGTTTGTATGCATATCATCAGTGTCTATATTACCAATGCATCCCTTTATGTTGATAAGCCCTTTTCCTATGCTTATGAGAAGCCGATTGAGAAGTACAAACGGGTAATAGTCAACTTTAATCATAAAAGAAGCGTTGGTATTGTCACAGATGCCAAGGAATGTGAATTGGATCATTTGCAATATTCCATGCAATACGGCTATGAAATACTCGATGTACTTCAAGTCATTGATGAAGAACCGGTAATGGATGACAAGATGTTTGATTTAGCCAAATGGCTATCAGCCACAACCATTTCACCATTGGTTTCCTGCATCAATGCCATGTTGCCAAAAGCGCTTAAGACCGCTAAGAATATCAAACCTGCAGTTATCGAAGAACATCTTCATCTTTTGCCTTTTGATAACTTCAAGACCAAAAAACAGGAGGAATTCTATTATCAGTTAAAGGATGGCATGAAGTGTTCGCTTGCCCGCAAGATCTCTCCATCCATCTTCAATAGCCTCTATAAAAAGGGGGCTTTTGAAATTGTCAATGAAGAAAAGAAATATGAGGAAACTGATGCTGATATCAAGCCCTTTCTTGATTTAAACAGCGACCAAAGAAGAGCCTTTGAAGACTTTCTTTCTTCAGATAAGCTTGTAAGTCTCCTATATGGTGTAACAGGTTCTGGCAAAACAGAAGTCTATCTGCATCTGGCAAGAGAATATCTGAACAAGAAGAAGGAAGTGCTGATTCTTGTTCCAGAAATTTCCTTGACACCCCAGATGATCAAAAGGGTCAAGGAACGCTTCAATGATGTCATTTTCTACCATTCTCAGCTTAGTGATCAGGAAAAATATGAGCAGTTCATGCGCTTGAAGAGAAAGGAAGCTTATATTGTTGTTGGCACTAGAAGTTCAATCTTTCTGCCTTTTTCCGATTTAGGTTTGATAATTATCGATGAGGAGCATGACAGTTCCTATAAGCAGGAGAATGTTCCTTGCTATAATGTCAAAAACGTTGCTATCAGAAGGGCAATGGCTGATAATGGCAAGGTCCTTTTGGCTTCCGCTACCCCATCACTTGATTCCTACACCAGAGCCAAGAAGGGTGATTATGGTTTTTTGCTCCTTCCTAGAAGGATCAATGATACACCACCTGTCATTTCAACCGTTGATCTTAATACGGAAATCAAAAGGGGTGGTTCCTATATTATTTCCAGAGATTTGCAAAAGGAAATTGAAAACGTCCTTGCCAACCATCAGCAAGCTATCATTGTCCTTAATCGCCGTGGCTATTCACCAGTTGTCAAATGCAAAGCCTGTGGCAGCACAATGATGTGTGGTGATTGCGATGTTGCTTTGAATTATCATAGCGATATCAATTCCCTGGTTTGCCATCAATGTGGAAGAATCTATCCTCTGACAAGAAGATGCCCAAATTGTTCGTCAAATGAGCTGCTTTATTATGGCTTTGGAACCATGAAGGCTGAAGAAGAACTAAAAAGGCTTTTCCCAATGGCTGTAATTGAGAGGATGGATGCAGATAATACAAGCAAAAAAGGTTCGCACCAACTGATACTTGAAAGACTTGAAAAACACGAAACTGACATTCTCATTGGCACTCAGATGATTGCCAAAGGTCTTGACTATCCTGATGTTACCCTGGTAGGCATATTGAATGCAGATAGTGGACTGATGCGCCAGGACTATAATGCGGCCAAAATGACCTTTGATCTTCTGATGCAGGCTTCAGGACGATCAGGCAGGGCAAAGTCGCCAGGAAGGGTCATAATCCAGACCTTCAATGAAGACCATTATGTCATAAGAGCGGTCCTGAAACAGGATTATGAATACTTCTATAATATTGAAATGAATTATCGTTATAAGACATCTTATCCGCCATATGCCCATCTATTGGCAATTATGATTGAAGATGTCAATGATGAAAAGGCACATAGAGTTGTCAGTGAACTATATCAGTCATTGATTTCTGATAATATCAAATGCTATAAGCCGATAAAGGTTGCCAAATTGAAAAAGCTGCAACGCTATCGGCTGCTGTTAGCGGGCAAATCAATGATTGACCTTATCAATAATACCAATCCGCTAATCAGAAGAATTCTTGCAAAGAATACGGGTGTGCGCATTAAAGTGGATATAGATCCACTATATCTGGAGTAATTATGAACCAAAGGGAACTATCAAGAAATATCCTCACTCAAGTTATCAAGGAAGGTGGCTATGCCAATCTCCTGATGAGAAACAGGCTCAATGAATTGCCAATTAGCCAAAGGGCTTTCTGTACCGAAATCATTAATGGTGTGCTTCGCAACTACTATCTTTTAAGATACCAGTATCAGGATTTTATTGAGAAGAAGCTATCGACTGATAATGAAATACTCTTGAATATGGCAATGTATGAGCGTTTTTTCCTGAAAGAAAAGGATTATGCTGTCAATAATGAATATGTGAGCTTATGCAAGGAAGGAAGCCAGAAATCCTTTATCAATGCTATCTTGCGAAAGACTGCTGATTTTAGGATTCCGGATGCGGATGATAAGAATTACCTGTCAATCATCCATTCAGTGCCAAACTGGATCATTTCACTTCTGAGCAAGCAATACAGCGAGGAAGACCTTCTGAAGATTCTTGATTCCTATAAGCATCGCTCAGAGATCAGCTATCGTCTAAATATCAAAGCCTGCAAAAAGGAATATCTCAAGCTGAAGAATCTTGAATGGATAAATGACAAGTGTTTTCGCTCCAAGGACAACCTTCTTAATACCCGTGAATTCAAATACGGTTATTTCTACGTCCAGGATGCCAATTCATCCTATTTGACCGATCAGCTTGAATTGAAAGAGGATTCCATCTTCCTTGACATGTGTTCAGCACCTGGTTCCAAGCTTTTCAATGCCTTGGATATTGTTGATCCCAAGAACAGCTATTGCAATGACCTCTATTCCCAAAGAGTTGAACTGATTAGGAAGAAAGCTCAGATTCTAAGGTTCAAAGGCATCAATTATCTTATTGGAGATGCAAGGGAAATAGGTAAAAAAACAGATGTTCATTTTACTCATATTCTGCTTGATGCTCCATGTTCTGGTCTTGGTGTCATTGGTCGAAGGCCTGATCTGAAATTCCATATCACTCCTTCGTCTTTGGATGAACTTGAAACCTTGCAAAGGGAAATGCTTGATAGTGCTTATGAACTTCTTTTGCCTGATGGTGTTTTGCTATATTCAACCTGTACGCTTAATACCAAGGAGAATGCAAGACAGGTACGCTCTTTCCTCAAGAAACATGAGGATATTGTACTTGATCGGGAAGAGACGATCATTGATAATAGTGGCGACTGTTTCTATTATGCAAGAATGATCCTTAAAAAGTAGTATAATATATTAATATGAATTCAATTTACTCATTATCTCTAGAAGATCTGCAAAGTTATCTATCTGCAAACAGCTTTAAGCCTTTTCATGCTAAGCAGATTTTCAAGTGGCTTTATGATAAGCGCATTGACTCCTTTGACAAGATGACGGATATCTCCATTAAGCTTCAAAACAAGCTGATGGAAGATTTCTCGATTGAAAGATTTGATATTGTTGAAAAGCAGATTTCCAGTGATGGTACAATCAAATTCCTTTTCAAATTGAATGATGGCCAGCTGATTGAGAGCGTTCTGATGGTTTTCAATTATGGCTTCAGTGCTTGCCTTACAACCCAGGTTGGCTGCAATATGGGCTGTGCCTTTTGTGCATCAGGCCTGTTAAAGAAACAGAGAAATCTAGAACCTGGGGAAATTGTTCTTCAAGCACTGATGATTCAGCTTGAACTTGATAAGCGCGGCGGCAGACTAGGCAATATTGTTCTGATGGGAACAGGTGAACCTTTTGACAACTATGATAATGTCATGAAAGCTCTTGCGGTAATCAATTCACCTTATGGTATTGAAATCGGTGCCCGTCATATTTCCATATCGACATCGGGACTTGTTCCAATGATCAGAAGATTTGCCAAGGAGGATGTTCAATACAATTTGGCTATTTCGTTGCATGCGGCCAATAACGAATTGCGTTCAAAGCTCATGCCCGTTAACAAGGCCTATCCGCTTGAAGAGCTCTTTGATGCCTTACGGGAATATGCTTCTCTTAGCAATCGCCGTCTGACTTTTGAATATCTGCTTCTCAAGGGAATCAATGATCAGAAAAAGGATGCGATGGAAATAAGGGACCTTCTAAAAGGTCTTAATGCCTATATCAATCTCATTCCTTATAACGCTGTTAAGGAAAAGGATTTTGAAACATCTGACGAAGAAAATACTCTCCGTTTCTATGATATGCTTAAAAAACTCGGCGTATCAGTTACTTTAAGACAAAAGAAAGGCGATGATATCGATGCAGCTTGCGGTCAACTGCGTGCCAATCATCTTAAATGATTATGGAAGTATCTAGTGCTACCGATATTGGATTATTAAGAGAAAAGAACCAGGACTCCTGCATAGCATTAAGGAATGGATCGGGAGACCTTTTGGCGTTGGTCTGTGATGGGATTGGCGGTTCCAATGCTGGTGAAATCGCTTCTGCCAAGGCCATTTCATATTTCGAAAGGGAATTTCCAAAAACCGGACCTTTCAAAAGTCTCAAGGATGCCAAGGACCAGCTCGACAGAATGGTCAAGATGGCCAATTCCTATGTCTTTGAGTTAAGCAAAAGCGACTATCGCTATCGGGGTATGGGTACAACACTGACTGGCATACTCATCACTTCCTTTGGCAATTTATCCATCAATCTTGGCGATTCAAGGGTTTATGGCTTTGTCGATGGAAAATGCTTTCATCTGACAAGTGATCATACATTGGTGAATCGGATGCTTGAAAATGGTGAAATCACCTATGAAGAAAGCCTTAATCATCCAAAAAGACATTACTTATTAAAGGCACTAGGAGTTTGCGGCTATGCCGAAACTGATATCCATAAGGTAAAGGACATGGATTATTATCTGGTCTGTTCAGATGGTCTTCATGGTTATGTCGAAGAAAAACAGATTCTTTCAATTGTCACCGATGAAAGCCTTAGTGTCGAAAGAAAGACCAAGGAACTGGTCAATCTTGCTTTGCTGAAAGGAGGATATGACAATATCACCGTTGTCTTAATCAGGAAATAACATGTCAGAATACATTGGAAAAAGATACCAGGTCATTAAGCTGATTGGACGCGGCGGCATGGCGGATGTCTACTTGGCTCTTGATACAATTCTCAATCGTGAAGTAGCAATCAAGGTCCTGAAGACTGATATGTCCTCTGATCCAGTCGCACTTGAAAGATTCAAAAGGGAAGCGGGTTCCGCTACCTGTCTTTCACACCCCAATATAGTTGATGTCTATGATGTTGGTGATGACGAAGACAAGCACTATATCGTCATGGAATATGTCAAGGGCTGTACTTTGAAACAGCTTATTCATAAAAGGGGGGCGATTCCTTATAAGGAAGCGGTCTGGCTAATGAAACAGCTGACCGGTGCCCTGATGGAAGCTCATCGCAATGGCATCATCCATCGTGATATCAAGTCGCAAAATGTCCTGATCAAGGATGATGGTACAGTCAAGATGGCTGATTTTGGCATTGCACTTGCTAATGACGCCATTCAAATAACTTCCAAGGATTCTGTACTTGGTTCTGTTCATTATCTAGCACCAGAACTTGTCAAGGGTGGGCAAGCCACAATGCAAAGCGATATTTATTCTCTTGGCATTGTCTTTTATGAACTATTAACAGGTGATGTGCCATTCAAAGGTGACACGCCAGCTCAGGTTGCTTTGGCTCATATCAAGAGCATCATTCCTTCTGTCAGATCAATCAACCCTGATATTCCTCAATCTGTTGAGAACATTCTGCTGCTTTCAACAGCCAAGTCACCCGATAACCGCTATGCCAACGCTGCTTTGATGCTAAAGGACCTATCTGATTGTCTTAAGAGTGAACATTTAAATGACAATCGGGCAATCATTGATGAAAGTGCTGAAAGGAAGGTATCTGAGAGCATCACTATCAAGGAAGAAAAGCCTAAGAAGACGCAGGAAGATTCTGAAAGCAAGACTTATTCCAGACTATCGGCTATCTTCATTGTTCTGATTTCCCTTATTTCCATCATTTCCTTAGCCATTGTTCTGATGTTAAGTGGCATACTTGATCTTAGGCCAAATCGGGTTATGGTACCTGATCTTCAGAATCTTTCAATTGTGGAGGCCAATGATCTTCTGGAAGAACATGAGCTCAATCTCGACTATTCTTCTATTGAAAGGGTTATGACCGATGATATTGAAGCTGGTCTGATCATTTCCTTTACGCCTGCTTATGAAACAGAAGTTGAAAAAGGCACCAAGATCCATATTGTCGTATCAGCTGGAATCTATTCAGTTATGAATAACTATGTAGGCAGGGATATTGAAGATGTCAGGGCACTTTTGGCCAATACCAATATCATAATCAAGGCAACTCCCGTTGAATCCGATGAAAAGTCAGGCACAATTCTTAGCCAGGAGGGTCTTCTTCCAAATAACAAATACAACAGCAATGAATCAAATACGGTAATCTTTACCTATAGTGATTACAAGCGCATTTCCATTACGAACGATCAATATCTCGGTCGCAGTGTCTATGAAGTCTATGATGAACTCTACTTGCAAGGTTTCAAGGTTGAGATCATCTTCAAGGATGCTTCATATTTTACTGATGATGAGATAGCAACTTATAATTCCGAGGAAGTTGTACGCATCGATCCCGAAAACGAAATCTATATCCAGAATGATGATACAAAGATCATCATCTATTCTTACCAGTAGCAGGAGATATATATGAAACTAGCACCATCAATCCTTTCCCTTGATTATTCCAAATTCAATGAGCAGCTTGAAGTTCTTAATAAGAATGCTGAATTTCTGCATTTTGATGTCATGGATGGCCATTTTGTACCTAATCTTTCCTTTGGACCGCACATCTTTTCCTTCTTTAGAAAGAATTCCAAACTCTTTATGGATGTCCATCTCATGTGCACAAATCCTGAAGACTTTGTTGAAGTCTTCGCCAAGGAAGGAGCAGATGGCATTACTTTCCACTTTGAAGCCTGTGATGATCTTGAGGAATGCCGCAAGATGATAGAATTGATCAGGAGCTTCTATATCAAAGTTGGAATTTCCATTAAACCTAAGACCAGAGTCGAAGAGATTCTGCCACTTCTTCCTGATCTTGATCTTGTACTGGTGATGTCAGTTGAACCAGGATTTGGTGGCCAAAGCTTTATCCCATCCTCCTTGGATAAGATCAAAGAATTAGCTGCTATTCGCCATGAGTTTGATTATTCTTATCTAATTGAAGTTGATGGTGGTGTCAAATATGAAACTGCCAAGCCAATTATTGAAGCAGGTGCCGATATTCTGGTGGCTGGTAGCTATGTCTTCAAGGGTGATATTGAATCCAATATCCGATCTATCATGAAACTTGACAATCAGGAGGCTTAGGCTTCCTTTTTTAATAAAAAAGCTGGTCAATTGACCAGCACTTGATTTGTCGCTATTAGGCTTCGACTCTTGATTTAGCCTTCAGTGTTCTAAGCTCGCGGGCAGAAACGCGCATCTTCGTAGGCTTTCCATCAACCATCAATGTAACTTTCTGAAGATTGACATTCCATTTACGGCGTGTTGCACGAAGTGAATGTGAACGATTATTTCCTGATAACGGACCTCTTCCTGAAATCTGACAAACTCTTGACATACCGACAGCCCCCTTTCTCAAATATTTCGCTTATTTACTTTATCATAAGAAAGGTATCTTTGCAACTTATTTATTTACGGAAAATCATCTTAATATTTTATAGGGATAATGATAAAATATTACTATCATGAATAATAGTATTAAACAGATTTACGCTTCTTTGGAAATCGGGGAAAGGGAAGTCAGTCTTTTGGTCGGCGAGTTCTTCAATACCCGTTTCAATATTATCAAAAGTGAGAAGATTCCCTGCAATGCAATCTCTGATTTCAAAGTTATTGATAGAGCTGAATTAGTCCAATGCATTAAGACTGTGGTCAAGAATGCTTCCGACAAGATTGGCGCTAAGGTCGAGAAGGTCATTTTGCTAATTCCGGCCTTCAATTTCAAACGCTATCCTTTGAAAGTCAATCTGACACCATCTGGTGTTGGAATCTCCAAACTTGATGTTGCCAAGGCTTTGACCAATTCATTAAGGACGAAGATTGATAATGATTTGATTGTTGTCAATTCTTCAGTCATCAAATATACCATCAACGGCATTTCTACACGGCGTCTTCCAGAAAATGAAGTCTGTGACCAGCTGACAGTTGATATTGACCTTCTATGTGCTGACAAGGCTTTGACTTATGAATATGTCGAAATTGTCAACGAATGTGGCCTTGAAGTTCTGGATTTATGCCTAAATACCTATGCAATTGCCAAGGAAGCTGCCTTATTTGAACAGTCTTTGAATCAGAATATCGTTCTGCTTGACATTGGACATTCATCGACTTTCCTCTCTATTCTGGCAAAAGGAAAGCTGATCAATTCCCAGGTCATCTTTGAAGGAATCGACAGTATGGTTGATGCTGTTTATCGCAATTACAAGCTGCCTGTTAATAACATTTTGCGCTTGCTCAAATACAATGTTGATTTCAATAAAGAAGACAAGGATGCGGTCATCTTTGCCTGGACCAAAGGCAAGGAAAACTATTCCATGAATGTTTCTTCCATCAATAGCTGCGTCAAGGTTGAACTTGAAAACTATGTTGAGAAAGTCATCTCCATGTGCAAACCAATTATTGAAAGAGGAAATGTCAGCTTTGTATGCACTGGTGAAGGTTCGGAAATGCTTGCATTAATTGAAAAGCTGAAGACGGATTCAGGCTGCGAAGTCAAAACTTATTATCCTGAAACCATCGGGGTCAGATCTGCTAGCCAATGCGGCATTTACGGTACTTTCTTTGTCTATAAGGACAAAGCAGCTATGAATAATCTCAATGTCAATTGTCTGGATATGCTAGAATATGATAGTGTTGTCAATCACCAGACCTTGGATGTTGAAGGTGAAACATTGACATCAAAAATAAAGAACTTATTTGAAACTTATAAAAGCCGGGAGGAAAACAAATGACAACAATGCCTGATTACAATCAAGTTGCAAGAATCAAAGTATTCGGTATCGGTGGTGGTGGCTGCAATGCCGTCAACCGCATGGTAAATGAAGGAGTCAAAGGTGTAGATTTCTTTGTCTGCAATACTGACCTCCAGGTGCTTAATCTTTCCAAATGCCCTAACAAGATCATCCTTGGCAAGGATTCAACCAAAGGCCTGGGAGCTGGTGGCAATCCGGAAGTTGGACAGAAGGCGGCCTTGGAATCAGAAGCTGAAATCAGAAAAGCCATGAATGGGGCAGATATGGTCTTCATCACTGCTGGCATGGGTGGTGGTACTGGTACTGGTGCTGCTCCTGTTTTTGCTAAAATCGCTAAGGAAACTGGGGCCTTAACAGTAGGCATTGTTACTAAGCCATTTGACTTTGAAGGTCGTAAGCGTATGGATCAGGCCAATGTCGGTCTTGATAAGCTGAAGGAATATGTTGATTCCTTGATTATCGTTTCCAATAACCAGCTATTGAATGTCATTGGCAAGATTCCTTTCCAGGAAGCATTCAAGGAAGCTGATAATGTCTTAAGACAGGGTGTTCAGACTATTACTGATTTGATAGCTGTTCCAGCTTTCATCAATCTGGACTTTGCAGATATCCGTTCAGTAATGGCTGGCAAGGGTACAGCCTTGATTGGCATCGGCATGGCACAGGGTGAAAACAAAGCCAAGGAAGCTGCTTCAAGGGCTATCAAGTCACCATTGCTGGAAGCACAAATCAAAGGTGCCAAATCTGCAATTATCAATGTTACTGGTGGTCCGACTATTTCCTTGCTTGATTCAAGCATAGCCGTTGATTATATCAAGGAAGCAGCTGGCAATGATATTGATATTATCTATGGTGTTGCAATCAATGAATCATTAGGTGAATCAATTATTGTTACAGTCATTGCTACAGGCTTTGAGCTGCCAAATACCAAACATTCAACTTCAACTCCTTCCTTCATCACTGCCAAGCAAGCTCCTGCCAGCAAATCGGCTGATGTCATTGTTGAAGAAAATGAAGATGATGAGAATATTCCAGACTTCTTCAAATCCAGAAAGTAAAGGCACTAAGTGCCTTTTTGCTTAATAATATGAATAATATCCTCGATTTGCATACCCATAGTGTTCTTAGTACCCATGCTTATTCAACCTTGTATGAAAACATCTGTTTTGCAAGAAAAGCAGGATTAAAATACTATGGCATATCCGAACATCAGTATGATGATAAGGGTGTAGGAGCTCACCCTTATGCTTTTCTTAATATTGATACGCTTCCTCGCTACTATGAGGGAATGATGATCTTAAGGGGAATTGAGCTGAATATCAGGGATGAAGGCTTTGATATCTCTAAGATCAATATGAATAAATTTGACTATTGCATTGCCTCTATGCACCATTATGCCTATAGCAATCGTCATAGTGTTGAAGAAAATACAGCCAATTACCTCAAGGCGTGTCAGCAACCATTTGTCAATATCCTTGGTCATATTGATGGTGATGACTATCCTGTTGATTATGAAGCTGTTGTGAAGGAATGCAAGAAAACAAACACCCTGATTGAATTAAACAATAATTCGCTTAGGCCGAACAGTTCAAGAAAAGGTGCCTTGCAAATTGATAGGCTAATTCTTAAGCTTTGTCAGCAATACAAGCAGCCAATTATCATTGGATCTGATGCCCATATCTGTTTTGATGTCGGAAGGGCAGATCGAGCTTTTGCCTTGCTTGAAGAATGCGATTTTCCTAAGGAACTAGTCCTTAATCTGAATGAGGAACTGTTCCTGAACTATCTCAATATTTGTAATAAGTAAGTAATCTGCTATAATAATTTCTATTGAAAGGATGTGAATACTTTGGGAGAATCTCCTTTGCCCAGTTGCAAAAACCTATTAAGCGCTATTCCTCAAATAAGTGAGGTGTCATATGTCTAATAATCAATATGTAATGATACTGGCTGTCCTTATTGCCTGTTCTGCTTTCTTTTCGGCAACAGAAACAGCTTTTTCGTCATTGAATAAGATCAGACTTAAGTTCTATGCCAATAATGGCAATAAGCGAGCTGAAAAGACTTTGGATATCACTGAGAACTTTGGCAAGATGCTAAGCACAGTCCTTATTGGCAATAATATCGTCAATGTCTTCTCGTCATCCCTGGCTGCTGCCTATTGCCTCAATCTCTTTGGTGATAATGGCTTGTTCATCTCAACTATTGCCATGACCATTCTTGTTTTGATCTTTGGCGAAATCATGCCAAAGACGATTGCCAAGAAATATCCGGAAAAGCTTGCTATGGCTGTAACTCCTGTCATTTCCATTATCATAACTATCCTAAGACCTATTTCCTTTATCTTTGAATTTATGGAAAAAGGTCTAAATAAGCTCTTCAAGGATGAAGATGATGATGGCAATCTGCCTGAAGAAATAATCACAATGGTTGAAGAAGCCCAGGAAGATGGTGATATGGACGATCGTGAAGCTGATCTTATTACCAATGCAATTGAATTCAATGACCTTGATGTCAGGGAAATACTGACTCCAAGAGTTGATGTCATTGCCATTGATGTGGAAATGAATCTTGAAGAGATTGACAAGGTCTATCGTGAATCAGGCTTCTCAAGAATTCCATGCTATGAAGGCAATATCGATAATATCATCGGTATTTTGCATGAAAAGGATTTCTATCAGGTTTATTACAAGAAGAAAGATACACCTATCAGGAAGATTTTGGGTGATGTTGTCTATACAAGTGCCCATGTCAAGATTTCTGCCTTGTTGCACCAGCTGCAATCAACCAAGTCCCATATGGCAGTTGTCATTGATGAATATGGGGGTACTGCCGGCATTATTACTATGGAAGACATTCTGGAAGAACTTGTTGGTGAAATCTATGATGAACATGATGAAATCGTTGAATATTACAAGAAAATCGATGATCATACCTATCTTGTCAAGGGTGATCTCGAAGTTGACGAACTGATGGAATACTTCGGTATTGATGATCTTGATGAAGAATACGAATTCAATACTACTTCAGCATGGGTTATTCATAATCTTGATAAGATTCCTTTGAAAGGTGATTCCTTCAGATTCCGCAATTGGGTTGTCACTGTCACTAAGGCTGACCTTAAGAAGGTCATTGAAATCATGATTGTCATCAATGATGATGAGGAAAAAAAGGATTAGCTATGCAACAGTACTTTTGTGATGAAAGGCTTGCTGTTGGAGATGAGATAATCCTAAGCAAGGATATTACCAATCATCTCATCAAGGTCTTAAGAAAGGACAACCGCTATATTTTTCGCTTGGTTGATAAGAACCATCAGGTCTTTTTTGCCCATTTGAATACTCCTAGTACAGCCCTTGTTGTTGAAGAATCATCGGAGAACAATGAACTCGAAGCAGATATCACAGTCATTTTGTCTTTGATCAGAAATGAAAACTTTGATTTATGCATTCAGAAGCTGACAGAACTTGGAGTCAAGCGCATTGTTCCATTTAATGCTAAAAGAAGTGTTGCCAAGCCTAGCAAAAAGGAAGGCAAGCTTGAACGTTATCGCAAAATTGCCAGAGAAGCCGCTGAACAGTCTCATCGTAATCTGATTCCAGAAATAACTGATTATATTACCATTAAGCAGTTGCCTTTATATCTAAGTGATTACAATTTCCTGCCTTATGAAAAGGAAGACTCTTCACTTACCTCCTTTGATATCAAGAAGGATGCCACTATTAGCTATATCATTGGTCCAGAAGGAGGATTTGAAAAGGAAGAGATTGATTATCTTAAGGAACTTGGCTTTGTTTCCTTATCCTTGGGCAAAAGAATTCTCAGAGCAGAAACTGCTGCTATATATCTGACATCATTAATTACAGGTAAGCTTCAATGAAAAAGTTTGCAATGATGGTCTGTGGCTGCAAAGTCAATGACTATGAAGCCACATATCTTAGAAACAAGATGCTGAAGGAATTTGAAGAAGTTTCATTTTCCGAGGTAGCAGATATCTATATTGTCTTTACTTGCTGTGTCACCAATGTTGCTGAATCCAAGACCAGGAAGTATTTTCATCGTGCCCGCAGGACTAATCCGGCTGCTTATATTGTTGCTATTGGCTGCCTTAGCCAGATCAAGGGTGATAGCAGTGATTTCTCTGATGTTGATCTGATCATTGGCTCTGATCAAAAAGACAAGATCATGGACTATATCCATGAAAATGTTCATGACAACAAGGTCAACAAGGAAATATCTACTGCTTTTGAAGATCTCTATTTTGACGAATATCTTAATAAGTCTCGTGCTTTTCTTAAGATACAAGATGGGTGCAACCAGTTTTGTTCCTATTGCATCATTCCTTATGCTAGAGGAAGGGAAAGATCAGGCAATCATGAAACCTTATTGGCAGAAGCCAAAAAGCTCGCGGCCAATGCCAAGGAAGTAGTTCTCAGTGGCATCCACACTGGTCGCTATAATGATGGAGAATATAAGCTTTATGATCTTCTAAAAGCTATGATTGACCAGAAAATTTTCAAGACCATTCGTCTTTCTTCTATCGAAATGAACGAAGTCACTGATGAAATAATAGAACTGATGGCAACTGGTGATGTTCTTGCCCATCATCTCCACATTCCCATCCAGGCTGGCAGTGATGAAATTCTAGCACTAATGCATCGTCCTTATACAATTAAACAGTATCAGGATCGAATTGAATATATAAGATGGAAGGTCAAAGATGTTTCCATCTCAACTGACCTCATTGTTGGTTTCCCCAATGAAAGTGATGAACTATTCGAAAAATCAATGGAAACCATTCAAAAAATCGGTTTCTCCTTTGTTCATGTCTTCCCATATTCAAGGAAGAGTGGCACTGCTGCTGATTTAATGAGCGGTCACATTGATCCAAAAACCAAAAAGGATCGAGTCAGGAAAGCCATTGCCATTCAGGATGAATTAAGCTATGCTTTCAATTCCAAATTCATTGGCAAGACATTGCTGATGCTAAATGAAAAGACTGATGGAAAGTACAGCTATGGCTATGTCAAACAGTATTTTTATGTCAGAATCAAAGGCTCTTATCCAATTGGTGAACTTCTTAAAGTCAGAATCATCAAGGTTGATAAGGATTGGGTTGAGGGAGAATATGTTACTGAGTGAACTTTTCAAAGGCGCACCTGATGTTGAGATAAGCCAAATATCATCTGATAGCCGCATGCCAATGAAAAATGCCTTGTTTTTCTGCATTAAAGGCATTAGGGATGATGGGCATCAATTCATCAGAAATGCAATAGAAAACGGGGCTAAAGCAATTGTTTATGAAGACAATGAAATCAAGCCCATTTATAATGCCATCTACATCAAGGTAAATAATGTACTTGATGTTTTCAATCAGATAGCAGACAAATTCTATGGCCACCAGTCTGATAAGATTGACTGCTTTGTAGTATCTGGCACCAATGGCCGCAGTTCCATCGCTTATCTCATTTATCAGATCCTATTGAATCTCCAAAAACCTTCCTATGTTGGAAGATTTGGCGTTCGTTTTAGTGGAACTGTCCTGATGACTCCAGCACCAACCATGACCATTCTTGAAAACCAGCGCTACTTGCAGCAGATTATCAATGCTTCATGTGATGCCTGTGTCTTTGAAGGTACGCCTGAATCCTTTTACTACAAGAAACTTAATGCCATCAAACCAAAGGTCTTTGTCTATTCTTCAACTTCAAAAAGCTCTGCTGACTATAAGGAACTAGGCAATGACTACTTTGATACCTATTACAAATATCTTTACCAATTGCCAAATTCTACATCAATAATTCTTAACCATGATGATGAATCATTTGAAGAATTAGCTCCAATTGCTCATCACTATTTAAGTTATGGCATTGACAAGAGCTGTGATTATCAGATTTCTGATCTTAATCTCAGTCAGAACTCCTCGACCTTTGCTATCCATCACCAGGGAGCGGTCAAGCTTTTGACAACCAAGCTGCTTGGTCTGAATAATGTCTATAATCTGACTGCTGCTATAGCTGCAGTCAGTGAATATGGCTATGATCTTGATGATATAATCAAAGCTGCAAAGAATCTATCTCAGATTCCGGGTGTTATGGAAACTGTTCCATTCAAAGGCAAGGAAGCAGTTATCATTGATTGTGCATGCCAAAGCGATTCAATTCTAGATATCAAGGAATTTGTTGCCAATATCAAAAAGCCTGGCAGCTCTACTATCAGCATCTATGGTGTCAACAATACTGATGATCCCTCCAAGCTGAATGAACATTTGGATATTCTTGCAAAGATGTCTGATCTCATCATTCTGACTGAGGATCGTTCTGGTGATAATGACATCAATACCATCCTTGACAACGCCAGCAAGCTGATTAAAGACTGTGAATATCTTCTAATAGAAAACAGGGAAGTAGCAATCGAAGTTGCAATAGATAATATGCAGAGCAATGATATAGTCTTGATATTGGGCAAAGGAAATGAAAAATTCCTCATCCGATCATTTAACCGTGAGTATTATGATGGAGA
Organism: Erysipelotrichaceae bacterium; assembly: GCA_029101345.1. Lineage (GTDB taxonomy): Bacteria > Bacillota_I > Bacilli_A > Erysipelotrichales > Erysipelotrichaceae > Colivicinus. The sequence goes on along the minus strand of JAQXQU010000015.1, from coordinate 16,743 downwards.
TAAGGAATTGGCACTAAAAGCCATAAAGAGGCGCATGGAGGAAGAAAATGAAGCCAGCTAAGTATATTGACCACACATTATTAAAACCTGAAGCAAGCACAGAACAGATCAGGAAGCTTTGTGAAGAAGCCAAGGAATATGATTTCAAATCTGTCTGTATCAACCCTTGCAATATCGAATTAGCCAAGAAGGAACTATCAGGTACTGATGTTCTTGTCTGCACTGTCATTGGTTTCCCACTTGGTGCTATGACTACAGAAGCCAAAGTCTTTGAGACAAAGGATGCCATTTCAAAAGGAGCAGATGAAATTGATATGGTCCTCAATATAGGAAGGCTCAAGGAACATGATCTTGCCTATGTCACAAAGGAAATCAAAGCCATCAAGGATGCTTGTGGAGAAAAGACTTTGAAAGTCATCATTGAAACCTGTCTTTTGACCGATGAAGAAAAGATTGATGCTTGCCATTGCGTCATGGAAGCAAAAGCTGATTTTGTTAAGACTTCAACCGGTTTCTCAACTGCCGGTGCTACCTTTCATGATGTTGAACTCATGAAAAAGACTGTTGGTGACAAGTGTCTAATCAAGGCTGCAGGTGGTGTCAGAAGCAAGGAAGATTTTGCCAGAATGATCGAATTGGGTGCAAATCGCATTGGCACTTCTTCAGGCACAAAACTTATTTAAATTATCTAGTAATTTATAAGATAGTCTTGTATAATTAATTAGGTTAATTGCAAAGGGGGTGTAATTATGGCAAAAGTAATCGTTAAGGAAAACGAACAGCTCGATGATGCATTACGTCGTTTCAAGAGACAAGTCTCTCGTAATGGCACTCTCGTTGAAGCACGCAAGCGTGAATATTATGTCAAGCCAGGCGTTAAGAGAAGATTAAAGTCTGAAGCAGCAAGAAAAGCTAGAAGAGGAAAATAGTAAAGAGCAATCTTTGCTATTTTTTTAATAGGAGAAGAATTGAAATACCAAAGTGTAAAGCTTAGTGACATAGCATATGAAACCATCAATGAACTCTTAGGCTGTGGTGATGAAAACCTCAAGTTTTTGGAGTGTCTCTATGACGTTGACATTGCTTATCGTGATGATGAATTCATGCTCTTTTGTGACGATAAGCAGCTTTTAGCCATCTTCGAGCAACATCTAAAGCTGTTGCTTGATCTGATTGCCAGTGGCAAGGATATTGATCTGAATATCATCAAGCAGACCTTTCTTGAATTGACAGGTGAAAGCTTTATTGACAATAGCTATAAGAAAAAAGTCATAGCCCATACCTTCAACCACAAGCCGATTATCTGCAAGACCTATAACCAAGCTAAGCTTATTAATTCCATAGCCTTAAATGATCTTGTTTTTGCGATTGGTCCAGCTGGAACAGGCAAGACCTATTTGGCAATTGTGGCAGCTGTCAATGCCTTTAAAAATGGGCAGATCAAGAAGATAATACTTACAAGGCCAGCTGTTGAAGCCGGTGAGTCACTTGGATTTTTGCCAGGTGATCTCAAGGACAAGATTGACCCTTATCTGATGCCGCTATATGATTCATTGCATGATATCATTGGTGAAGAACAGACTCAGAAGCTGATGGAGAAGAATGCAATTGAGATTATCCCTCTAGCCTATATGCGTGGCAGGACACTCAATGATGCTTATGTCATTCTTGATGAAGCCCAGAATACAACCAGAGGACAGATGCTGATGTTTTTGACACGTCTAGGACATGATTCAAAGATGATTGTTACCGGCGATATCACCCAGATTGATTTGAAAATCAATTGTCACTCTTCAGGACTGGTTGCTGCCAAGGAAAGACTTAAAGGGATTGAGAAGATTGATTTTATTGAATTCAGTAATGATGATATTGTCAGAAACCCATTGGTTCAGAAGATTATTGAAAGATTTGATGAAAAATAGCAGGCTTAGCCTGCTATTTTTTTGGATATTTGAGTTTTAGTGCCTTAGGGACAACATCGATTTCCAAATGGAATGCTGTATAGTTTTCACCATCTGACTGGCAAGATAGCTCCTCTTCTGAATCAATTGTGAGATGCTGACACTTGATTCTTTCAATTATAGGATCATTTTCAGCTTTTCCCGCAAGATATCTGAACATCGCCGGGTAGGCTTTGTATCTAGGCGCATTTTTGAAAAGAATGAGATTGAGATAGCCATCATCTATTTGGGAGGAAGGGGAGGCTTTGACGCCATTTCCATAATACTGTCCATTCATGACAGCGACAATATAGTAGGTTCCTTTCTTTTTATTGCCATCAGCATCAATAATGATTTTGCGGCGATGAAGAAAGATGGCATTCTTGATAATGGATAAGACATATGCTGGTCCTTTGGCAATAAAGGTCTTTCTGATCATATGGCTTGCTTCTGCATTGATATCAGCATCAATGCCAAAACTTGTGCCATTTAAGAAGTAGCCACGATTGCTTTTTCCTAGATCGATCATTCTGATTTCGCCATCAATGGCATCATTGATGATCTTGCGATAGTCTGATGGCACTCCACCAATCATTCGGTAGAAATCATTGCCTGAACCAGCAGGAATGATACCTAGTGGTATATTGAAATCCAGGCCATTGATGACTTCAAGCAGGGTGCCATCGCCACCAACTGAATAGATGATTACATCATTTCTTCCTTGATATTCCTTGGCAATCTTTGATGCATGTGAGACATATTCAGTTATGCGGATTTCATATTCCAGCTTTCTTTGATTTGCGATATCAATAATGGTATCAATAAGTCCATAGGCTGAACCCTTGCCTGAGATACGATTGACGATAAAAATGTGTTTCATACGCCTCCAGATAACCTAATGCATTTTGCAAATAATATAGTAAAATTATAGCATATGGATAAAAAATTGCTTATTGCGTCGAATAACGTCAATAAAATTAAGGAAATTGCCGAGATTCTCAAGGCTCATGGCATTGATCGCGAATTATTGACACCGAAGATGCTCAATGATCATAGCGAAGTCATTGAAGATGGATTCACTTTCAAGGATAATGCCTATCTTAAGGCCAAGCATTATCATGACCTTTATCATATTCCAACCCTTTCAGATGATTCTGGCATTCTTATTGACTATTTTCTTTCACTTCCTGGTGTTCATTCAGCTAGGTTTGCAGAGGACTATGACTATCCGATGAAAAATGCGATGATCATGAATATGATGAAATATGTTAATAATCGCAATGCAAGCTATCAGTGTGATATCTGCTATATTGATGAAGATGTCAGATTCTATGAAGGTTTCATTCATGGCGAAATTGCCAGAAGTGCGAAAGGAGAACATGGTTTTGGCTATGATCCTATCTTCTATCTTCCTTCAATGGGAATGACCTTAGCTGAAGTGAAACCAGAAGATAAGAATACTATCTCGCATCGCTACAATGCATTGATAAGGTGGGTGCATGATCTTGAAAAATAGACTGTTTTCCTATCTCTTTTCCATATCCCTTATTCTCTTCCTCTTTCTTTCGGGAATTGATTTTTGCTGTTTCAATCGTTCCTTCTATAACTATCAGCACGAAAGGATTACCATTAATGGACAAAGGATTAGTGAATATATCGGCACTGACGATGAAGGATTGGCTGAATTGACAGATTTTCTTTTGTCTTATCTGGAAAACAGGGTTGATAGTCTTGATATGAAGATGGAACTTCATGGGACAACAAGGGAAGTCTTCAATCAGAAGGAAAAGACCCATATGGTTGATGTCAAGAATCTCTATCTGACAGCAATGTCAATTCGCAATATCAGTCTTGTGCTTTCCCTTGCGTCCTTGATCTATTTGCTTATTAAGGAAAAGGCAAAGTCCTTTTCAAGCCTCTTTTATTCTTTTAAGAAGACATTAATGGCCCATGGAATAGTTATTGTTGCTATTGTGACAGCAGTCATTGCTGATTTTGATTCATTCTGGACTACTTTCCATCACATCTTCTTTGCTGGCAATGATTTATGGCTATTATCATTAAAGACGGATGTTCTGATTATGATTGTTCCTCCAGAATTCTTTAACAATCTTCTCTATTTCATCATCATAACCATTATTGTCTTTTTGCTTGTTGCTTATTTATTATTGTCAACACTTGATAGGAAGGTAGCCAATCGTGATTAATGTTGTGTTATATGAACCGGAAATTCCTCAGAATACCGGCAATATCATGCGAACCTGCTCGGCTTTCAATATGCGTTTGCATCTGATTGAACCATTAGGCTTTGTTCTGGATGATAAACATTTGAAAAGAGCCTCCATGGATTATATTGATTCTCTTGATTATCATATTTATCCCAATTATGAAGAATTCAGAAAGCAGAATGGGAAAGGGCAATTTGTCTATTTTACAAGATATGGACTGAAAACCTTTGATAAATGCATCTTTGACAAGGATAAGGACATCTATCTATTTTTCGGGAAAGAATCTACCGGTATAGACAAAGGCATTCTCAAAGATAATCTTGATGCCTGTTATCGCTTGCCAATGCGTTCTGATGCTAGATCGTTGAATCTTTCAAATTGTGTTGCCATTGGGGCATATGAATGTTTAAGACAGCTTGGCTTTGATTCCTTGTCGGAAGTTGAAGTCATCAAGGGCGCAGATTTTCTGCTGCGTATTTAGGTGCTATATGATAAATGTAATAGAAAAGCTGATTGCAAATAAAAGAGTACTGATTCTCGGTTTTGGCAAAGAAGGCCAGTCAACTTTTGAAATAATAAAAAAGCTTGCCATAACCAAGGAAGTTTATATTGCCGACAAAAGGGAGATGGAAGTCCCGGCTTTTGCTGATGGTGTCATTACAGGAGACAAGTACCTTGATTGCCTTGATGATTTTGATGTTGTCTTCAAATCTCCTGGTATTGTTTTGCCAAAAGCAGTCGATGATTATTCCTGCCATATTACTAGTCAGATGGATCTTTTCCTAAAAGCCTACAAGGATCGCTGCATTGGCATTACTGGCTCCAAGGGCAAAAGTACAACATCTTCCTTTCTTTGCCATCTTCTCAGACTTAAAGGGTATCATGTTTTGCTAGGAGGGAATATTGGCATTCCAGTCTTTGATTTAATCAAAGATATCGATGAAGATAGCATCATAGTTCTTGAAATCTCCTGTCACCAGTTGGAATATGCCCATAATTCACCGCATATTGCTGTATTATTGAATATCTTTGAAGAACATCTGGATCATTATGGTTCTTTTGAAAAATATGCTGCAGCCAAGAAGAATATCTTCCTGAATCAGAACGAAAACGATATTCTCTATATCAACAAGGATAATGATCAAGAGGATTATCAAGGGCATAAGCATCTGATTAACAAGAACGTTCTGCCTTTTTCATCACTCGATGATATTGAAGGCTGTAGTCTCAGCGGTGACCATTTTCTCTTTGATTTGGCTGCCGATTATGAAATTGGCAAACTCTATGGAGTTGAAGATGATATCTTTTATGAAGCATTAAGGACATTTAAACCACTTCCACATCGTCTGGAATACTTCGGCACCTATCAAGGAATCAGATTCTATGATGATTCCATTTCAACCATCAACGAATCAGCTATTAATGCCATTGCTTCCATCAAAGACATTGGCTCCATCCTAATTGGCGGTCTTGATCGTGGCATTGATTATAGCAAGCTTGTTGAATACCTTAAGGAAGGACATGTCAAGAACATCTGTCTAATGTATGCATCTGGCAAGAAGATTGCAGATCTTTTAGGTGTGACAGAACTTAATGTCGCTGTAGTTGAAAATCTTGATGAGGCTATTGACTGGGCATTTGAAAATACTGGTGCTGGGCATGCTTGTGTCTTATCACCAGCTGCAGCTAGCTATGGCTATTTCAAGAATTTTGAGGAACGTGGTGATTATTTCAAGGAAAGGGTAAGGAATCATGGTTAAGCTCTGCTTGGTATCAGACAATCATGGTGATCGTGGTTCTTTATCAAAAATCCTCTATGATAATCCTGATTGTGATTATTATCTTCATTGTGGTGATAGTGAGATGCTGGAAGATGAAGTCAGACCCTTTATCAGTGTTAAAGGCAACAATGACTATTTCTCATCATTTCCCAAGTTCCGTCTGATGGAAATTGAAGGACACCGCATCCTGATTATCCATGGTCATCGGATCATTTCACCTGCAAATATTGAAGGTTTGGCCGCTATTGCAAAGGAAAAGGGCTGTGATGTTGTCTTCTTTGGTCATATTCATATCTTTACTGATGCTGTTATTGATGGTATTCGCCTCATTAATCCCGGTTCAACCTTCTATAATCGCGACTATAGTGAACCTTGCTATGCCATTTTGCATATCAATAGGCAAAATATTGAAGTAAAACGCATAAATTTGCCTAAATCAATTGACTAGTTGCATTTGCTTGCATATAATAATAGAGCAATAAAAAGTACAGAAAGTAGAAGCCACTTCTCACCTGATTTCCAAAGGATTTAGGTATTATGCTGCAGATAGTATAAGTTAAGTGGGCTTTGTCTCGCTTTTTATTTTGTTGGAGGTATTATTATCACGAAGAAAACGCAAAATGAAGACTTGGTAAACGAAAGCATTCGTTTCAAGGAAGTTCTCGTAATTGACGCAAATGGTGATCAGCTTGGGGTCATGATGAGAAGAGAAGCATTGGAAAGAGCTTATGATCAGGAACTTGATCTGCTCTGTGTTGCTCCCAATGCCCAGCCACCTGTCTGCAAGATCCTTGATTATGGAAGATTCCGTTTCGAAGCCCAAAAGAAAGCTAAAGAAGCCAAAAAGAAGCAGTCTGTAACCGAAATCAAGCCTATGCGCTTATCTCCGGTTATTGACACTAATGACTTCAATACCAAAATGAAACAAGCAGTCAAATGGCTTGAAGATGGTATGAAAGTTAAAGTAGACATGCGTTTCAGAGGACGTATGATGACTCGACAGGAAGTTGGCTTGAAGGTCATGAACGATTTCATCGACCAGTTAAGTACAATTGCCATTGTTGACAAAAAGCCTAAACTCGAAGGCAACATCATGTCCTGTGTATTAACACCTAAAAAGAAATAGGAGGGCTAGCAAATGCCAAAGATGAAAACTAAGAAAACTCTTGCAAAGAGAGTAAAAAAGACTGGCACTGGCAAGTTAAGCAGACATCATGCTTATACTTCACACTTTGCCGCTAACAAGACACACAAGCAGAAAGTATCATTAAGAAAGTCAGCATTAGTCTCTGATTCCGATGAAAAGAGATTAAAGGCTATGCTTCATAACTAGGAGGTAAGGGTAAATGTCTAGAGTAAAAGGTTCAACTCCTACAAGAAACAGACGTAAGAAGGTCTTAAAGCTTGCGAAGGGCTATTTTGGTTCCAAGCATCTTCTATATCGTACAGCGCATGAGCAGGTAATGCGTTCATTAAGATATTCATATATCGGCAGAAGACAGACAAAGAGAGATTTCAGAAAGCTTTGGATTGCTCGTATCAATGCTGCTGCCAGAATGAATGACCTATCTTATTCACAGTTAATGCACGGCTTAAAGCTGGCTAATGTTGCAGTTAACAGAAAAATGCTTTCAGAAATCGCTATTCACGATCCTGAAGGTTTCAAGACAATCTGTGCTACAGCTAAGAAGGCTCTTAACAAGTAATTAAAAGGTCTTTTGACCTTTTAATGGCCTGTTGGTGAAACGGTTAACACATCGCCCTCTCAAGGCGACATTCACGGGTTCGAATCCCGTACAGGTCACCATGATGTATTCAAGCTCCCAATATCGGGAGCTTTTTTATAAATTAGTAATTAATATATATCTTTGCTAAAATAAAAGTATGCCATTAGTAAGCGTAATTATACCTGCCTATAATGCAGAAAAGACAATTGAAAAGTGTATCAGATCAGTACTTGGCCAGTCTTTTACAGATTTGGAATGCATTGTTGTCGATGATGGATCAAATGACAATACTGCATCAATTATCCAGAACATTGAAGATCCACGCCTAAGATATGTCCATAAGGAAAATGGTGGTGTTTCATCAACCAGAAATCTCGGTATCGCAATGGCTAAGGGTTTATATTTATCTTTTCTTGATGCCGACGACATTCAGACCGATCAGGCTCTTTCATCGCTTGTTTCAGCTATGAAAATCAACCATGCCGATCTTGTTGTTGCAGGCTTCTATCGGGTTGTTGGCGATAAGATATCAAACAAATCCTACTTCAAAAAGGAGTGTTTGCTAAGTCGCGATGCATATGTTTCCAAGATGTCGAAAAAACCTGCAGAATATTATTTTGGCGTCTTGTGGAATAAGCTCTATCGTCGGGATATCATCATCAATAATAATCTTAAGATGCATGAAGATATTTCCTGGAGTGAGGACTTCATCTTCAATCTTGACTATCTCAAGCATATCAGCAATGTCTATATTCTTAATACTCCGGTCATCTACTACTATAAGACAGCGGGATCTTTAGTTAATAACAACAAGGACCTGCTATCTAGAACCATTAGAATGAAGCTTGATGTCTATCGTCATTACAAGAAGTTTCTTGAAGAACTCTTTCCTGATGATGATGGTTTTCTGAATGAAAAATATATTCTCTTTGATTCAGCAAGCGATGGGGGAGCATTATTCAACAAGCTTGGTGATGAAAAGATCTTTATCAACGAAAATGTTCTTCAAGACCGTGGCTATTTGGCCAGCAGTTATCGACGTCGTAAGATTGCTGAGAAGTATTTATCTGTTATTGCTGGTCGCAATAATTTGAGTCTAAATGATATTTTTGTTCTTTCCTGTCTGTTTGATAATGTCAAATTGACGACTTTGGATGAATTCAGTGATTTTCTGCAGATGGATAAGATGAAGATCAGGCAATCATTGATGAATCTAAGGTTTTCCAAACTGATAAAATACAAGGAGAATAATGAAACTTTTCGTTCAATTGCCATTACTGATAACTCACTGAAGATCATGGACGAAATTGAATTGGCTAGACATGAGATTGAAAGCTATGTTTTTATGGATTTAAGCGAAGATGAAAAGATGATTTATCAAAAGATTAACCAAAAAATAGCAAAAAAGGAGGAAAAACTTCTCTAAAGGCTTGATAGCGTTTGCATTTTCTGCTAATATTCAAATGTAAATTTAGTGTGTTACTGATTCGATCAGGCATCAACGAATTATCTTTTTTGGATATCGTTGGTGCCTTTTTTGTTGGTATCACTAGAGAGGGAGAAATATGAAAGACAAGATTTTTGCTGTTTTACAAAGGGTTGGCCGCAGTTTCATGTTGCCAATCGCCATTTTGCCTGTAGCGGGCTTGCTGTTAGGCATTGGTGGATCGTTTACCAATACCACGATGCTTAAGTCCTATCATCTATTGGAAGTCATGGGTCCTGGAACGATTTGGTACACATTGTTCTATGTCATGTCCAAAGCAGGTGATATTGTCTTTGGCAATTTGCCAGTCATCTTTGCAATGGGCGTTGCCATCGGCATGGCCAAGAAAGAAAAGGAAGTTGCGGCGCTGGCTGCTGTTGTTGCTTTCCTGATTATGCATGTGTCCATTTCGGCTATGCTTGATATCACTGGTGCTATCAATACTTTGCATGATGGTTCAGTTACTTCTGTTCTAGGAATATCATCCTTGCAGATGGGTGTATTTGGCGGCATCATTGTTGGTTTGGGCGTTGCAGCCTTGCATAATCGCTTCTATAAGATTGAATTGCCTCAGGTCCTTTCCTTCTTCGGTGGCACAAGATTTATTCCAATCATTTCTGCTATTGTCTATCTCTTTGTTGGTATTCTCATGTTCTTCATCTGGCCTACAATCCAGAATGGCATCTATGCCGTTGGTGGACTTGTCAGAAGCTCTGGTTACTTTGGAACTTTCATTTATGGTCTGATGGAAAGGGCACTTATTCCTTTTGGCCTTCATCATGTCTTCTATATTCCGTTCTGGCAGACTGGTGTTGGTGGTTCGATGATGGTAAATGGAACTTTAGTTGAAGGTGCTCAGAATATCTTCTTTGCTCAGCTTGCTGACCCAAATACAGTTGAATTTGCTGTTGAAGCAACAAGATTCATGTCTGGCAAATTCCCGTTAATGATTTTCGGTCTACCTGGTGCAGCTTTAGCTATGTATGCTTGTTCCAAGGATAATAAAAAGAAGGTTGCTGGTGGCTTATTGATTTCAGCTGCATTGACATCTATGCTGACAGGCATTACTGAACCAATTGAGTTTACCTTCCTTTTTGTTGCTCCACTTCTTTATATCATCCATTGTGTCTTTGCAGGTCTTGCGTATATGATTATGCATATCCTCAATGTTGGTGTCGGCATGACCTTCTCTGGAGGTCTCATCGATATGACACTCTTTGGTATCATGCAGGGCAATGCCAAAACCCATTGGATTAATATTGTCATTGTTGGTATCTTCTATTTTGTCATCTACTTCCTCGTATTCTCGATTCTAATTAAAAAGATGGATCTGAAGACGCCTGGCAGAGAAGATGATGATGAAGAAACTAAGCTCTATACAAGAAATGATGTCAATAGCAAGAACGAAAATGGCAGATCATTTGCTAATGACGATAATTCCGCTTTGATCCTCAGGGGACTTGGCGGTTCAAATAATTTAAGTGATGTCGATTGCTGTGCTACAAGACTTCGCGTAACTGTCGTTGATTCTCAAAAACTCGACCAGTCCTTGCTAAAGGCTTCTGGTGCTGCTGGTGTTATTGTCAAGGGCAATGGTGTCCAGATTATTTATGGTCCAAAAGTTTCTGTAATAAAGTCTAATCTTGAAGACTACCTGGCTTCTAGAAAAGATATCGATGATGAAGTCAATATTGTCAATTCAGAAATTATTGAAGAAGGAAAAAAGAATGAAGCGGAATATGCCGCTATCTGCAATGGCATTTCTGATTTGATCACCAATACACCTGATGAATCATTTGCTCAGAAGATGATGGGTGATGGCATGATGTTTATGCCAAGTGATGGACATATCTATGCGCCTTGCAATGCAACTGTTGAATTTGTCTTCCCAACAAAGCATGCCATCGGATTAAAGACCGCTGAAGGTACTGAAATTCTGCTTCATATAGGCATTGATACTGTCAAGATGAATGGTGAAGGCTTTGATGTCAAAGTTGACAATGGACAATATGTCACAAAAGGTGAACTCCTAATGGATTTTGATCTTGAACTTGTCAGCAAGAATGCTAAATCAACTGCTTCAGTAATGGTATTTACTAACCTAGGTGTTGATAATAAAATGGAAGTAGTCAAACTAGGCGAAGTCAAGGCTAATGATGTTGTCTTGAAAATCAGATAATAGGTGGTAATATGTACAGAGTCCGCAAAGTTCTCAATAACAATGCAGTTCTTGTCATCGATGAAGATGAGAAAAGGGAAGTCATTTTCATTGGGAATGGCGTTGGCTTTAACAAAAGGGTTAATATGCTCATTGATATTGATGAGACTTCAGTATCCCGATATGTTCAGGAAAGGGGTGTTGATATTGCTGCAAAGATAAGCAGTTGCATCCCGGCTTATCTTGAGATAGCAGATAAGATCATTGATGTTGCGACCAAGAAGTTCAATAGCTTTGATATCAATATCCTTCTTCCTTTAGCTGATCATATTTCTTTTGCCATCAAACGGATAACTTCGGGCCTTGTTATATCAAATCCTTTCAAGAATGACATTCGCCTTCTATTTGATGAAGAATATGAAATAGGTCTAAAAGCCAGGGATATAATTAAAGATGCGACAGGTATTTGCATAAATGATGACGAGGTATCCTATATCACTCTTCATCTTCATAGCGCAAGAAGTGATATGAAGATTGATCATAGTCTGCTTCTGGCAACTCTGATCAATGAATCGATTAGTGAAATCGAAGAGATGCTTAACATCAGAATAGATGTCAATTCTCTTTCCTATTCCCGTCTTTTAACCCATCTTAAGTATCTGCTTTTAAGATGCAATATGAAAGAAAAGCTCAATATTGATATGGATGAATATACCAGAACCAATTTCCCTACATCATATTCGTTGGCTCTAGGAATCATCGCCAAATTTGAAAAGCATCTAAATATGCGCATTGATGATATGGAAGCAGGTTACTTGGCTATCCATATAGAAAGAATCTGTACAACCTGATCATGATAAGCAAAATAAACGACGCATTAAGCGCCGTTTTGCTATTTTTTCAGGTGGTCAATTCCTTCCCTGATTCTTCTTAGCGTCTCTTCTTTGCCAAAGATTGCTCCTAGTTCAGTTGCACCACCAGGAGTTGAAAGCTTGCCAGTCAGAGCAACGCGGATCGGATACATCAAGGTACCATTTTTCATGCCAACTTCCTGAGCCTTAGCAGCCAGGGAATTATAGATTGCGTCGTGGGAGAAGTCATCAAGCTTTTCAAGAGTTTCGTAGGCATATTGCAAAGACTTGAGCGATATTTCCTCATTGGTCTTGGATTTCTTGTTGATATAGAGACTGTTGTCATATTCCTTGACTTCATTGAAGAAATCGACCATCTCATCAACATCATTCAGAAGAACAACGCGGTCCTTGAGAATATGGGCAATTGCTTGATAATCATATTTTGAATCAACACATTTGGCAATTCTAGGTTCAAGCAATTTGAAATATTTATCAAAATCCATATCGCGCAGATAGACACCATTCATCCATTTCAGTTTTTCGATATCGAAAATAGCACCTGATGTATTGATTCGCTTGACATCAAAGGCTTTGCACAACTCTTCAACTGAATAGATTTCCCTTTCTTCAGCTGGTGACCAGCCAAGAAGTGCAATATAGTTGAGGATTGCTTCTGGCAGATAGCCTTTGGCAATCAGGTCCTGGAAGGAAGCGTCACCATTGCGCTTGGAGAGCTTATGATTTTCATCCTTCATAACTGGTGGACAGTGGATGTAGCGTGGGATATTGAAACCTAATGCTTCATAGAGAAGATTGTACTTGGGTGTTGATGATAGATATTCGTTGCCTCTTACAACATCAGTGATTTCCATCATATGATCATCAATGACATTTGCAAAATTATAAGTAGGGAAGCCATCAGATTTCAGAAGAACCATCTCATCAAGAGAAGCATTTTCTACTGTAATTGTTCCGTATACTTCATCAACAAAGGATGTAGTACCAGTTGGATCAATATTCTGTCTGATAACATATTCTTCCCCTGCAGCAATTCTTTTTTCAACTTCTTCCTTGCTTAAGTTCTTGCAAGGATCTCGGTAAATATAGGAACCAACTTGAGCTTCTGTGACTTCCTTCTGGCTTTCAATATCAGCCTCAGAACAGAAGCAGACATGGGCTTTGCCCATTTCCACTAGTTTGAATGCATATTCCTTATAGATACCGGATCTCATCCTTTCAGACTGGACATATGGTCCATAGTTGCCACCGACATCCGGTCCTTCATCGTGCTTAAGACCGCAATCAGCTAAGGTCTTATAGATGATATCTATAGCACCATCGACTTGTCTTGCCTTGTCAGTATCTTCAATTCTTAAAATAAAGTCACCATTGTCCTTTTTGGCAATCAGATATGCATAGAGAGCAGTTCTTAAATTGCCAATATGCATATAGCCAGTAGGACTTGGCGCAAATCTTGTTCTTGTCTTTGACATTCTGAATACCTCAATAAATAGCTGGAAAGATGTTTTCCAATCTTTATTATGTTATCATAAACAAGTAATCAAAAGGGGAACAGTTTTATGAAATATGAATATCAGCCTCATGGCGTTTGTTCAAGATTATTTACATTTGATCTTGCTGATGGAAAAATCAATGATTTGCAGGTGCTTGGTGGTTGCAATGGCAATCTCAAAGGTATTGCTTCTTTGTTGAAGGGTATGCCAATTGCTGAAGCTATTGAAAGACTTTCTGGCATCAACTGCAACAATAAGGGTACATCATGTCCAGACCAGATTGCCAAGGCACTAGCTGCTTATCAGGCACAAGAACACTAATTGGTGTTCTTTTTTTATTCTATGTTAGAATATCTTTATGCTATATTTATTTTATTTTACAGTTGTATTTGGCCTTGTAGCATTTGATCAATTAAGCAAATACTATATTGTTGCAAATATTCCTTTGAATTCAGCCATTGATATTATTCCTGGTTTCTTTAAGGTAACCTATGTTCAAAACTTCGGTGCTGGCTTTTCCATTCTGCAAAATCAGAATACGCTCTTTCTGATCATTACACCAATAGCCATCATCTTTCTTTGCTATCTGCTTTTTAAGACAAAAAAAGGTGATCTGTTAACAATCAGTGGTCTCCTTTTGATGATTGCCGGTGCACTAGGCAATTTCATCGATCGCATCTTCACTGTCTATGTTGTCGACTTTCTGGATTTTGTCATTTTTGGCTATGATTTTCCAGTATTCAATATCGCTGATAGCTTCTTGACTATTGGTGTCTTCCTGTTTATTATTGCTATCTTGAAGGAGAAGGATAATGCCTAAGATTAATTTGATTGTAGATGAAGATTGCGCTGGAGAAAGAGTTGATCTGTTCCTGGCCGAAAACACCCTCTTATCCCGATCACAGATTCAAAAGCTCATCAAAGAGGGCAAGGTATTGATCAATGGTTATCCAACTAAAAGCAAATATCCGATAGTTACCGACGATGAGATTGAGATTGACTATAAAGACAAGACTGAAACCGACATTATGCCTGAAGATATTCCATTGGATATTGTTTATGAAGATGCTGATGTCATTGTGGTTAACAAGCCAAAAGGCTTGGTTGTCCATCCGGCACCTGGCAATCCTGATGGTACATTAGTCAATGCTCTTCTATACCATTGCCATGATCTTTCTGATGTCAATGGCTATTACCGCCCAGGCATTGTCCATCGCATTGACAAGGATACTTCGGGCTTATTGGTAGTTGCCAAAAACAACAACGCCCACACCTTCTTGGCTCAACAATTAAAGGACAAGACCTGTTATCGTAAATATCTGGCCATAGTCAAAGGTGTTATAGAAAACAAGGAAGGGGAAATCAACGCTCCAATTGGCCGCAGTACAAAGGATCGGCAGAAGATGGCAGTTACTGATAAGAATTCCAAGGATGCTTTGACACTATTCAAAGTCATTAGACGTTTTCATGATTCAACACTGATTGAGTGTGAACTTAAGACTGGCAGAACCCATCAGATCAGGGTACATATGGCCTTTATCAACCATCCTGTGCTCAATGATGGCAAATATTCATCAAAGACTATTGATGAAACAGGACAGTATCTGCATGCTTATTATTTGAGTTTCATTCATCCAACAACCAAGGAAAGAATGGAATTTTCAACTGAACTGCCTTCCTATATGAAGGAATATATTGAAAATAAGGGAGAAATAAATGTTTAAGGAACTGTATAAACTTTATCAATTGATGGAGTTTTTTGTCATAAACCACCATTATAAGACCATTGCTGTCAAGAACTTGGTCAAAAGAGATGAAATCTGGCTAGCTAATCCCGCCAATATTGGATGTGAGATCATCAGATTGACCTTATCCTCACTTGAATATATTGAAAATGACGAAGAGCGCATTAAGCAGTATATCGATATTATCAAGAAGACTATCAAAGCTAATGAAGCCCACTTTCTTGACATTCATGTAGGTGAAGAAGAAGTCTTTGAGGAGGAGATTTTTGATACTGTCATGCTTGATAGCAATTATTATGATGGTCTTGATATTTCTGACCGGTTTCCAAAGATCAGGAATATTGTTCATGAAGTCGATGATCCAGAAGCTGAAATCAATCGGGTCATCAGCTCAATCAACTCTTCAGTCCTAACTGAAAAGAAACAGAAAAGAGCTTTGAAGAGCAGTGGTTTCTATGTTACCCATGTTGTTATTGCTTTATGTTTAATTGCCTATATCATCTGCTATTTCCTTTCTAGGAAGTATGATTCAAGTACGGCCTTTATCCTTATGGGTGCGGACTATCGTCCTTTTACATTGGGTCTAGGACAGTATTGGCGTCTTTTGACTGTTGCTCTTAGTCATGGCAGCTTATTGCATTTAGGAATGAATATGTATTCTCTTTATCTCTTAGGCCATTATTTTGAAGACAAGTATGGGAAGCTTAAGTTCATTGCTGTATTGCTTTCTTCAATCATCCTTGGCTCCTTGACTAGTGGAATACTGACAACAACGGTTTTGACAGTCGGCATATCTGGTGGCTTATATGGTCTTTTAGCCTTCTTTTTGCTTGATATGTTCACCAATCCTTATGTCAATAAGCAATCCTTATATCCAATGATTATAATCAACCTGGCTATCAATTTTATGAGTGGTGTCAGCTGGGCAGGACATCTAGGCGGTTTTGTGGCAGGGTTATTGTTCTATTATGCTTTCAAGCAGAAGAACAGGTTCTTTATAGCCAGTGTATTGGTTATTATTGCCATTGCCTTTATTATCTTTATTGGCAAGGATTTTGGTGCCGTTTATCCAGGCACTGATACAAGTGTGGTAAATGCCCTTAAAGATTTTGGTCTAAAACAGACCGCAAATAATCTTTTCAATAAACTGATGCATTTGTATGCATCAATTCAATAGGAGGTCATAATGAATAAGATCATCAGCTGGGATGAATACTTCATGGGTCTAGCCCATTTGTCTGCTCTTCGCTCCAAGGATCCTAACACCCAGGTAGGAGCCTGCATTGTTGATAGTGAAAACAAGGTTGTCT
>JAQXQU010000014.1 GCA_029101345.1 Erysipelotrichaceae bacterium | reverse complement strand
AAAAAAATCGTTAATAAAATTATTCCTCAAGAATATATTGAGACAATGTATTTTGCGGATTTGGATAAAGAAACATTTTATGCAGCTGTTAAAAAATATATGAATAATTTAGTACAAATTATTGCAGATGGAAATGAGTGCCATAATATAATTTTGGATCAGGCAGTGCAACCACAACATCCTTTGAAAGCATTTGATTATTTTGATAATGTAAAGGTCATAATTGTTGACAGAGATCCAAGAGATATTTATTGTGATATGGTTGACTTGGAAAGATTAGTTGGCCGAGATATTGCAGTTACTCACGATGCTACTAAGTTTGTAAAATGGCATAAGAAATATCGTGAGAATAGAGAACAAAGAAATGACAGAATCCTACGTGTTCAATTTGAAGATTTAGTCCTTCATTACGAAGATACGGTAAATCGGATTGTTGATTTCGTTGGAGACGATGCGATGATACATGTGCAACAGTTTGAGTATTTTGATCCGGCGATTTCAAGAAAGAATGTAGGGAAATATCTGAATTTCCCATATCAGGATGAAATTCGAGTATTAGAACAAGAATTGAAAGATTATTTATATCCTTTAGAAAAATAGGAGATAGGATGGATGACACAGTCTACGGAAAAAGAAAAGACCGTATATATGGGCTTTTCAACTGATATTATTCACAGCGGACATATTTCAATCATACAAAAAGCAACACAGCTGGGAAAAGTAATCGTAGGACTCTTATCTGATGAAGCTGTTGCCAGTTACAAGAGATATCCTTTATTACCATACACAGAGAGAAAGACACTCTTTGAGAATATTAGAGGAGTGGATCGGGTAGTAGAGCAGACAGAACTCAGTTATCGTAAGAACCTGGAGATGTTGAAACCGGATTATGTGGTCCATGGGGATGATTGGCGGGAAGGATTCCAGAAGCCGGTTCGTGATGAAGTAATACAGGTTTTGGGAAGTTATGGTGGCCAATTAGTAGAATATCCTTATACGCAGGATGATAAATTTGCGGACATGGAAAAGCGCGCAAGAGCTGAACTTTCGTTGCCAGATGTGCGTAGAGCCAGACTTAAAAAATCCATTGCAATGAAAGGTTTGGTTAGCGCTATCGAAGCACACAGTGGTATTACGGGTTTGATAGCGGAGAAAACTACGGTATATCAGGATGGAAAAGCATTACAGTTTGATGCTATGTGGGTATCTAGTTTATGTGACTCAACTGCAAAAGGAAAACCGGATATTGAATTAGTAGATATGACATCACGTTTCCGAACAATTGACGATATTATGGAAGTTACCACCAAGCCGATTATCTTTGATGGAGATACCGGAGGGTTGACTGAGCATTTTGTATATACAGTAAAAACATTAGAAAGAATGGGGGTATCCGCAGTCATTATTGAGGATAAGACGGGACTTAAAAAGAACTCCCTTTTTGGAACAGAGGTAAAACAGACCCAGGATTCTATTGAAAATTTCTGCGCGAAGATTGCCGCAGGAAAAAAAGCGCAAAAAACAAAAGACTTTATGATTGTAGCAAGAATAGAGAGCCTTATTCTGGAAAAAGGTATGGAAGATGCATTGACTCGTGCTAAAGCATTTGTCGGAGCCGGAGCAGATGGTATTATGATTCATAGCCGTAAAAAAGATCCGGAAGAGATATTTGAATTTGTGCATCGGTTTAGAGAGAATGATAAAACAACGCCAATAGTAGTTGTTCCGACTTCTTTCAATTCTGTAACGGAAGAAGAATTTAAGGAAAAAGGTGTAAATATTGTGATATATGCGAATCATTTAACAAGAAGTGCTTTCCCCGCGATGAAAAAAACCGCTGAGACTATTTTAGAGAAGCATAGGGCTCAAGAGGCAGATGCATTTTGCATGCCAATTAGAGAAATATTGACGTTAATTCCAGAGGATATTTAATGAAAGCATTGATTCTTAATTCAGGTATGGGTAGTAGAATGGGGGATGAAACCAAAACCCATCCCAAGTGCATGACAAAGATTCAAAAAAATGAAACAATTATCAGCAGACAGTTAAAACAGCTTGTAAAATTAGGAATAAAAGATGTTGTAATTACGACGGGGTATTTTGATTC
>JAQXQU010000013.1 GCA_029101345.1 Erysipelotrichaceae bacterium | reverse complement strand
ATATCATTTACTACAATACAGAAAGAATCAACGCAAAAAGAAAAGGATTGAGTCCATTAGCTTATAGACAACAATCCTTCGAGCAATTAGCATTAAGTTAGTTTATTTATACCGGTCCAACTTTACCGGTGCACTACATTTCATGGTGTTTTTGAGGACTATTCAGCGACAACCTTAATGCCAGGACCCATGTTGCTTGAAAGAGTAACTCCCTTGATATATGTACCCTTAACAGCAGCTGGTCTAGCTTTGACGATAGCGTTGTAAAGTGCGTTGAAGTTACCAGCAAGAGCTTCATCAGTAAATGAAACCTTACCAAGCAGGCAGTTGATGTTGCCTTCCTTATCAACACGGTAAGTAACCTTACCTTTCTTGATTTCTTCAACAGCATTAGCAATATTCATGGTAACAGTACCAGTCTTAGGGTTTGGCATTAAGCCCTTAGGACCTAAGATCTTACCAATCTTACCTAATTCGCCCATCATATCTGGTGTAGCGACGATGACATCGAAATCGAACCAGCCACCCTTGATCTGATCAATGACTTCCTTGCCACCAACGATATCTGCACCGGCATTTTTTGCTTCTTCAGCCTTAGGACCCTGAGTGATTACAAGAACTCTCTGAGATCTGCCTGTACCAAATGGAAGAACCATAGCACCACGAATCTGCTGATCAGCGTGTCTAGGGTCAACATTCAAGTTGAATGAAACACGAACAGTAGCGTCATATTTGACTGTATTAGTCTTCTTGACCAATTCTACTGCTTCAGCAACAGGATATCTCTTGCCTGCTTCAACTAATGCCTTAGCATTAACATAATTCTTTCCGTGCTTCATCGATTAGTTCCACCCTTCAATCTTAATGCCCATATTTCTTGCTGTACCAGCAACAATTCTCATTGCTGCTTCAACGTCATTTGCATTCAAATCTGGGAGCTTGTATTCAGCGATTTCTCTTAACTGAGCTTCAGTAATAGTACCTGCAGTAACAGTGTTAGGTGTACCAGAAGCTTTCTTGACACCAGCAGCCTTCTTTAGAAGATCTGCAGCAGGTGTAGTCTTTAAGACAAATTCAAAAGACTTGTCTTCATAAGCTGTGATGATTACTGGAACAATATCACCTTTTCTGTCCTTAGTAGCATCATTGAACTGAGTGCAGAACTGAGGCATGTTGATACCAGCAGAAGCTAGTGCAGGTCCTGGTTTAGCAGAACCGGCCATGAACTGTAATTTACATACTTTTGCAACTTTCTTAGCCATATTTTCCTCCTTATGGTGTGGTAAACGGAGTAGTTGCACTCCTCCCACGCTCCAATATTATACTCAATACTGCAAGTGATTTCAAGCGATATCCTACTTATGCTTTAAGAACTGACGGTTTTCCATCGCAAAGAGCTTCTGAGTGAATTCACCCTCTTTGATTTCTCCCAAGGCCTTTTCAAGAATATTCATCTTGGCATCAATATTATCGATCATGTAAAGAAGTTCTGCCTCAATGGTTTTCGGAAGAACTGGTGACCCGTATTCATTCTGTCCATGATGAGCTAAGACCATATGGCGAAGAATCAGCAGTTCTTCACTTTCTTCCAAGTGAAGTTCAATGCCTATTTGCAACAATCTGGCGTCAATAATGGAAATATGCCCTAATAGCTTTCCTTCGGTAGTATATTCTGTAACTACAGGAGAACTTAGTTCCTCAATCTTGCCTAGATCATGAAGAATGACACCTGCCAAGAGATAATCACGATTTACCAAAGGGTAGATATCGCATAAGGCATTAGCTATTTTCAACATGCCAGAAGTATGAGTTGCCAGACCACCAATATAGTTGTGATGAATTTTGGAAGCAGCTGGATAATCATAGAAGTCTTTGCTATAGAAGTTCAAAGCAGCAGAGACAATTCTGGCAATGGTTTCATTATTGATCTGGTTTACTGCACTCTGAATGGAAAGCCTCAGATCGTCAGTTGATACTGGTGAGCGGAAAACAAAGTCATTCTCATCTATTTCCTTGGCGGATACCGGCAAGACCTTTATGACTTTGGCTTGCAGATTATTGCGATATTTGATGATTTCCATATCAAAATTGAAAACTTTGCCAACAGCCATCAGCTTTTCAATTTCACCTTTGACATCCCAAAGCTTGGCTTCAATGGATTTGCTTGAATCCTGCAAAGTCAAGGAAAGATATGGTGCACCGGAATTGGTTGTTCCCTTTACAAGATTGCTGATCAGGAGATTGACATTAAGATGATCCCCTTCTTTAAAATCAATTACTTTCTTACCCATTTAGTCCTCCATTTCATTTATGATTGCATAGATTGAGTCAACAGGAAATCCTTTGCGTTGCAAAGCCATGAAAATGCGATTCCTCAGCTCTGAAGACTGGTATTTCTTCTCATATTTCTTCTTAAGCTTATAAGCTTCCTTCTTTAGGATATCCTTTTCTTCAACAATGTCAGAACTTAGATCCAGCGTCTTCATCACTTCTTCTGCCGTTTCATAAGAGTAGCCTTCAGCTACCAATTTGTTATAGATAGTCTGTTTCTTCATGCGAATTGACTTGTTATGTACACTCAAGCGATATTTCTCAGCCATTTTCCTGGCCTTCATCAATTCAAGGTCATCGCTTTGAATGATTACCTGATCAATGATTTCCTGACTAATGCCATCCTTTATTAGCTTGTTCCTGATTTTCTTTTGGGAATATAAGGTATTTTCAAAGGAATTGATCCTGCTCAAGGCATATTTGCTATCATCAAGCAGATTAAGGGAAACAAGTTTTTCTATAATGGAATCGATCTGTTCGCTAGACAAGCCATAATTATTTAAAAGAAAGGACTTCATATTGCTAATGCTGTAATCCCTGGAAGCCAGCTTTCTTAAGCAAGCCTGATAAGCCCTGATGCAATTTTCCTTCTTCTTGAGCTTATCAAAGTCATAGGAACTGATCAGAGAATTGCTTCTAAGGCCAAGATTTACATAGTCATCAAGGGAGACAAGCAGATTCTCTTCTTTGGCTTTTTGACTTAAGGTCAAAACAACGCTGTCCTCCTTTAGTTTGGTCTTTTTGATTGTATAGCATTCACTGAAGGCTTCAATTGCATCACGATAGACAGCAAGCACCTTTTCCACAAAAAGATCAGAATCATATTCAGATATGCTGGAAACCGAATTAGCTGACAGCTGTTTACGCTTGCCAATATCCAGATGGGCGAATTCCTCCAGCTGATTAGCCAGTTCCTTGGCACTTGAGAAGATATAACCATTAGTTCCAGGAATAACAATATCCCTAACAACCTCATCATCCCTGCCAAAGACAGCAAGCGATGAAGCCAGTGCTTCAATATATGTCATGCCCTGGGTTTCAGAAGTAGAAGCAGAAATGAAAGCATCAGCGAAGTGATAATAGGATGGGACGTTTTCAAATGGCATCTTGCCAGTAAAAATGATGCGATTGTCATTTGCAGCGAGCTTTTGCAGATCCTTTTCCTGAGGACCTCCACCAACAATGACAAGTTTGAAACTGTCATCTTCAATTAGTGAGAAGGCCTCTATGATCATATCAACAGACTTTTCTTCCGCCAAACGGCCAACATAAAGAAAGACACTGTCTGTTTCTGCTATTCCCAAATTCTTTCTAAGTTTAAGGGCATTATCAAGATAATCAGGTGAACGATAGAAGCGATTAAGTTCAATTCCGGTTGGAATGATTTCAATTGGCGTATCAATGCCATAACCCACAAGCATATCGGCAGTTTTTTTAGATGGTGAAATAAGTCTTAAGCATGACTTGCCATAAAGTCTCGTAAAAGACGAAACTGCTTTTTTTGCAACTTTTTCAATAGTCTTGGAATTGATTGGATTGACATAATGGGTATAGTCTTCGTAAGTAGTATGATAAGTTCTGACAAGTGGGATATTCAGTACTCTTGCTACTATTTCTGCAAAAATCCCGACACCAAATTCCGTATGAGCGTGGATAACATCAAAATGGCAATCACGCAGATCATCAATCAAAAGAAAATGGGCTGGGGAAGCAATTGAATAACCATAAAGCTTCTTGATTTCAATGCCAGGAAGCCGAATGATATTCCCTTCCCTTTTGATGCCAAGCGGCGATGTATGAGTACAGACGACATAGACATTATGGCCATTTTCAGCAAGCTTTTTCCTTAATAGTTCAACAGAAGTAACTACTCCGTTGATATCAGGCAAATAAGTATCCGTAAATAAAGCAACATTCATATTTCAATTATAGCAAAATCCCATATCAACCCACAAAAGAAAAGGAAGGGCCAAAACCCTTCCTTATTTCTGTTTTTGAAGAATGCTTGATTATTTAGCTAAAGCAACCAAACGAGCATAACGCTTCTTAGCATCAGCTTCAGTCTTAGCAAAAGCAACATCAGCAGCTTCAGCACCAAGCTTGGAAACCAACTGCTTGTAACGGTTTTCGTTTAGCAGGAAGTCATGGAACTTAGTGAAATCTGGTTCCTTGGAATCAATTGTCAGAGGATGTTCTTCATTGCGTGGGTCAAATCTATAAAGAGTTGTGTAACCACAAGCAACTGCGGCCTTCTGAACCTTCTGATGGTTAGATAAGCCACCCTTGATACCATGCTGGTCACAAGGAGCATAAGCTAAGATCAATGATGGACCATTGTAGCTTTCAGCTTCCTTGAATGCCTTGATTGTCTGAGCTGGATTTGCACCCATTGATACAGAAGCAACATAAACATGACCATAAGCCATCGCAATCTGACCTAAGTCCTTCTTGGCTGTAGTCTTACCACCAGCAGCGAACTTGGCAATAGCGGCAGACTGTGTAGCCTTTGAAGCCTGACCACCTGTATTTGAATACATTTCGGTATCAAGTACTAGGATGTTGACATTAACATTGTTAGCAATAACATGGTCTAATCCACCATAACCGATATCATAAGCCCAGCCATCGCCACCGACGATCCATACAGACTTGCCAACTAGATCTCTTTCATAATCAAGAAGTTCCTTGACTGCAGGATTAGCACTAGCCTTAACAGCAGCAATGACTTCATCCTTGACAGCTCTCTGAGCATCTCTATCAGCAGCAGCTAAGTACTTAGTGAATGCTTCCTTGCAATCGCCTTCAAGGTTTTCTTCCATGATGCTGAGAATTCTGGCTTCCTTGAAGTTCTGAGCTAAAGCCATACCATAACCATATTCAGCATTATCTTCAAACAAGCTGTTAGCCCAAGCAACACCTTCACCATTTTCATCCTTGATGAATGGAGTTGAAGGAACTGCTGAACAGTAGATCATTGAACAGCCAGTAGCATTAGCTACCATCATATCCTTGCCAAATAGCTGAGAAGCTAAACGGTAGTATGGAGTTTCACCACAGCCTGGGCATGAACCTGAAACTTCAAAGTAAGGCTTAACGAACTGCATACCCTTTGGCAGGTTAGTATTGAAGTAGTTTGTCTTGTATTCAACATGCTTATATAAGTAGTCAGCCTTAGCATTTTCCTTTTCCATATCAATATTTGGAACCATAGATAATGCCTTAGTTGGACATTCAGTTACACAAAGGCTGCAGCCTACACAGTTAGCAGGAGAAACCTGAACAGTATATTTCAAACCAGCTTCAGTTGCTTCTTTTGAACCAATTGGCGCAAGAGTAGTCAATTCAACAGGAGAATTAGCAACTTCTTCTTCAGTTAACAGGAAGCCACGAACAGTAGCATGTGGACATACCATTGAACAGTTACCACACTGTACACACTTGCTAGCATCCCAAGCAGGAACATTAGCGGCAATATTTCTCTTTTCAGCAAATGATACTTCATTTCTGATAGAGCCATCCAATAAGCCATACTTAGTAAAGTGGCTTGTTGGCAAATCATTACCATGCAGGTTATTGATAACAGTCAGATGTTCATCAAAGTAATCATCACCAGTTCTTGGTGAAGCATTGACTGGAAGATCCTTCCATTCTGGCTTGACATCAACCTTGACTAGGCCTGCCTTACCGGCGTCAATTGCCTTGTAGTTAAGCTGAACAACTTCTTCACCCTTCTTGGAATATGACTTCTTAGCCATATACTTCATAAGTTCAAGTGACTTTTCATAAGGCATGATCTGTTCATTCAAAGCGAAGAATGCAGACTGAAGAGTAGTGTTTGTTCTTCTGCCCATGCCGATTTCAGCACAGATCTTGTTAGCATCGATGATATAGAAATTGACATTTCTTTCAGCAATTTCCTTTAACATTCTGTTAGGAAGTCTGTCTTCGATTTCTTCAGCAGGAATAGAAGTATTTAGCAGGAATGTGCCACCCTTCTTGACTGTAGCAATCATATCGAACTTGAAGCAGTATGAATCAAGTGAGCATGATACGAAGTCAGCTTCATCAATGAAATATGTAGAACGGATTGGTGACTTGCCAAATCTCAAGTGTGATCTAGTAACACCACCAGCCTTCTTGGAATCATACTGGTAGTAGCCCTGAGCATAAAGGTCAGTGTTATCACCGATGATCTTGATGGAAGACTTGTTAGCTGAGACAGTGCCATCAGAACCTAAGCCATAGAATAGGCATGAAGTATAGTCATAAGTCAGTGAATAGTCAGGATCAGCAACCAGATTCAAATGAGTCAGGTCATCTTCGATATTAAGTGTGAATTCAGGCTTTGGATTTTCCTTAGCTAATTCATCAAAGACAGCCTTGGCATGACGTGGCTGAAGGTCCTTGGAACCCATACCATAACGGCCACCAATGATTTCAATGTCTCTATCCTTAAGAGCATTCATGACATCAAGGTATAGAGGTTCTCTAGCACCCATTTCCTTAGTTCTATCCATTACTGCAATCTTCTTGACAGTTTCTGGAAGAACAGCAGTCAAATACTTAGTTGAGAATGGACGGTAGAGGTGAACTTTGATCAGACCGACCTTTTCACCCTTGGCAACCAAATCATCAACGACTTCTTCAACAGTCTGTGAACCTGAACCCATGCAGACGATAACACGTTCAGCATCCTTTGCACCACGATAAGTGAATGGAGCATAGTCACGGCCTGTGTGTTCAGAAATCGCCTTCATATATTTAGCAGCAATATCTGGTACAGCATCATAATGAAGGTTCTGAGCTTCCAAAGTCTGGAAGAAGATGTCTTCATTTTCATTACCGCCACGTGTAACTGGATTTGTATGAGGGTTCATAGCATTAGCTCTGAATGCTTCCAAAGCATCCTTATCAAGCAGGCTTGCCATGAAATCCTGGTCCATAACTTCAATCTTCTGCACTTCATGAGAAGTTCTGAAACCATCAAAGAAATGGATAAATGGTACATGTGCTTCAATTGCTGTCAAATGAGCAACACCAGCTAAATCCATAGCTTCCTGAACTGAGTGAGAAGCAAGCATGCAAATGCCTGTCTGTCTTGCAGCGTAGACATCCTCATGGTCACCGAAGATATTCAGTGAACGCTTAGCTAATGAACGAGCAGCGACATGGAAGACACCTGGCAATAATTCACCAGCGCACTTGTACATGTTTGGAATCATTAACAATAAGCCCTGAGATGCTGTGAATGTAGTAGCTAAAGTGCCACCCTGCAAAGCGCCATGTACAGCACCTGATGCACCACCTTCAGACTGAAGTTCAGCAACTTTGACAACTGAGCCGAAAATATTCTTGCGGCCTTCAGATGCCCACTGGTCAACAACTTCTGCCATTGGCGAAGATGGAGTAATAGGATAGATTGCAGCTAACTCAGTAAACATATATGCAACTGTAGCGGCAGCTGTATTACCATCCATTGACATAAACTTTTTAGTCATAGTTTTCCTCCTGTTTACCTATATATTATAGTCAATAAGCTAAAGCATTGCTAGATAAAACACTTGAGATTGAAGATAAATATCCTAACAATTCTTCACAAATAAAAACAAGAGACCTGTATTGCAGGAACTCTTGTTATCAATTAACTGCTACTTGTTCTTTTTGCTCTTTTTTCTAGGATCAGCGGGATGGAATTCATCGTAGCTGCCACCAAGAAAACGATAAGTCAAATAGATGCAGGGCTTATCAATCATGGTTGTAAAGAAAACTCCAACTATGACAATTATGACCATCATGGCAGTAAAATTAACAAAACCAATGATGGCAAAAATGATATTGATCAGAAAAACAAAGAGCACTAGTAAGACATATTTCAAGATAAAGGCCTTGGTTCTGCTGCTCTTGGAAAAACGCATGTTCCCATGGCAATGACTGCATTCAATGATTTCATTGATATTCTTGTAATCAAGTTCGTGGATCTTTCCACAGCGATAACATTTGATTTCTTTTGCCATAATCATTTCCTTCCATTAATTACCGCATCAAAGCGTGGCTTAATACCTAGGCGATCTTCATTAAGATGGGGTTTGGATTGATAAATATCATAACCAGGGAGCTGATTGCCTTCTACGACATCGATGCCTTGATCTGTTGCACAGATGTCCCAGCCAGTAAGACCGTTTTCCGGTGTTATATGGGCCATTTTCTTGCAGAGTTCAATCATTTCAGCAAAGTGCGGGATTTCAAAACCGACAATTGGCGTTCCTGTATAAGGATGGACATCATAGACAATACCCTCCTTATCAATTGCTGGCTTCCTGATGACACCATCTTCATCTATGACAGAAAACATGCCGCCATTATTGAAATTATCAACCACTTTGCCCTTGTTCCCGATTCTTAATGCGCTAAATAGGATATGCACTTGTCCATCCTTAAGACATGTCACAATTCGGATGGTATTGATAGCACACGGATAAAGAGCAGACATCTTCTGATCCTGGATAATCTTCTCTTCAAGCAGAAATTGGCCATGGTTTTTCAATACATCATAGAGTTCTTTAATATCTTTGCCATGAGCGTCAATGACCTCAACGCCATAACCGCATTGGCCATCGATTGGCTTGCCAACAAAGACCGGGTGCTTGGCAATGAATGCCCGATAATCATCATAAGAACATTCCTTGAGATTAACATAATCACGTTTGATATATTCCTGATAGGTTTTCAGAAAGGTAGGCTTGTCATTGAAAATATGATAGAAGCCAGGGTTATTCATCTTTTTTAGATAGTTGTTGTTAATGGTTCTGGTAATGTAGGTTGACCTTTGCCTATAAGACAGTTCTTCAAAATTGAAGACATAATAATCCATATAGCCTGAACCAAAGCAGAATGCAGAAATGACAATATCCAGAAAGATAAGCACTGGAGACTTGTTAGATCTTTTAGCAATCTTCCCAATGATATCCTTCATTCGATGCAAATCCAACGAAAAGATTCTCTTGATAAAATACATATAAACCTCTAATTGGTCTGTTCAGAGCAGACAGTAATCACAATCGGTACATTGATTGGATAATAGCCAGGTGAGTAGCTGCCATCACCATCAACGCTAATTGAAATAATAACACCAACACCATATCGAGATGAAGACTTTTGATATCTTACATTGGTAAATGAAGCAAATGGACCAGCCTTCAAAGCAGCAATGGTTGAATCAGCATCGCTTCGATGATAGCTTTCATAATCACCAATATCCATGATATAGGAAGTTGCTACTGGCTCAGGACCAAGGGATACAACAAGCTTTACTTTTGTTCCTGGCTTGACTTTGCCCGCAGCTACATCCTGGGAAATGACAAGGCCTTCAGCATATTTATCAGAATATTGGGTAGTTATTGCATAACTGATGCCATCTACTTCACATGCAGTGGCACCATTGCATGGTGAATTCTTGCCAACATGATTTATTAGATCAACAGTCTCTTCAACTGCAATCTTGCAAGAGATAGCAGTGCCACTTATTTCGCAACCAAAGGTTCGGTTCAGAGTCTCCGAATTGTTTGGTACTTCACTAAAGGAGATGGTCAAGTGGGCATTGCGCTCATTGTATTTGTCCACCAGACTCATGGCAGTTGATTTTTTCTTGCCATTGAATTCGTTCTGGTCAAAATTGAAAGGTCCGCATGATAATGCATAATTAATATCTGATCCAACAGGAATCAGTCCATCATCATAGGAATAGATTGTTCCTGCCTTTAATGTGGTTGAAAAATAGGTAGTGGCTGACTTGACAGGATTCAGTTTCCATTCCTTCGCCTTTCTAAGGAAATCAGCCTCACTGATGCCCAGAATACCGCTTGTTGGCACATCTGCCTTTTCCTGTTCACCTTTGGAAATGACAACCTTCAAACTTGTACTGACAGGTACTTTCTTACCCGATGCAATGCTTTGGGAAATGACATAGCCACTATCAATGGTATCAGAATATTCTTCACTGAAGCTGACTGCTATGCCACTTGTCCGACACCAATCAGAAACATAGGTCTTGGTCTTGCCATTAAAACTGATCATAGTAACGCCCTTGCCTTGGGAGATAGTTACAGTCAGGGATTGTGAAGCTTTGATGCTCCTTCCAGCCTCAACACTTTGGGCAATTACTTTATCACTTGCGACAGTATCAGACATTTCATAAGCAAATTTGACAGTTATTGCATTTTTGGAAGCCCAAGCTGAAACCTCATTTTTGGTCATATTCTTGAAATCCGGAACTTCAATAACCACACTATCAGCATCTTCACCGGCTGAAACAGTCAGAATAATCGGCTTGGATCTTTTGACTAGGCCGTTGACATTGGCATCAAGGACAATACCCTTAGGATATTCCTTTGATAAGACATATTCAACACTTACATCATTAAAGCCATTTTCCTTAAGCCATTTCAATGCTTCATCCACATCAAGATCCTGACTGATTTCGATGAACTCTACTTCCTTTTCCGGATCCATGCCCTTGGAAAGAACAATGGTAATCTGTTCAAAGATCTCATCCCCTTCCTTTATGGACTGATAAATGACCTTATCATAAGCTATTTCATCAGAATATTCGTATTCAAAGTCCAAGGCTTCAGATAAATCCTTCTCCTTGAACCACTCCTCAATTTCACTTTTTGCAAGTTGGCTATAGTCTATGGCTTTTACGTTTTCTGGTGAAAGATAGTTAAATAATAGAAAACCTGCTATCCCCAATATGACAATCAGGACAAGGGAAAGAAGGATATTGGCCTTGTTTTGAAAGAAACTCTTCATATTATTCTCCTGTAATATTCAGATAAAGACGATATCTGATAGCTGACGTCAGAACTTCGAAGCTCTTGTTATCAAGCTTAATGCTTGGTGTCTTGCGGTAGGAACGGTTTGGTATCTCAACATAATCAAGATACTCGCCATTTTCAATTGCAACAACAATCTGGTATTCACCTTCAAGATCCTGAATATTGGTCTTGGCTTCAAAACAGATGTTTGACATATCGTAGGATGAATTCAGCAAAGTGCTATAGTCAACTGGGCATGCCTTATTAGCGGTCTCCATCTTCCGATAGTCTTTGTTGTCCTTGACAAGATAAACATCATATTCAAGTTCAGCATCATCGCTGTAATCAAGATAATACATCATGGCATGGCCATTGATAATCAGTTCAAGATCATCAGAAATGCTGATAGAATCGAAGGAACTTAATGAGTTGCGGGAATCAGGCTTGTTAATGAGCTGATAATCCAGTGGTGTACTGATACATGACAATTCAAGACGATAACCATATAGAGGATTAGCACAGATCTTGAACTGCTTGTCATCATAATTAGCAGTCCTGTCGGTAAATTCAGATCTAGAGGACTTGAGATAAGCCAGGGATGATAGGCCATTGTTCTTGACCTTGATCTTCAGCAGGTATTCTCCACTAGCAATATCTGATAAAGCAATTTTGGCTTCAAAGCCAGCATATTGATAGTCATGGCCATCATTGACATTATAGCCACCAGCATCAATGGTCTTGGCCGCAAATTCAACGGTTTCACCAGTCTTATAGTTTTCCAAGACAATCAAATGGCTGATCAGTTCCTGATCAACAAAATCAATGCCCTTAATAGCGGCTACACCAGTGATTTGAAGATAGCCATCAGCCAGTTTCATTTCCCTTAATGAAGTTAGAACTTCAAATCCTTCACTAGGAACTTCTTCGATTTTGATAGCAAACCCATCTTCATCGTTCTTAAAACTGATGATTTTGCCCTCAATTGAATAAACAGGTGGAAGAATATCACTATCAAGAACCGCCTCACCATTGAAGTCTTCATTCTTATAGCTTGTCCTTGCAATCAGACTGTAGTCACCAACATCCAATAGAGACAAGTCAAGGCAACTGCTGAAGCTTAAAGCATCACCAGCGCCAGTAATCTGGGTGATATCCAGGGTTTGCTCATCCTTGGATTTCAGAATAAGGGAAATAGCTGCCTCATATTCCTCATTTGGAATATTCTGCCGATATGCCTCTCCCTTAATTATCAGCATGCCTTTTTCATCAATGCTTAGCTCCTTGATATAGGCAACATAATCTCCGGCAACTACTTCATAGGACTTGTTGCAATTCAGATATTGCAAATCTGATGTCAGGATATATCCTACCGATCTTTCGAAATCATATTCTACTAAGCCATCAGTTTCAGCACTAATGATTTTGCCATCACTTCCCACGGGATCTGTAGTCTGAATCTTGGTAAAGCCATCGATTTCCTCAAGAATAACAACAATCATATCCTTCTGATAGTCATCGCCATAGCCAGTAGTATAAAGTACATCAGAAGCAGTTGATGGCTCAGAATAGACCTTTGCATCTTTCTTTTCAACAAGCGCAAGCTTGTATTTGTTATAGTCAGTGAGTTTGCCATTATTGTCATTGGCGTATTTATCAAGTCCATAGATATGGGATGCTATCTTCAGCCCCCAATAAGGGTCGGATGCATATTTGACATTAATGCCAGCCCCTTTGTTTCCTAATGAAGAATTGAAGAAGCGGAAGTCTTCTATGCTGATATATTTGCGCAAATTGATGCCCATATGTTCCTTGATGGCTTGGGAAACACTTTCAAAGTAGGTTGCTTTGGAAGGATCGGAATCAAAGGCATTCCAACCAAAAAGATTATTGCGATAGATGGCATAGCTGGAAGTGCCAAAGGCTGATTCATGAACCGAGAGCCCATAGACAAGTGCGGCATTCATGCCATAGATATCCTGATTGCTAACAAAATCAGCACCAGCATTCTTCATCACTGAATTAGTGCTTGCACCCATCTTGTGGATGATATAGCTATCCATTGTTGAGGCTGAAATATCAGATTTTGTTCTAAGCGGCAGAAATTGGTAATAGTTGTAGCCCTTTCCAGCAAAATCAGTCAAATTGTCATCAAGATAAAAGCTGATTGCATCATTGGAGTAGTACTTGACTCCTGTCTTCATGAAATCCATAGCTGGACCAATAGCAATAGCCGAAGCTACTGGTTCATAGCCAGGCAGTCCAGGACTATGATATGCACGATAAAAATGGAATACCAGATCATAATAGTTGCCATTTTTGGTCACTTCAAAATAGTTCTGACGGCAAATGGTCTTGAATGGCTGTTCATTTTCTGATGTCTTGTCATTGCCACCTAGCCAGATTGGTATGCTGTTCCTGATATATTTCATCGGAACAAGATCTGTATATTCCAGATCACAATAGCCTCTGAAGCCATTAAGTTCAACTTCAATCATGCCAAGACCGCCATTCGTGACGATTCTTTCCGTATCGTAATAGAACATCTCATAATGGATGGAAACATATGTAGTCTTATAAGCTTCATTCTTATAGTTAGGCGTTGAATAGATGGTCATGGTACTGCTGCCACTTCTTGTAGGATAGGAGTAGGCAATACCTGAATTCATGGCAATAATCTTGGTAGGTGAAAGCGAATTGGCATTTCTTACTACATAATCTTCGCCTAAGCTTTGCATCTTCTTCTTGGCCTCTGCAAAGTTTGAATGGCAGGAAACCTTGCTAAGTGAACCATCATCTTCAATATAGGAAACTTCATAATCAACACCACAGCCATAGTCATAATAGTTGGCAGCTCTGACTTCATTCATGCCGAAAATGCCAACAATTGTTGACATCAAGGCAATCATCAGTGCTGTTAGCAGAAGTTTTCTAATCATAATGGTTATTTTGCAGATATTTCAATCCAATCATTCTGATTGGACATCATCAGACGTAAAGTACCTTTGAAATCAGGAGCGGAACCATCGACATTGATTATTTCAAAGAATAATGCAGCTTCGTCATCCTTGTTCAATGGCTTATTTATTATATTGGAAGCTTTAATGGAGCTGAAGGAATCGTCAAGAGCATAATAGATGCCTTCTTCAAGAGTATCGGAAACAAATTCAGCTTTGGCAATATAGATGCCCTCCTCATCAATTGAATTGATATGCAGTTTGAAAGTATAGATCTGAACAGTTGATGGATAATCCATATCCTCACCATTTCTCTGCATATATTGCGGCTGGGTAATATAGGCATCTGACAAATAGGCTTCAAAGCTGCCACCAATGGCAATATCAGAACCCGAAGTGTACTGAAGTTCTTCAATTGAGTGAAGATTGTCACTTAGATCAAATTCAAAAATAAAGCCTTCTGCATCGGAAATTGTGAGCTTATCGCTGGAATCAGAATATGGAATGACAATAAGGCGATCATCTTTGGAAGCTAGTTCCTTGATTTCATAAGTGACATTAAGGCTTGATAGATAATAGGACTTCTCCGATAGCTTGTCAGCATAGTATCGGCCATTATCAAGCTGTAATCTTTCAGAAGTATAAAGATCCTTTAGATCATAGCTGATTGTACTTCCATCCCTGCTGGTAAATCGCAGTCTGGCAACCACAAAATCAAAGCCTACCTTTTCCTTTGCATCAGCAAATACAAGGTAGTCCAGGACATCTATTATTACTTTTCTATCATCATTACTCTCAATTATATTCGGATTATCAGGGACAGATGGTTCAGGATTCCTGCTAAAGAGCTTTCCAATGCCGAAAAACAAAGCAATAGCCAATAATAGGACAATAGCTATCAGCAAAAGAAGTCTTGAAATTTTGACTTTTCTTTTCTTCATTATTTGCCTCCATTCTGTTTTTCTTCAGCTTCCAAAAGCTTATAAAAACGGGACATTGGAACAATAGCTGCCATAGGTTCATTGTTCTTGATGACAATTTTTACATCATCAGGACCAAGACTGTTGATCAACTTTGCCGCCTTGCCTTGATTGAGATAACTGATCGGAACTAATGATGATAACATGGTTCCAAGACTGTATTTATCCTGCATAACTTGATTATAAATAAAAATTGATAAATTTACAATTAATTTATCAATTTTATCATTATAAATTATATATATTATTTATAAATATTTATAACGATATATTTATCTATAAATTTATCGTTATTTAATGCCATCTGGATTTTTTTCCATGAAATTGTAGGAGTCCTTGCACATCTGTTCAAGATTTTTTTCCGTCTTGAAACCTAAGAGTTCAAGACATTTGCTTGGATCAGCAAAGCAACTGTCAATATCACCTGGTCTGCGTTCACAGATGACATAAGGAATCTTCTGTCCTGTGGCCTTTTCATACGCAGAAACAACATCAAGGACTGAATAGCCTACACCGGTACCGACATTAATTACTTCGGCACCCTTATGTTTAAAGGAATATTCGATTGCGCTGACATGGGCCTTGGCCAAGTCCACAACATGGATGTAGTCACGGACTCCTGTCCCATCAGCTGTATTGTAGTCATTGCCAAAAACATTGAGATACGCCAGCTTGCCTGTTGCTACCTTGGCAATATATGGTACAAGATTGTTGGGTATGCCATTAGGTGATTCACCAATCAACCCTGAACTATGAGCACCTATAGGATTGAAATAGCGCAGGATGACGGCTGAAAGATCCTTATTGGCTTTTGCTAAATCCTGAATAATCATTTCATTCATCATCTTGCTTGTGCCATAGGGATTGGTTGTTGTACCATAGCCGTATTCCTCTTTAAACGGAGCTTTGAAATTATTACCATAGACTGTAGCAGACGATGAGAATATCAGGTTGTTGACACCATGCTTTTCCATGCATTCATATAGGTTCAAGGAACCAGTAATGTTGTTCTGATAATAGACAAGAGGAATGCTAACAGACTCCCCCACCGCCTTATAGCCAGCAAAGTGAATGACACCATCAATGTCATTTTCTTCAAAAACATTGTTAAGAGCATCCTTGTTCAGAATATCAATCTCATAAAAGAGTGGTCTTTGACCTGTAATCATTTCAATTCGGTCAAGAACCTTGATTGAAGAATTATATAGATTGTCTACAATGACAACCTCATAGCCGGAATCCAGCAATTCAACACAGGCATGGGAGCCAATGAATCCCAAACCACCAGTAACAAGTATTTTCATCACAAGCTCCTATCTTAGGCCAATTGCCGAAAAAAGTCCAAGGGATACTAAAAGCATCAATACGCCAGCCAATAATACGCCGAGCATAACGGCAATGACGCTGTGTTTGAAATCAATGTCCAGAATGGAAGCACCTAAAGTACCAGTCCAGGCACCAGTTCCAGGCACTGGGATGCCAACAAATAATAAAAGCGCCAAAAACAGGCCACGTCCCGCCTTTTCCTGCAGCTTCTTGCCAGCCTTTTCGCCTTTAGTCAAACAAAAGGAGAAGAATTTGCCAATCAGAGGCTTATCCTTTCCCCATTCAAGTACTTTTCTTGCAAAGAAGTAAATGAATGGCACCGGAATCATATTGCCAATAACCGCAATGATATATGATGGCAAAAGATCAAGTCCCATGCCAGTGGCAATGGGAATGGCACCTCTGAGTTCAATCAGAGGAACCATCGAAACGAAAAAGACAAATAAATATTTTGTAAGCATTTTTACTCCTTAATTAAACAAGCGCCAGAGATCCTGACCAGTCGCAAAAACCATCAGCATTATCAGAAGCAGGATACTGATGGTCATAATGGCATCAGTCACCTTCTTGCTGATGGGATGGCCAATGACCATTTCCACAAGTGTCAACACTACTCTTCCTCCATCCAAAACCGGCAAAGGAATAGCATTCATAATGCCAATATTCAAAGAAAGCACAGCCAAGAGGTTAAAATAGATGTCAGCACCCATTGAAGCCGCTTCGCTTGTAGCATTATAGATGCCAATTGGTCCTGATAGATTCTTAAGACCAATACCCTTGAATAATCCAATGACTGTGGTTATCAGCAATTTCATGACTTCTTTCAGATAGATGAAGCCATAATACCAGCAATTGAGAATATTTACTTCCACAATGGCATATGACCCGCCAGTAATGCCAATGACATAGGAACCACTATCATTTTTAACAGGCTCAACCTCAAAGTCCAATCTTTCTTTATCCCTTTCAATAGTCAAAACAATTGTTCCCGACTCATATGTTGCCAAAAAGTCGGATAGTTCTGAAAAGGAAGCAGGTGCGTAGGAAGAGCCATTTTCATATTCAATGCCAACAATGAGGTCATTGGCCCTTAATCCCGCCTTGGCTGCAGGATAATCTTCTACAACGCTTTCAATATAGGGTTCAGGTGACATTGCATATTTGCCATAGCCCAGTAGCAATAAGGAAATGACAACTTCTGCCAATAGCAGATTCATAACAATGCCACCAAGCATGATGATAATACGCTTGATGGGCTTGATGCCGGTCAATGTTCTTTCAGCCGGAACTTCAATGTCAACGCTTGTTTCCAAGGCGTTGTCAGTATCACCAGCCATTGCTACAAAGCCACCAATGGGAATGGCACGAACGGAATATTCCGTTTCCTTCCCCTTTTTTGAAAAGAGCTTAGGTCCCATGCCCAAAGAAAATTCATGGCAGTATACGCCAAAGATCTTGGCTGCGATAAGATGTCCAAATTCGTGAATAACGATGATCAGGGACATCATGAATAAAAACAAAAGAATATTAACTATCATATTCATTAATTATAACACCTAATAAGAAAAACTCATATTGCTATGAGTTTGCCCACATATCTGCAACATAGGCTCTTGCCCAGTTATGTGAAGATATGATTTCATCAATTGTTGGTTTGGCAATGAAATGTGCTGATTTCAAAGCCTTGAAAATGTACTTCTCAATATCAATAAAAGCAATTCTTCCCTTGAGGAATAAATCAACCGCTTCATCATTGGCACCTATGAGAATTGCACCAAAATTGCCTCCAAATTTGCCGATTTCCTTAGCTAGGCGCACAAGCGGATAGCGCTGGTAATCCATCTTTTTGAAATTAAGTTCAAACAGGCTGTCCACATCCAGATAGTTGGTGTTTTCATCCTTTAGATGTTCTGGATAAAGCAGAGCGTATTTGATTGGAAGACGCATATCTGGACAACCCATTTGGGCAATGATAGAGCCATCATTGTATTCAACCATGGAATGGATGATGGATTGGCTATGGAGTATGACATCAATGTTATCATAAGGGATATCAAAGAGATAATGGGCTTCCATTACTTCAAAACCTTTGTTCATCATAGTTGCTGAATCAATGGTAATCTTGGCACCCATCGCCCAATTCGGATGCTTCAAGGCATCTTCAACACTGACATTTGCAAGTTCATTGCGGCTTTTATCACGGAAGGAACCACCCGAGCCTGTTATGACCAGTCTTCGGACATCCTTTCTTTCATGGCCGTTCAAGCATTGCCAGATTGCAGAATGTTCAGAATCGATTGGATAGAGCTTGACCCCATATTCCTTGACAAGAGGCATGATAATATCACCGCCACCTACCAAGGTCTCCTTATTGGCCAAGGCAATATTCTTATGACATTTGATAGCTTCAACAGTTGGCCTGAAACCAGCAAAACCAACCAAGGCATTAACCAAAGTATCATAGCCTTCTTCCTTGGCAATCTTTAATAGACCTTCATCACCATAATAGAATCTGGTATCAGGATATTGGCGAACCAGATCATTGCAGGGATGGATAGTATAGGCATATTCAAGTTTGAACTGCTTGAGAATGTCTCTTAAATAATCAACATTGTGACCAACTGAGGCACCAACAAGTTTCAATGAATCAGGATGGGCCTTGATAACATCGATGCATTGGGTACCGATTGAACCACTAGCTCCCAGTAATAGTATTTTTTTCATAATAATCCCACAATAGCAACAAATAGCATCAGGCAGAAACATAATGAATCAATGCGATCCAAAACACCGCCATGGCCAGGAATCAGATTGCCATAATCCTTGATTCCATATGTTCTTTTGATTAAAGAGAAAGCCAGATCGCCTATCATGCCAGCTAGAGGCAAGACAATTGAATTGATGGCAAAGATAAGCTTGCCAAAGCCAAAGAAGTTATTGAAATAGGCAAAGGCAAAGGAAATGGCAAAAGCGAAGATCCAGCCACCAATTGATCCTTCGATGGTCTTTTTTGGTGATATGCGCTCATTGAGCTTATGCTTGCCAAAAGCCATGCCACAGAAATAGGCAGCAGCATCGCAAACAAAGGCAGCCAGAAGAATATAGATAATCAATAGCTTATTGGTGTTATAGATGAAGATGAATCCCTGCACAGTCTTAGCCAAGACAATATACATGCTCAGCATAAGACAAGCATCCTGCAAAGAGAAATCCTTATCAAAGATGCTGATGGCATATAGGACCATCAGAAAAAGAGGAATAAGTGCTGGAAGCTTGCTCTTATCATAGGCAGCAATTGCCATAAAGAAGAGATATAAAAAATAGACAAGGATATTGAAACGGTCTTTGCTTATCATCTTGACTAGTTCATAACCGGCAGTCAAAGTGCAGAAGCAAACGAGCACCATAAGTGACCAGCCACCAAAGAGCAGAGGATAGAGACAGACCGCAACCATTACAATGGCACTAAGTATTCTCTGTTTCATTCAAACCTCCAAAACGTCGTCCCCGATGATAGAATTGATCAATGCAATCATCAAGATCATCAGTAGTGAAATCTGGCCATAGTGTATCGGTAAAGACCATTTCGCTATAAGCCAATTGATAGAGGAGAAAATTCGATAGCCGCAGTTCATGACTGGTTCTGATCAACAGATCAACTTCCGGCAAGTCCTTTGTCATCAGATAGCTTGCAAATAG
The DNA here is from genome assembly GCA_029101345.1 of Erysipelotrichaceae bacterium. Lineage (GTDB taxonomy): Bacteria > Bacillota_I > Bacilli_A > Erysipelotrichales > Erysipelotrichaceae > Colivicinus. The sequence goes on along the minus strand of JAQXQU010000013.1, from coordinate 60,905 downwards.
CTCTTCATCAAGAGGGCCAGCCGATCCATTGCTATAGTCAATTGCATATTGCTGAGCGGCTTTGACTATTTCAGCACGGCCACCATAATTCATGGCAAAATTCAAAATCATGCCAGTATTGTTTTTTGATTCCTCAATGGCATCAGTAAAAATCTTCCTTGCTTCAGCAGGAACGCCTTCCAAGGAACCAATCATCTGTATTTTTATATTATTGGCCATGATTTCCTTCATATATGATGAAAAGAAAATCTTAGGCAATGACATCAGATAGTTTACTTCTTCAGCCGGACGACGCCAGTTCTCAGTGGAAAAAGCATAAAGAGTCAGACATTCAATACCTAAATCGTTGGCATAGATGGCTATCTCTCTAACCTTTTCGACACCCTTCTTGTGACCAAAAGTCCTTGGCAAAAGCTGTCTTTTTGCCCAACGGCCATTGCCATCCATAATGATGGCAATATGTTTGATCTTTTCCATTAGATTGTCATGATTTCTTTTTCTTTTGCTTTGACGATCTCCTCAATCCTATCGACAAACTTATCGGTCAGATCCTGGATGTCTTCCAATGTTGACTTTGAAATATCTTCAGGGATTGTCTTATCCTTCTTGACATCATCATTAGCATCTCTTCTTATGTTTCTGATTGAAACCTTTGCTTCTTCACCCATCTTTTCTGCATCCTTGCAATATCCACGGCGTGTTTCCTCAGTTAGTGCAGGAACACTGACACGAATGACTTTGCCGTCATTCATTGGCGGAAGACCAAGTTCAGACTTGTTGATTGCCTTTTCAATTTCCTTTAATGCTGATAAATCATAAGGCTTGATAACCAATGTACGTCCTTCCTGAACGGTGATGGAAGCCATTTGGTTGATTGGAGTAGGTGAGCCATAATAATCAGCTTCGATGATATCAAGCATCTTTGGATTGGCACGGCCAGTCCTTACCTTCAAAAGGTTATTTTCAAGTGTTGAAATGGTTTTTTCCATTCTTTCTTCAACTTCAATCATCAATAATTCAATGTCCATATTATTCTCCTTCTTGATTAAAGATCAATGGCTTTTGACAACAGTGCATACTGCTTCAGATTTGGCTGCTTTAAGGATATTGCCCTTAACACCCATATCAAAGACCAAGGCATCAATGCCATTGTCTCGACACAGGGAAGCGGCCGTCATATCCATAACCTTTAAGTTCATGTTTAGTATATCATCAAAGCTTAATTCATCAAAGCGCTTGGCATTTGGGTTATTATCAGGATCAGAATCATAGACACCATCAACGCCATTTTTTGCCATCAGAATTACTTCTGCTCCCATTTCAATAGCTCTTAGGGCAACAGTAGTATCAGTTGAGAAATATGGGTTGCCAATACCACCACCAAAGACAATGACATAGCCTTCATTTAAGAGCTCCCTTGCTTTCTTGACATCAGCTTTTTCAACCCCTTCGACATCAAGAGCGGACATGGCAATGGCTTTAACGCCATTCTTACGTAGGCAGGCTGATAAAGCCATGGCATTGAGAACTGTTGCCAACATACCCATATGATCCGCTTCGCAACGGTCAAAACCAATCTTGGAAAGAGTCTTGCCTCTTACCATGTTGCCACCGCCGACAACAATGCCAACCTGGACATTGTTATCAACAAGCTCCTTGATTTCCATAACAGCATTTTCCATAGTTTCAAAGCTGAAGACATTGTCTTTTGATCCCAAAGCTTCACCACTAAGTTTCAATAACACTTTTGAATACATTGTGTTTCTCCTTTTGCAAACTATAAATATTATACATTAATTGGCATAAAGAAAAAGGACATTGCTGTCCTTTGACTAAATGCTTAAGCCATTTGCTTTGCGACTTCTTCCGCAAAGTTTTCGACACGCTTTTCAATGCCTTCGCCAACAAAGTAACGAGTGAAGGAAACAACAGAAGCGCCTTCATTCTTCAAGTACTGGCCGACAGTCATTGAACCATCAAGAATGTATTCCTGATCAACTAGACACATATCCTTAAGAGCCTTGGTAACCTTGCCCTGAATAGCACCAGCAATGACCTTTTCAGGTTTGCCAGCAAACTTAGGATCAGCATTGACAATCTCAGTCTGAACCTTGGTTTCTCTTTCAACGATTTCAGCAGGCATATAGTCTCTTGAAATATATGTTGGAGTCATAGAACAAACCTGCATTGCAACATGCTTTGCAACTTCTTCGCTGCCCTTGCAGACTGCAACAACAGACTTGACACCGCCCATGTGGCTATAAATACCAAATGATTCATCATCAGCCTTTTCAATTACGGCGAAACGTCTTAAGACAATCTTTTCACCAATTGTAGCTGTGGCATTGATGAATTCATCATTCAAAGTACCACCATTGACAGCTAAAGCCAATGCATCTTCAACTGTTGCAGGATTAGCAGCCAGAATAGTCTTGGCAGCAGTTTCAAGAAGTGCAAGGAACTGAGCATTCTTAGCAACGAAGTCAGTTTCTGAGTTTACTTCAATAACACAAGCCTTGTTGCCATCAACAACAATCTTAGTCAAGCCTTCAGCAGCAATTCTGCCAGCTTTCTTGACAGACTTGGCAATGCCCTTTTCTCTTAACCAGTCAATGGCTTTTTCCATATCGCCGTCAGTAGCTGATAATGCATTTTTGCAATCCAGCATGCCAGCGCCAGTCTTTTCTCTTAATTCTTTTACCTGAGCAGCAGTAACAGCCATGATTAAGCCTCCTTTACTGCAGGAGCTTCAGCTGGCTTAGCAGCCTTTGCTTCTTCTGCATTGTTTTCTTTTTTGTTGATGAAACGCTTTTCAGAGTTGAATGGCTTTCTCTGGCGATTGTTTCTGTTTCTTTCTTCGTTTCTCTGTCTTCTTCTCTTTTCCTGTTCTTCAGCATGCTTTTCAACATTGATGATGACATCCTTCATAGTGATATCTTCAGTGATTTCACCTTCCTGATAAGCATCCTGCAGTAAGCCACCCTTTGTTTCAACAATAGCATCAGCCAATAATGACATCATCAGCTTGATTGACTTGATTGCATCATCATTTGCAGGAATTGGATAGTCAACAAAGTTAGGATTGCAGTTTGTATCAACTAAACCGAATACAGGAATATTAAGCTTCTTTGCTTCAAGAACTGCATTATGATCTTCACTTGGATCGACAACAACGATAGCATCAGGAAGTTTCTTCATTTCCTTGATACCACCAAGGAAGTTTTCAAGCTTGACTGCTTCCTTGCGGATCAAAGCCTGTTCCTTCTTTGTATAGACTTCAATTGTTCCAGATGCTTCCATTTCCTGGATTTCCAGCAATCTCTTGATTCTCTTCTGGATAGTTCTGAAGTTAGTTAAAGTACCGCCTAACCATCTCTGGTTGATGTAGAAGCTGCCAGATCTTGTAGCTTCATCAAGAACAATCTGCTGAGCCTGCTTCTTTGTACCAACAAATAGAACCTTACCGCCAGCTTCAGCAATTTCCTTCATCTTGTCATAAGCAGCAGCCAGATATTCTTCTGTCTTTTCAAGATTGATGATGTAGATGCCATTCTTGGCAGTGTAGATCATTGGTTTGCACTTTGGATCCCATCTTCTTGTCTGGTGACCGAAATGAACACCATTCTCAAGAAGTTTGCGCATTGAAACTAATTGCATTTAAATTTCCTCTCTTTCCGTTTCTCCTCCATTGTTTCAAACACTGCTAACCAATTGGCACGGAACAGTGAATCCACAATGTGTGTATATGCATAAATGCGAAATAATTATAGCAGAATAATCGAATGGAAAACAAGGAAATATGCCAATATTATTCATTTATTTTGAAGGTTGGGATTAGCCAGTAATGGCCTTTTGGCAAAATAGTTGGTAGACATGATGCTATGGGAGACATTGATCAGATTCTGAACCTTGGCATTTATGGTCTTGATCTCTTCTTCACTTAATGTTTCATCATTCCAAGGAGTAAAGGAATTGTTTCCCAATGAGTAATAACCTTCTTCTACAATCCAGCTGCCATTAGGATAAATGGCAACTGTATTGCCATCAAAAATGTCAGAACCCACATATAAACGCGGATCATAATCAAGTCCAAAAAGGTTGGCTAGTGTTGGAACCTGATCAAAGGTGGAATTGCATTCAGCAAAAGAAGTTGGTGTCAGCTTTGGGTTGTAGATGATAAAAGGCGTCTTATCAGTTCCCAGAGGTTCATTCCGATCAATGGTATTGGAAGAATACCTGACAATGGAATCGGTTGACAGCTTGAAAGGATGATGATCAGAGAAAAGGCAGATGATGGTATTATCTGATTTGCCGCTTTCTTCCAACAGTTCGAGCAGCCTTTCCAGACTGTGATCAAATTCCATGGACTTGGATAAATAGCGTTTGATGTCGCTTGGGTATTCAGGATGCACTTCATTGATGGTCTTTAAATGAAGATCACCATAATATGAAGATTCATCATAAGGCCAATGCATGACCGAAGTTATGATGAAGCTGAAAAAGCGGTCAGAATCTTTGAAGTATTCAAAAGCCTCCTCAACCAATCTGGTGTCAGATTGCCAGCCATTTACAAGCTTGATATCAAGATCATCGATGTCATAGTAGGCATCAAAGCCCATTTTTTGATGGAGCAAGGAACGGTTATAGAACTGGTCATTCCAATTGTGGAATGAAAATGTATCGTAGCCCGCCCTTTTGAATAGGTATGGCAATGCTTCATTGAAGTCCTTGTCTAGAACACCATTAGGTGTACAGACATCATTGTAGGGAACAAGCGATGTCAGAGCGATGAATTCTGATTCGCCAGTAGTGCATGAATACTTCGGGGTGTAGTGATCACTAAAGGAATAGCCCTCCTTATACATTCTGTACAGGGTTGGTGTCAATTCTTCATCAATAGCCAAATAGTCAAATGATTCAACCAGAAAATAGATCAGATTATAGTCTTTGAATTCACCTGACCTCTGATTATAATCGCCAATGTTTCTTGATAGCAGATAGGAATCAATGTTCTTGATGGTACTGCTTTCTTCTTTTTCCATTGCCATGATCCATTCACTATCGTCAAACTGGCGGACTGGCTTTTCTTCAGTCAATTCAGTTTCCTCCTTAGCTTCCTCAATCAATTCTTCTTCAGCTGCTTCAAAGGAATCATCAGCCTTGATGAAGATAGCGCTAAGATCACGGAAGAAATAATGGAGTATGCCTGTATTGTCAATCAGGATTTCCGGATTGCTGAACTGCAGATAGGTTGCTAGCAGATCGATGTTGGCCTGCTTGATTGAAAGCAACGAAAAGCAGCCAAGATAACAGACAAGTGCCAGCAATATAGGCAAACGGTTTCCTTTGCCCTCATTTTGGGTTTTGCGGCCAAACAAAAGGAAAACAGATATATAGACCGGAATCGAAAGAAAACAGAGGTAATAGGATGGCAAGGCATCCTTGAGGAAATAGAAGACATACTGCTTGATGCGAAGCGCTCCATCACCAACAGAAGAAAAGGAATAGAAATTGTGGAGAAAATGCTTGAACTCCAGTTCTACAAAACCATAAGCAGCGAAGACAAGGACAATAAGAAAGCCGGCAATAAAAGCTGTTCTTTCTTTTTTGCAATACGACAGCAAAAAGGAAAGAACAAATGACAGGCAAAGCACAAAAAGAATGATTCTTATAAAAGAAAGAAATTCAATCTGTCTAAAATATACCAGTTTGAAAATGATTTCCAGCAACAGCAATGATAGAAACAGCGAAAGAAATTCCTTAGTCCACAGTTTTCTTGTCTTTTCCATAATCAGCTCCTGAATAAGGGTGTGCCTCCCTGATGGTCTTTTGCAGACGTTCTACGCTAACATGCGTATAGATTTGAGTTGTGGAGAGATTGGCATGTCCAAGGAGTTCCTGGACTGACCTTAAATCCATGCCGTTATCCAGAAGATGGGTCGCAAAAGAATGCCTGAACATATGCGGATGAACATCAATTTTGATGCCCGCCTGATCCTTGGCCTTTTGCAGCATCAGTTGAACAAGACGAGCAGATATCTTCCTGCCACGGTTGGAGACAAAGAGATATGGACAATCGCTTTTAGCTTCATTATTGCGGTAGACCTTGATATAGTTGTCAATGCTTTCGGCTAGAGCTGGATAAAAAGGAATCTGACGTTCCTTGTTGCCTTTGCCTTTGACTTTGAGGACACAGTTATCAAAATCAAAATCTGACAGCTGGATATTCAAGCATTCGGAGATTCTTAACCCACAGGCATAAAGAGTCTCCACTATTGTGCGGTCTCTGACATCAGTGGGATCATTCATGTCAAAGGAGTTCAGGATAGCCACTATTTCATCAAAGCTTAAGATATCTGGCAAATGCTTAGGCTTCTTGTTGCCCTTGAATTCAGCAAAAGGATTCTTATCAGCAAGACCCATTTCACAAAGATAACGATAAAAGCTCCTCAAGGCTGAGAGATTCCTTGAGAAGGTTGCATTTGAAATTTTGCCTCTTGTTATCTTGCCTGATCTTAGCAAGTTCAGATAGCGATAGACCATCTCTCGGTTGACTTCCATAAATGATTCAACTTCTTCTTCCTCCAAGAAGCCAATAAAACGGGAAACATCACGGCGATAGGCTTCTTTAGTAAGAGAAGAACCGCTTCTTTTGGCATCAATATACAAGAGGAATTCCTCTAAAGTCCTTTGCAAGCAAGTTTCTCCTTATACTCTTTTATCCTAGCTAATGCATGTTCGACAAAGAAGATTTTCTTTTTCTTGCGATCACCTGCATATTCCAACTTGAAGATGCCAAAGTTTGCGTTCATTGGAACAAGCTTCTCAATATGCTCATCCGAGATATAACTAGCCATTGCCCCTATCATGGTATCAGGACCCAGTTTTTCAATATCCGAAGAATTAAGATATTGGGCCATTGACAAGGCGGCATAGAGTCCACTAGCGGCTGATTCAACATAGCCTTCGACTCCACTGATCTGTCCAGCAATGAATATTTTTGGATAATTGATCATCTGATAATGATCGTTGAGAACACGTGGAGAATTGATGTAGGTATTCCTGTGCATCACGCCATAGCGGACGATTGAGACATTTTTAAGGGCCGGTACAAGCGATAATACCCTTTTCTGTTCCGGGAAAGTCAAATGTGTCTGGAAACCAACTATGTTATATAAAGTATCAGAGACATTATCCTTGCGAAGCTGGACTACAGCGTAAGGCTTGATGCCATCGTGTTCTAAACCAACAGGTTTCATTGGGCCAAACAGCAAGGTCTTATAACCTCTTCGTGCCATCTCTTCAAAAGGCATGCAACCTTCAAAATAGACCTCGGAATCCATCTCCTTGACTTTGATCTTCTCAGCTGATAGTACAGCCCGATAGAACTCATCAAATTCCTGTCTGTTCATTGGGCAATTGATGTAATCACCAACTGATTCCTCATCATAGCGTGACTTGTAGTAGGCACTTGAAAAGTCAATGCTGTCCTTTTCCACTATAGGGGAAACAGCATCGTAGAAATAAAGGTATTCTTTGGCACAAAGCCTTTGCAATTCGCTGGATAATGGGCCTTCACATAAAGGACCAGCCGCAATGATTGTTGGTATCCTTTCATCAATGGTTGTGAATTCTTCATTGATGATATTGATATTCGGATGCTTTCTGATCTTATCGGTAATATATTGGGCAAATAGTTCACGATCAACAGCCAGTGATTTTCCTGCTTCGACCTTGTTTGTTTCTGCTGCTTCCATAATAAGGGAATCAAGCATACGCATTTCCTCTTTCAATAAGCCAACTGCACTATAGGGATCATTGCTTCTTAAGGAATTTGAACACAATAGTTCACCAAAAAGATCGCTCTTGAAAGCTTCGTGCCTCTTGATGCCTTTTTGTTCATAAAGATCAACAGAAAAGCCTCTATTCGCCAGCTGATATGCAGCTTCGGCTCCAGCTAAGCCAGCGCCAATAACTCTAACTCTCATTGTCTTTATCTGCCTTCTTGATTGATTCGGTATATTTGCATTTTGGATAAGCTGAACAGCTGATGAAGTAAGTGCCATAACGGCTCTTGCGCTTCAATAGTTCACTTCCGCATTTCGGACATTGTCTGCCAATATGTTCAGGTTTTTCCTTTTCCTTCTTGGCGATGTATTTGCAATCAGGATAGCCTGAACATGCAATAAACGGACCGTAATGGCCTCTTTTTTCAACCAATGGCTTGCCACACTCAGGACAATTGCCCAAATCCTTTTTATCACCAGCATTTTCATTTTCATTTGAAATGTAATCACAGTCTGGATAGCCTGAACAGCCGATGAATTCACCATATTTGCCTTTTCTGAAAACCAGAGGTTTGCCACACTTTGGACAAGGCTTGCCAGTTTCAATAGGTTTGGCCTTTTCCATCTTGGCCATTGCCGTATCATACAAAGGTTCAAATTTCTCATCAAAATGCTGAAGTGAGGTAACTGAGTCCAAATCACCACTTGCTATCTGATCAAGTTCCTTTTCCATCTCCGCTGTATATTTGACATTGATGATTTCAGAGAAATATTCCCTGAGCTTGCCGTCGGCAAGAATGCCCTGTTCGGTTGGGAAGAAATACTTGGTCTTGCCATTCTCCTCCTTGCGATATTCAACATAGCCTCTTTTGATAATCGTATCGATAATGCTGGCATAGGTTGATGGACGGCCAACGCCTTCTTCTTCCAAAGACTTGATCAGCTTGGCTTCCGTATAACGGGATGGACCTTCAGTAAAATGCTGATTCTTTACTGCCTGCATGAGTTCAAGGACATCGCCTTCATTAAAATCAGGAAGTATCACATCCTTGCTGCTGTCATATGCACCATAGACCTTGAGAAAACCATCGAAGATCTGCCTTGTGCCACTGCATGTAAACAGATAATCACAATTTGTGAATTCGTAGCTGACGGAACGATTGACAGCCGGTGCCATAAGTGAGGCCAAAGCTCGGGCATAGATCAGCTTATAGAGCTTGTATTGGTCATTTGTAAGATACGGTTTTACCACTTCTGGTGAGTTTGCCAGTGATGTTGGACGGATTGCTTCATGAGCATCCTGGGAATTGTCATCATTCTTGATGCGATAGAAACCCTTGTATTCCTTGCCATAGCTGTTTTCAATCAGATCCATCGCTGCCGCAACAAATTCATTGGATAATCTGGTTGAATCGGTACGCATATAAGTGATAAGACCCTGGGACCCACTCTGAAGTTCAACACCTTCATAAAGGCCCTGGGCAATGGTCATGGTCTTTTTGGAAGAAAAACCTAGCTTTGATGATGCTTCCTGTTGCATTGTTGAGGTTATGAAAGGAAGGTTGGAATTTCGTTTCTTATTGGTTTCAGTTTTCTTTGATAAAAGGAAACTCCTGTATAGCTTGGCTATGATATCATCAGCTTCATTGATATTGCTGATATTGGCTTTCTTACCACCTATTTTGGCAAGAGAAGCAGTGATTTTCTTCTCATCCTTGCATAGATCGGCATCAATTGTCCAATATTCTTTTGGTACAAAATCATTGATTTCCTTTTCCCGGTCACAGATCATTGCTACTGCAACCGATTGGACACGGCCAGCTGACTTGGCTTTGAGCTTGTATTGCATGAGCTTTGAAAGCTTGAAGCCAATGATACGGTCAAGTATTCTTCTTGTTTCCTGGGATTTGACAAGATCCATATCAATGCTACGAGGATTCTTAAGTGCATTGAGAACGGCTGTCTTGGTAATTTCATTGAAGACGATACGGTTTTCCTTGGTGACATCAAGTCCTAAGACATCAGCCAAGTGCCAGGAAATGGCTTCTCCTTCACGGTCCGGGTCAGTTGCCAGATAGACATAATCTGCCTTCTTGGCATATTTCTTCAGTTCAGTGACTGTTTGTTTCTTATCTTTGCTAATTTCATAGGTAGGCTTAAAGCCATTTTCAATATCAACACCCAATCCGCCTTTGCCCTTAGTTGCTAAATCTCTGATATGGCCTTTTGATGATACAACACGATAATCAGAACCAAGGTACTTTTCAATTGTCTTTGATTTGGATGGCGATTCCACTATGACAAGATTACTCATAAAAAGCACTCCTTCTTAAATACAGAAAATATCTAATCATATTTAATTTAAAAAAGCAATTTCATCTCTGTCAATGACCATTGCCCCTTCAGATAGCAGAATAGTGTTTCCTTCCCCTCTTTGATCATCAAGCTGAAAGGGCAAAACCCTGATATCCTTGCCAAGTTCCAATGCTTCCTTGACCGTTGTCATCGTTCCGCTTTTGACTGATGCCTGCATGACATAAATCCGCTCCGCCAAGGCTGCGATGATTCTATTGCGAAAAGGAAAATGAAAGGAAAGAGGCAGAGCCATGCCAGGATATTCCGATAAGAGAAGCCCCTTCTTTTTGACCTCATCAATCAATTCCTTATTGGCATAAGGATAATAGCGCCTAATGCCACAGCCCAATATGCCAATAGTCTTCTGACTGTTTAGATGTGCAATGGCATCAATGCCTTTGGCCAGTCCTGAAACAATAACCTCATCCTGATACCTTCTTGCCAGATTCCTTGTAGCAGCAATAGCATAATCACATGGTTTTCTTGAACCGACAATGCTAATCTTCGATTTTTTGAGCAAGGACAGATTGCCCACATAATAAAGGACAAGAGGTGGATAATGCAAATGAAAAAGCTCCTTGGGATAATCATCATCAAGAATCGTCAGACAACCTGGAAGATACACATCTTCAATCGGTGTCAGATTTCTGATATCCTGGAGCATTTTGAAGTATTCTCCTTGATGTTTCAAGGAATAAGCAATTAATGTATTTCTGTTCATATCCCTTTATTGTCAAAAAAGGGACTGATTCCTATTGATTCTTTCAAAGCAAGGCCGATAGGAGAGACGATAGATATCATTGATTCCATAGATATCAAGCAGCTCCAGATGCCTTTTGGTTGGATAACCCTTATGTTTAGCATATTCATATTGGGGATAGAGGATGTCATAGCCCTTCATGATGCAATCACGCAGATGCTTGGCTAGAATTGATGCTGCCGCAATGGAAATGCTTTTGGCATCACCTTTAATGATTGGTATGGCATTTTCTCTTCCTAAAGGCATGGCATCAGTAATAGTCAATTGATGAAGATCTGTTGATCTGCTAAGTTCTTCCATTGCCTTCTTGGTTGCAGTATAAATGTTAAGAGCATCAATTTCCTTTGGCTCAACTATTCTAAAAGCATAATAGCGGGCATCTTTGATGATTTCCATAAAGAGCTTCTGACGTTTCTTTTCGCTGAGCTTTTTGGAATCATTGATGGCATCATTCTGGTAATCCTTATCAAATATCACACAGGCAACAACCAAAGGGCCACACAAAGGTCCTCTGCCCGCCTCATCGATGCCCATGACCAATTCACCACTAGGCCAAAGCATCTTTTCATAGACATTTTCAAGCATCAGGCTTCTCCCAGGAGATTGGTCCGAGATTATTGTTTCTGATATCTTTGAGAATCATATCAATGGCTCTTTTTTCGTCAAGGGAGCCACTAGACAGGCAGCCTCTGGCTCTGGCTATTTCCTCAAAAATGCTTTCTGCTGATTCATCAATACCATAACGCTTGTTCAAAAGACCTGGATATTCTTTAAGCAAAAATGAAAGGCCATAGTTGACAAGCATTTTCTTATCAAGAATTTCATCATTGATGGAACCTAAAAGCGCCAATTTGATACCAGTTAGTTCATTCTCAATCTTTGGATAGAGAACGCCAGGAGTATCTAGCAGTTCAACATCTTCATTGAGCTTCACCCATTGCAAAGCTCTTGTTACTCCAGGTCTGTTTTCAGCCTTAGCTACCTTTTTCTTGACAATATTGTTGATGAATGTTGATTTGCCAACATTGGGAATGCCTACAACCATTGCCCGCAAAACCTTCTTGCGAATGCCTCTGGCCTTGGCTTTATCAAGTTTGGTCTTGAGGATGGTCTTGACTTCAGCAACAATGATCTTAGTCAGATTATCATTGACCGAATTGGCAATGATGCAATGCTGGCCCTTGCTGATAAAAAGGCTTTTGAATTCCTCAAGAATTATCGGATCAGCACAATCAGCCTTGTTCAGCACAATCAGCCTTTCCTTGTTAGGTGCCAATTGCTCAAGCATTGGGTTGTAGCTTGAAAGAGGAATTCTGGCATCTCTTAGTTCAATAATCATATCAACCAGTTTCAGCTGCTCTTCCATTTGCCTTCTAGCCTTTTGCATATGGCCAGGGAACCATTGGATATTGCTCATTACTTTACCCCCAGATGTCCAAATGGGAAGAGAACCAGCAGATGACTAGCTATAATCTGTTCACCTGAAAAAGATCCATAGAATCTTGAATCCTTGGATATCAGCCGATTATCTCCCATTACAAAGTATTCATTGTCGCCTAATTCATATGCAAAATCAGCTGTATAGGCGTCATCAGCAAGGAAATCCTCTTCAACATATTCACCATTGACATATAAATGATTATCAATGTATTCAATCTTCTCGTTAGGCAAACCTATCAATCTTTTGACCAAAAGCTTGTCATCATCGCTTTCAACATCGATTACCACAACATCAAATCTCTTGATTCCGATCTTCCTGGCAATTTTGAATGAATAGCCATAATCATCAGGTTCAAGTGTTGGCAACATGGAATTGCCATGGACAAGAACAGGCATGAGTATGAATCTTAAGAGAATAAAAGTTATGACAATGACTGAGATGCCAATTGACAATAAATCCTTGAAAAAATCTTTTGCTTTATACATAAGTCTATTATAAATAAAAAACCGCATCAGCGGCTTTTTATTAACGAACTTCCTTAAGACGAGCAGACTTGCCTGAACGATTTCTGAGATAGTAAAGGCGAGCTCTTCTTACCTTACCCTGACGGACTACAGTAATCTTGTCGATTAATGGTGAATGAACAGGGAATGTTCTTTCTACGCCAACACCGCTAGACATCTTACGAACAGTAAATGTTCTGCCAATGCCACTGCCCTGAACACGAATGATAACGCCTTCGAAAACCTGGATACGAGTCTTGTCCCCTTCCTTGATTTTTACGTCAACCTTTACAGTTGCACCTGGGCGAAGTTCAGGAAGGTCTGTCTTGAGCTGATTCTTAGTTATTTCACTAACTAGATTTAAGTTCATTTTCTTGTCCTCCTTGGAAATATTTAATCATTGTTCATAATCATCAGAAAAGCGGAACAACAATTGCATAAAATGCTCTATTATTCTAACAGAGATAAACCCATTTATCAATAAATAAAGCCTTCTTTCTTCAAAAATACATAAACACCGCCATCTTCAATTGCCGGACAACGATAGGTGAAATCCTTCTTGAGCTTTTCATCGGCATTCTCCATGATTACCCCAGTTGTTGCGACAAGCATTGGAATATCATTGGCCGAATCGCCAAAGGAGAGAATCTCTTCTGCTTTCAGGTCGAAGTTATCTAGGATCTTTTCTACTGACAAGGCCTTTGATACGCCCTTTGGGACTGTTTCGAGCGCATTAGGTGATGAAAAATACATATCAAAACGCTCATCATTGATATTGGCAATCAGTTCAGTTACCTGAGGACGATCTTCCTTGGCACTTAAGGAAAGAACTTTGGGATAGTCTTTGATAATGTCCTTGCTAAAGTCAACAACTTTGACATTCAGGTAGCGTTCTTTGAACCATTTGAAAGCATATTCTTCAACCGGCTGCTTATCAACCAGGAAATCAGTGCCATCATAGACACCAACATAGAGCAGCTCGCTTCTTAATAGCTTTTCAACATCCTTGATAGTAGCAGGATCAAGATATGCCAACAGTTCCAGCTTGTGATTCTGGCAATCATAGAATTCCGAGCCGTTGCAGCCAAAACAATAATCAAAATAGTTGTCTTCAAAGATATCTTCCACTGCCAAGAGGGAAATGGCTACTGGACGCCCAGAATTAAGAATCAAAGTATAGCCCTTTTCCTTGAGTTTTCTTAAGGCATCATTGGTTTCCTTGGTAGTTTTGGAATCATAATCAATCAAGGTACCATCAAAATCAAACATGACAGCCTTGATCCTATCCTTCAAACTCATTTCTTATCTCCTCCAAAAGCGCTATTTCCTCTTTTGTAAACTGATGGTTTTCGAGCAAATCCGGTCGATATTTCAGGGTTTCCCTTAATGCCATCTTGTCATTATAATGTTTGATATCCCGATGATTGCCGGAAAGCAGAACAGCAGGTACCTTATCACCATAAAAGTCATAGGGTCTAGTATATTGTGGACATTCAAGCAGATTGTTGTCAAAGGACTCGATTTCAAGTGATTGCTTGGAAATGCCATCATCCAGCAAGCGCACAATGGCATCAGAGATGACCATTGAAGCCAGTTCTCCACCTGTCAAAACATAATCACCAATTGAGACCTTTTCATCGACATATTTCTCAAAGCGATAGTCAATTCCTTCATAATGGCCACAGACAATGACTATGTCAGAAAACTTGGACAAACGTCTGGCATCTGACTGCTTGAAGGGCTTGGCTTTTGGTGATGTCAAAAGGATGCGGGAATTCTCTTTTGAATTGGCAGCCAAGGCCCGATGAAGGACATCAACCTTCATCAGCATGCCAGCTCCTCCTCCATAAGGGGTATCATCCACATGACGATGCTTGTCCAATGAGTAGTCTCTGATATCCACTATCCTGATTTCCACTAAGCCCTTATCAATGATTCTTTTAATAATTGAAGTGTGCAGAAAACCTTCAAACATTGTTGGAAAAAGCGTGAGAATGGTTATTCTCATAAAAGACCAGCCATTTCTATGATATCAATACGCCTGCTTTCAAGATCAACCCCAGTAACAAAAACAGGCAGGAAAGGTACCAGTGCCGTCTTGCCATCTTCCTTTAAAATGCGAAGATTATTAGCTTTGGTACCAGCTTCTACATCAATGACCCTTCCCTTCTTTTCACCATTTACATAGGCATCAAGTCCCTTTAAATCTGAAAAATAGTATTCGCCCTTGGCCAGTGGTTTGATATCATTGGTTGATTTATAGATTTCATAGCCCTTGTATTTTTCAACCTGATTGATGTCTTCATAGCCTACCATTTCAAGCAGCAGAATACCCTGATGTTCCCGATAGGATTTGACAAGAACTTTCTGCTTCTCCTTGCCCAAATAGATTGCAGAGTTGATTTGGAAACGTTCTTCGATGAAATCAGTTTCCGGTATGACTTTAAGTTCTCCTTTAAGTCCGTGTGTATTGGCAATTCTTCCGATAAGTTTGTATTCCATAAGCAAATTATAAAAAAATAGGATGATTTTGTCATCCTATTAAAGCGCTTCAAATTTGATTGAAATGTGCTTGTTTTCAATCTTGGATGCGACCTGCAGCATCTGTCTGATTGAATTTGCCATAACCCCTTGCCTTCCAATCAATCTTGCAATATCCTCACTTGGTGCATAAACATAAAGGAGAATCTCATTTTTATCAAGACTATCCATTTGCTTAACCATAGCTGCATCTGGATCATTGCAGATTGGCTTGACAAGGTTCAGCAATACCTTTTCTAAGTCAATCATTACTTCTTAAGTTCAGTGAACTTCTTCATTACACCCTGAGAAACCAGGATATTGCGTACTGTTTCTGTTGGAACAGCACCGTTCTTGAGCCACTTAAGAGCCTTTTCTTCATCAATTGTGATAATAGCAGGATCCTTTGTTGGGTTGTATGTACCAACAACTTCAATATCACGACCATCACGTGGAGCTCTTGAGTCAGCAGCAACAATTCTGTAGAAAGGTGCCTTCTTTGCGCCCATTCTTTTTAATCTTAATTTAACCATAATTCCATCTACCTCCTTGTAAATCCTCTAATATCTTACCATAATAAACAAAGGTGTCAAGTATTTTTACTTAACACCTTATATATTAACCAAATAATCCCTTGAATGAGGAGAATTGCTTCATGACCTTCTTCATCTTGTCGTATTGGTTGATAACCTTATTGACTTCATTTACAGTGGTACCACTGCCTGCAGCGATTCTGCGCTTATGGGAAGATCTGATGATTGATGGGTCATTCCTTTCAGCCTTGGTCATTGACTGAATAATAACCTTGGTCTTGTTGAGTTCCTTATCGGCATCAGTCTTTTCGATGGCCTTGGAAATATCATTCATGCCTGGAATCATCTTCATAATTGAAGCTATTGGACCCATCTTCTGGGTCTGCTCAATCTGGACCAGAAGATCATCCATTGTGAATTTGCCAGCCAGCATGCGCTTTGCTGTATTCTCTGCTGCCTTGATATCCATTTCTTCCTGAGCCTTTTCAACCAGGGAAACGACATCACCCATGCCAAGAATTCTTTGCGCCAAGCGATCAGGATGGAAGACTTCAATGTCTTCAATCTTTTCACCAACACCTGTAAATTTGATTGGAACACCAGTAATGGCCTTGACTGACAAAGCAGAACCGCCCTTTGAATCACCATCAAATTTGGTAAGGACAAGGCCCGTAACATCAAGCAGTTCGTGGAAGGTTCTGGATACATTGACAACATCCTGACCAGTCAAAGCATCAACAGTCAAAAGGATTTCATCTGGTGCAACAGCATTCTTGATATCCTTAAGCTCCTGCATCAGAACTTCATCAATCTGCAAACGGCCAGCCGTATCAATGAATACTGTGTCATAGCCCTTGGATCTGGCATATTCAACACCATTTAATACAGTGTCGATCGCACTAGTATCTGTTCCCTTTGAGAAGACTTCAACACCAATTCTTTCGCCAAGAGTCTTTAATTGTTCAATAGCTGCCGGTCTAATCAAATCAGCAGCGATGATCATTGGATTGCGATTATCCTTCTTCTTTAAAAGATTGGCAATCTTGGCAACCTGTGTTGTCTTACCAGTACCCTGCAAGCCAACAACCATAATAACTGTCATGCCAGTCTGCTTGAAAATCAATGAGTTATCGCCATCACCCAGAAGCTTGACTATTTCATCATGAACAATCTTGACTAAAAGTTCACCTGGCTCAATGGAATTAAGGACATCCTGACCCAATGATTCGCTTCGAACCCTTTCAAGAAAGCTCTTGACAACACCATAATTGACATCAGATTCCAATAAGGCAATCCTTATTTCCTTCAAGGCGTCTTCAATATTCTTTTCTGTAATTTTGGACTTGCCCTGGAGTGTTCTCAGGGAAGTCGTCAGTTTTTCCTGTAAACTATCAAATGCCATAAAATATCACCCATGTCATTATATTAAAAATCCCTGTCAGAAGACAAGGATTTTGGCTGTTGACCAAATAGCTTAGCTGACTTCGATGAATGTCAGCTTCTCTGCAATAAAATCAACGCGATAATAGATTGTGCCATCCTTCTCATAATTGCTGGATTGAAGGCGGCCTCTAATGCCGATGAGATCCCCTTCTTTGAAGTTCTCTTCAGTCAAGCCCTTCCACAAGGTGATGGAATAGACATCCTTGTCATAGTCGCCACTTGCATTGCGATAAGGCCTTTCCTCTTCGACTAGAAGCTGGCAATAGCGATTGCCGCTGGCACTTTCCTTGATAATTGGCTTTTCGGCAATTCTGCCGACAATAGTGAACTGGTTCATTTTCCTCCTTTTATTACCTGCAAGAATAATGTACCAGCAAAAGCCTTTGGCCAATTCTCAAAAGCTTATCACTTTTCAATCACTAGCGTTTGGAAGGATCGTAGAGTTCACCCGATGCCTTTGGTCCCACCTGCTTGCCATTAAGAACAATGACAATAATGGTCAGAATATATGGAAAGGCATTGAAGAATTCAGTTGGAATGAACTTCAGGAAAGCAATGGAATTTGAGTAGTAGCCAAGAGTCTGGGCAAAGCCAAACAGAATGCCCGCACCAAGAACGCCCCATGGATTCCATTTGCCAAAAATCATTGTAGCAATAGCAACGAAACCTAAGGAATGGATGGAAAGGTTGTTAAAATAGGTCTGAGTTGTCAAAACCAGGGCAACACCACCAATGCCTGCTAACATGCCTGATAATAAAACGCCAATCCAACGGGTCTTCTTGACATCAATGCCTACTGAAGCAGCAGCTTGTGGAAATTCGCCACAAGATCTAAGTCTTAGTCCAAATCTTGTCTTGAAGAGAACAAACCAGGTCACAACTGTCAGAACATAAGCAAAATAAGTAAATGGATAGTTATTGGTAAAGAACAGCTTGCCAAGGATTGGAATATCCTTAAGAAGCGGAACTGATACTTTGGAGAAGGTGGCACTAGCATTGAAGGCAGGAGTTGACTGAGTGGAGAAGATGACAACGCATAAATAGATAGTAAGACCACCAGCCAAGACATTAAGGGCTGTACCAGAGATGGTCTGGTCTGCCATCATCTCAATCGATGAAAAGGCATGGATAGCAACAAAGAGCGTAGAAGCAACAGCGCATGCCAGTAGTGCATACCAGATAGCACCCTTGACACCCATATCTGCCAGGATGATCAGTACAGTTACAGCCGTAAAGGCACCAATCTGCATGCAAGCATCCAAAGCGACATTGACAATACCGCTTCGTTCTGAGAATAAACCGCCTAAACCAGTAATAATCAAAGGAACAGAGAGGTTTAGAGCTATTGGGAACATTTCATACAATTTAGCTAGAATGGCTTCCATCTAATTTTTTCTCCTTTCGCTTTGATAAAAAATCAAGCAGCATCTTGATACCATGTTGAATTGCAACAAAAATCAATACGCAAGCCTGGATAATTGATGCGACTTCCTTTGGAATGCCAAGCATCTGGAAAGTAGTACCAGCAGCTTTCAACAAGCCAAAGAGCAAACCGGCAAGCAAAATGCCGACAGCACGTCCTGAACCAACAAGAGCAACGGAAATGCCATCAAAACCATAGCCATCAAAGGCCGTAGCAATTCTTCCGTACTTGAAGACACCGATTGTAACAATTGCACCGGCAAGTCCTGAGAAAGCACCGGCAATCATCATTGAAGCAGTACAATTGAATTTGGTTTTCATGCCTGCATAGCGGGCACCTTCCTTATTAAGCCCTGTTGCTCTTAGGGAATAGCCAAATGTTGTCTTTTCCATAATGAACCAATAGACAAGAAGTGCAGCAATGACGATAACAAAGCCCCAATGGAATTGGGAAGTCGATCCAAAATTGAGTGGGAAGAAAGTTGCTGAATCAGGGAAGAGAGTTGTCTTGGCTTTGGTATTCAAATCAATAGGCAGGAATGCCTTGATGGCCCACTGATTCAAATAAAGGGCAGTATAGTTGAGCATAACGCAGATGACAACTTCATTGATATTTCTTGTCGCCTTGAGGAAACCAGGCAAAAAGCCCCATAAGGCACCAGCAATTCCAGCAGCCAGAACACAGACAATGACATGAACAACTGGTGGAAGTTTGACAAGTGTTGCAACCGTTGCTGCAGCCAGACCACCAACCAAAAACTGTCCTTCACCACCGATATTGAACATGCCTGTCCGATAGGCAAAGCCAACTGAACAGCCTGTCAGAATGATCGGCAATGAGTTAAGCAGCCAGTTTAGAGGATAGGAAATATTGATACCCTGTTCAGGCTTTAAGAGATAGAAACCAGATAGCGATCTGATCAGAGCAATAAAGAGATTGGCTGGATTAAGGCCTGAGACAGCTAGGACAATGCATGCTATCAGCAAGCCCAAAAAGACAGCAATCAAAGAGATAAGTACGGGATTATGCTTCTTCATGATCACTACCTCCGAGCTTATGAAGCGCACCTGACATCAGCAAGCCAAGTTCGTTTTCGTTTGTTTCATCACATTTGACAATACCTGTAATCTCACCATCATGAATAACGGCAATTGTATCAGATAATGACATGATTTCATCAAGTTCAAGTGAAACCAGCAAAATGGCCTTGCCATTGTCTCTTTCTTCAACAATGCGTTTATGGATATATTCAATTGCACCAACATCAAGACCTCTGGTAGGCTGAACAGCCAATAGCAGATCAGAATGACGATCTATTTCTCTTGCAATAATGGCTTTCTGCTGATTACCACCAGACATGCCACGTGTAAGGGAATCCTTGCCCTGTCCTGATCTGACATCAAATTCTTCAATCAGGCGGTCAGAGTATTCATCAATAGCTTCGTTATTGACAAATAAGCCTTTAGCAAAAGGAGCACGGTCATATTCATGGATGATAAGATTCTCTCTTAATGGGAAATCAAGAATCAGACCATGCTTATGACGATCTTCCGGAATATGGGAGATGCCTTTATCGGCATGTTCACGAATGGAAAGATCAGTTATGTCGACGCCATTGATATAGACATGTCCACTTTCAACCTTCTCCATACCTGTCAAAGCATAAACCAATTCGGATTGGCCATTGCCATCAATACCTGCCAGACCAACTATTTCTCCTCTCCTAACCTCTAAGGAGACATTCTTTACAGCAGGCAGACCTTTTAAATCCTTGACACAGAGATTATCAATCTTCAAAACCACTTCCTTTGGTTCAGCTGGTTTTTTATCAACCTTGAAATTGACGCTGCGACCAACCATCATTTCCGCCATTTCAGCTTCACTGGTGGTCTTCACATCAACGGTAGCGATACCCTTGCCTTTTCTAAGAATTGTGCATTTGTCAGCTACAGCTTTGATTTCCTTAAGCTTATGGGTAATAAGCAGAACTGTCTTTCCTTCCTTGACCATATTGCGCATGATGTGCATGAGCTCATCGATTTCCTGTGGGGTTAAAACGGCTGTTGGTTCATCAAAGATCAGAATATCCGAATCACGATAGAGCATCTTAAGAATTTCCACTCTCTGTTGCATGCCAACAGTGATATCTTCGATTCTTGCATCAGGATCAACCATCAGACCATATCTATTTGATAGTTCCTTGACCCTTTTTTTCGCATTGCGAATATCCACTGTGCCGTATTTGGTCAGCGGTTCATTCCCAAGAATGATATTTTCAGTTACAGTAAAGCATTCGACAAGCTTGAAGTGCTGATGCACCATGCCTATCTTCAAATCATTGGCGACATTTGGGCTTGTAATCCTGACTTCCTGTCCACGAACTTTGATTGTTCCACTTGTTGGCTGATATAAGCCAAAAAGAATGGACATCAATGTTGATTTACCAGCGCCATTCTCTCCAAGCAAGGCATGAATAGACCGTTCCTCAACTTGCAGTGTGACATTATCATTAGCACGAATTCCAGGGAAGTCCTTAGTTATGTTTAGCATTTCAATTGCGTAAGCCATAATTAATCCTCCTACACTTAAAACAATTATAGCAAAAACCAAATAATCTAATCTAAATACTTCAAAAAAAGCATAAGAAAAAGGGCTCATAAGAGCCCTTGATAAACAAATGATTATTCAGTAGCTGAGCTGTAGAAACCTACAACACGTGCATCAGTATCACCGTAAACAGCAGTCTTTGAAACTTCAATTACGCCATTTACTACATCATTTGTAGCAGCTTCAACTGCAGCTAAGACATCTTCAGTCAGGTTAGGGTTTTCTTCTGGAAGAGAAACACCTCTGTCTGATAATGTATAAAGCTTAACACCACCAGTGAATGTGCCAGCAGCAACATCCTTAGCAGCATCATAAGCAGCAACGTCAACTCTCTTCATAGCAGAAGTAAGAATGCATGAATGTCCTGCATCATCATAGACACCATATGAGTACTGGTCTGTATCAACACCAACAACCCATACTTCCTGACCATTCTTGCATCTTTCAACAGCATTGGCGATAACACCATTACCAGTAGAACCGGCACAAGCGAAGATAACAGTTGCACCATTGTTGAACTGCTTTTCAGCCAATGTGCTGCCCTTTTCTGGTTCATTGAAGCTCATTGCATTATCGTAGTCGATAATGATTTCAGGGTCAACTGACCAAACACCCTGCTGGAAACCAGCGAAGAATGGATCCATTGAAGCTGATTCGTTGCCAATGACCATGCCAACATGCTTAGAACCGTTTTCAACAGCCTTCATACCAGCTGCGATACCTGCTAAGTAAGTGCCCTGTTCAACAGCGAATGCAACCTGTCTTAGGTTAGGGAAAGCTGAAGCATCTAACCAGTCAACATCAATGATCAATGCCTTCTGATCTGGATAAGTAGTAAGTACTTCTGACATAGCACCATCAAATAGGAAGCCAGCAGCAACCAAAAGATCAGCCTTTTCATCACAGAATGAAGAAAGGTTTGGAATGTAGTCAGCGTCATTGTTTGACTGCAAGTACTTGACTTCGACATTTTCGTTTTCGCTCTGGAACTTCAATAAGCCTTCGTAAGTAGTCTGATTGAATGACTTGTCATCGATACCACCTACGTCAGTAACGAAACCCAAATGCAGAGTCTGAGGTTCATCTCCACCTGTTTGGTCGTCTGCAGGTTCATTGCCCTTTGAACCACAGCCGACCAAAGCAAAAGCTAAGAGAAGAACTAGAAGCAAGCTAAAAAACTTTTTCATTTTATTCTCCTTTGCAGGTTTAGTCCTGCCAAATTTATATTAACATGAAACATTAAAAAAGAATGAAGATTTCTTATCTTCATTCCTTTATTCTGGCTTTATATAGACTTCTCGAGGTTTTGAACCCTGAGCTGGGCCGATAATGCCGTTTTCTTCCAGCGTATCAATCAGTCTTGCAGCCCGATTATAGCCTATGCCAAATCTTCGCTGCAAAAGTGAAGTTGAAGCTTTCTGAGCTTCCTTGACATATTCAACAACCTCATCATACATCGAATCTTCACTAGTCATAGGAGCAGATGATGAAAGGCCATTGCGATTGCTATCAAGTTCATAATAGGCATCATCATATTCCGGCTTGCCTTGCTTGCGGACATAGTCGGCAATCTTCTGCACTTCTTCATCAGTGACATAGACACCCTGGATTCTGATTGGCGCTGTCTCACCCTGTGGATGATATAGCATATCACCATTGCCCAATAGCCTTTCAGCACCCGCCATGTCAAGAATGGTTCTTGAGTCAATTGCCGAAGCCACAGCGAATGATATTCTTGAAGGGATATTGGACTTGATGACACCAGTGATGACATCAACTGAAGGCCTTTGGGTTGCAACAATCATGTGGATGCCAGCTGCTCGCGCCATCTGGGTAATGCGTTGGATTGATTGTTCAACATCCTTCTTTGCCACAGTCATGAGATCTGCTAACTCATCAATGATCAATACATAATAAGGCAGCTTTTTCAGAGGCGTTTCATCCTTGCTGATTGTTTCATTATGGCGAACAACAAAACTGTTGAAGCCCTTGATATCCCTTACTCCGGCTTTGGCAAAGGCATCATAGCGTTCTTCCATCATGACTACCATTCTTTGTAGCAGCAAGGAAGCCATATTGGCATCGGTAATGATTGGCCACAAGAGATGAGGAACATCCTTATATGGGGTAAACTCAACCTTCTTTGGATCAATCAGGACAAGCTTGAGCTCATCAGGTCTTGATCTCATCAGCAATGAGGAGATGATGGCATTAATGCACACTGACTTTCCTGAACCAGTTGCTCCAGCAATCAGAAGATGAGGCATCTTGTTTATATTGCAATAGACGCCATTGCCCATAATGTCCTTGCCCAGAGCAAAGACCAGGGGTGAATCCTTGTATTTTTCAGGCATGGCAGCCATCAGATCATGCATGATGACAGGCACCGGTTCAACATTTGGTATTTCAATGCCAACAGCGTTGCGACCAGGGATTGGCGCTTCAATTCTGATATCACGTGCTGCCAGTTCCATTTTGAGATTATCGGATATGGCCTGGATACGGCTAACCTTGACAGAAGAGTCCGGCTTGATTTCAAATTTGGTGACAGCTGGTCCTATATGTGTATCAATCAGTTCAGCCGGAATATCAAAGGTCTTTAGTATCTCGATGATTCTTTCGCCCTTGACCTCAGCTGAAACCTGGTTGACTTTGGAAATCTTGGCCTTGGATCTGCTTAAAAGTGAACTTTTTGGCATCTCGTATTTGCTGTAGGCCGCAATGCGCTGGAAGGTTTCAGGCTGACGATTGGCTGTTATTTCATTTTCAGCTTCATTGTCGTCCTTTGCAATTTCCTTCATTATTGGTTCAGATGTTGCTTCTTCCTTTGTTTCCACAACTTCATTAATGGCTACAGGGGAAATGATTTCATCTTCATATTTATTGAAATCCTGCTTAGCGTTGATTTCTGCTTCATCCAGATGGATGAAGAATTTGGAATTGCCATAGATTTCATTTTCATTCGGCTTTTTTACAACAGGCTTTATAGGTTCTTCATCTGCTTTGATGTCGATGTTTCCCTTCTGATAGGAATGGTCTTCTTCGATTTGTGGAAGATCTTCCATTTCCTGGGACTGTTCAAAACGCCTTCGTTCCTGGGCAATTGCCTTATCAATGGCTTTCTGGTTTCTTTGCTGTTCTCTTTCCTCTTTCCATCTGATCAAGGCTATTTTCCTGTTATTGAACCAATCCTGATATGCCGACATTGGTATCAGCAGCAGGAAGGAGATTATCGATAATACTCCTAGAACAACAAAAGACCCGCTTCTTGCAAATAGAGCAACTACCCCAACATAGATGATTTCACCAAGCAGGCCACCACCGAAGGAAAAATCAGTAGGCTTTAAGAGTTCAAGGAATCCAGCCTTTGCAAAGACCAGATATTCACCGAAAGTCTCAGAATTGGACCTTAAAATTGCTGACAAAAGCAAAATGACGACGTTTGCTACAACAAGGCCAATGACAAATTTCAACTCATAGGGATGACTGTTGTGGTAAAAAAGCAGATAGATGCCATAAATGCAGAATGAAGCAACAGGAAAGAAATAAAGAAAGCCGAAGAGATAGGAAAGGATGTTGTTCATGATAACACCCGCTGTTCCCATCTTGCT
Organism: Erysipelotrichaceae bacterium; assembly: GCA_029101345.1. Taxonomy (GTDB): domain Bacteria; phylum Bacillota_I; class Bacilli_A; order Erysipelotrichales; family Erysipelotrichaceae; genus Colivicinus. The sequence goes on along the minus strand of JAQXQU010000013.1, from coordinate 35,922 downwards.
AACAGCAAAGAAGAGAAGTGTGCCTGCTGCCAGGGAAATGATGATCCAGATCAGCTTCTTATGCTGTTTCTTTTCCTCAATCACCCTTTTACTCTGACGTGCCATTATTCATCACCAACCCTGATTTCCACAATAGCCGGCAAGATCATTGGCTTTTTGCCAGTTTCCTTGAGGATGTATTTGGATATCTGTTCACGGGCTTCAATTCTGGTCGGCATATTCTCATAACGTTTTTCAGCAACAGCAGTTGATATGCAGTTTAAAAGAATATTGCCAACTTCCGTCAGAATGTAATCAGCATCCTTAAGATAGATGACACCACGGGATTGGACATCCGGTCCGCCAAAGACCTCCTTGGTATCATAATTGAGAACAACGCCAACCACAATGACACCATCAGTAGACAATGACTCACGATCCTTCAGAACCATGCCTGAAACATCAGTGCGGTCAGAACCATCAATCAGCGTATCATTTAGTTCAATAGTGTCCCTTGTTGAGACAAGCTTGCCATTTTCAAAAGTCGCAAACTGGCCATTATCAAGAATGACAATCTTATCAGGCGTATAGCCCATTTTTGTAGCTACTTCCGCATTGGATACCAGCGATGAATACTGTCCCATGATTGGAAGATAATACTTCGGCTTGATCATATACAGCATCATCTTGAGGTCTTCAATTGAAGCGTGCATATTGAGCAGTTCCTTAGCATTGACCTTGGAAATGCGAACATCAGCCTTGTATAAGTCATTTTCCATTGTTGAAGCAACTTTCTCAGTACCAGGAACCACTGGTGAAGCGATAATAACTGTATCCTTTGGCCTTAATTCCACCACATCATCTTCTCCAACAGCAATTTTGTTCATGATTTTGAAGACCTTGGAACCATTGGCTGAGACAACAACAATGCAATCGACAATGGAATTGTTGAAGTCCTTCTTGTCAATAATGACATTCTTGGGAATCTGATAATAGCCAAGAGCCTGGACTGTCTTCAACAGATTGATATGATCCTCATCATAGAAGAAGACCTTGCGTCCATATTTGACTGCCGCATTGACGATTTCCATGATACGGTAGAGATTCTGCTTGTAAAGGGAAATGATGACACGGTCATCATTGTTGTCTAAAAATCTTTCAAGATATTCAGTAATGCGGTAGCGAGGTGTGGTATAGCCCTTACGGTCAGATGCTGAAGATTCAGCCAAAAGGGCAAGGGGATTGCGAGCACCAATGGCAGTCAAAGCCGAAATGGACATGCCATAGTATTTGTTTGAATAGTCAAATTCAAAGATGAATTCGGAAGTATAGACAATAGGACCATATTCAGTATCAAAGGCATAACCACAGCCATCAGGAACAGACATGGAGATTGGAAAGGAATTGATCTTATGGCCATGGACTTTGAATTCATCCATGCGGTTGATGATATGGACACGGCATGAGTGAATCTGCCTTCTTTGCAGCTCCGCCTCTAGAATCTTGATAGTCAGGGCTGTACCATAGACATCAACGTCTATCTCCTTAAGCAGATGGCATAAGCCCAGCATTACATCTTCATGGCCATGGGAAAGGAAGACCCCTCTGATGCGGTCTTTGTTCTGTATCAAATATGAAAAGTCGGGAATAATGTATTCTACTCCCAGCTGCTCTGATTCATTAGGATATTTAAGCCCGGCTTCAACAACAAAAATGTCATCATCGATCTCAATGAGATACATGTTCTTGCCGTCTTCATCCAGCCCGCCTAGTGCAGCTAAACGAATTCTTTGCAAATTATCTAATCCTCCTAAATACAAGAAAATTATATTTTAAAGCAGGTCCTTATTCAACCATAACGCCATCAAGTGAGAATGATTTTGCCTCAGTAATCCTTACTTTGACAATCTCACCCACTTTCACATCATTGCCGGTGAAATTGACCAGCTTGTTTTCTGGAGTATAACCAGAATAAGCCTGACCATTGCGTTTAGAGATGCCATCAACCAGGACTTCAACAATCTGGTCCTTGAACTTCTGATTGGCCTTATTGGCATAGAAAGTTATCTTTTCATTCAAGCGTTGCAGTCTTTCTTCCTTGACGGCCATTGGAACATTGTCTTCCATCTTGGCAGCAGGTGTTCCTTCTCTTGGCGAATAGATGAAAGTATAGGCATTGTCATATTGGCAATAGTCTACCATTTTCAAGGTATCTTCAAATGCTTCATCCGATTCATTTGGGAAGCCGACAATGATATCGGTTGTAAAGGCATAGTGTGGAAGTGTTTCCTTGAGCTTCTTGAACAGTTCAAGATATTCTTCAGCACTATAGCGACGATTCATTCTTCTTAGGATTTCCGTATTGCCAGATTGCAAAGGCAGATGCAGATAAGGCATGATATTAGGATTATCGCGCATTGCTTCAATCATCCTGTCATCAAAATTCCAAGGATGGGATGTCACAAAGCGGATTCTTTCAATACCAATCCTCGCAGCTTCCTCCAAAAGATCACCAAAGCTATAGCCGAGTTTCAAGTCATTGCCATAAGCATTGACATTCTGGCCTAATAGACAGACTTCCTTGTAACCTTCTTCCTTTAGAACCTTGATTTCAGCCAAAACATCTTCCATCAGACGTGAGCGTTCCTTTCCTCTTGTATAAGGAACAATGCAATAGGTGCAGAACTTATCGCAGCCATACATGATATTGACCCAAGCCTTATGCTTGGCAAATCTTGTAACAGGTACATTTTCTACAATCTCACCCATATTGGAAAAGACCTCAATGAGCCTTTTCCTTTCATGATAGATGTTATTTAAAAGCTTAGGCAGATTAGTGATATTGTGGGTACCAAAAACCAGATCAACCTGGGGATATTTGGCAGAAATCTCCCGAATGGTCTTTTCTTCCTGAGCCATGCAACCAGCAATGGCGATGATGATATCAGGATTTTCCCTCTTCAGGCGCTTTAGGGCACCAATCTCACCATAGACCTTATCTTCAGCACCTTGTCTCACAGCGCAGGTGTTGATGATAATGACATCAGCTCCCTTTTCACTATCATTGGCCCTAAAACCAATTGAATCAAGGATGCCAGCCATGGTTTCGGAATCACGCTGATTGGCCTGGCAACCATGGGTCTTGATAAAATACGTCTTGCCTTTTCCCAGATTCCTGCAATCATCATCTAAATTGAAATCAACATATGGAATATCACCAATTCGCTTGCGAGCTTCATTGAGTGATGGCAAATCAAAACTGTCTTTATTGTTCATATCTATTCTCCAATGCCTTTATTAAAAAAACCAAGTTTGACTTGGTTTTTATTCTGAGATAGCTCCTACTGGACATGCACCAATGCAAGCACCGCAAGTTACACAAGTATCTTCGTTGCATTCAGACTTGCCTTCATCATTTAATGAAAGAGAAGCTGTTGGGCATACACCTGTACAAGCACCACAACCGATACATAAATCGGCATCAACCTTTACTGGCATTTTGTAACCTCCTTAACTACGGCTTTATTATAGCATAAAGCAAATCAACTTTAATACTTATTTTACAACTGCAATCCCCAGATCCCGCAACTGCTTTTCATCAACGGTATTAGGAGCCTCTGACATCAGACATGAAGCAGAAGCAGTCTTAGGGAAAGCAACAACATCACGGATATTGTCAGTATCAGTCAGGATCATGACCAGCCTTTCAAGCCCGATGCCGACACCACAATGAGGTGGAGCACCATATTCAAAGGCTTCCAAGAAGAAGCCAAACTTTTCCTTGGCCTGTTCCTTGGTAAGTTCCAACGCCTCAAAGACCTTTGCCTGCAATTCAGAATCATGGATTCTGACAGAACCCGATAAGAGTTCATAGCCATTCAGTACAAGGTCATAGGCTCTTGAATAACAATTACCCTTATCTGTCAAAAGCTTGTCAACATCTTCGAGCTTAGGCGAAGTAAATGGATGATGAGCAGCAACATAGCGGTTTTCCTCTTCAGAGTATTCATACATTGGGAATTCCGTAATCCAGGCAAAGGCATATTGTGATTTGTCAATTAATCCCAATTCATTGCCCAATTTGACTCTCAGTGCTCCTAAGGACTGTTCAACAATCTTTCGGTTATCAGCAACAATGAAAATGATATCACCATTTTCAATACTCAGATAATCAATCAGAGCACTCTTTTCACTATCAGACAACGCCTTGTTCAGTGATCCACTGAAAGCGTCATTTTCATATTTGAGATAAGCAAGGGCCTTAGCCTTGTAGATTCTTGCAAACTCCTGCAGCTTATCAAGATCCTTTCTTGAGAAGTGATTAGCTGCACCTTTGAAGACAAGTGATCTGATAACACCACCCTGTTCCAATACTGAAGAGAAGACAGAGAACGAAGTATCCGCAAAAAGGCTGGATAAGTCCATGATCTTGTTTCCAAAGCGGATATCCGGCTTATCGGAACCATAATCCTTCATGGCATCAACATATCTGATACGCTTGAATTCAAGATTTTCAACACCTTTGACCTGTTTGAAGATTTCACGCATGACCTTTTCAACTTCAGCAAAGATATCCTCTTCATCCGCAAAGGACATTTCAATATCAATCTGAGTGAATTCTGGCTGACGATCTGCTCTTAGATCTTCATCACGGAAGCATCTGGCAATCTGGAAGTAGCGGTCCATGCCACCAATCATCAAAAGCTGCTTATAGATCTGAGGTGATTGTGGCAAAGCATAGAACTTGCCATTGAAAATACGGGATGGTACAAGATAGTCTCTAGCACCTTCTGGTGTCGATTTGCAAAGAATTGGTGTTTCAACTTCCACAAAGTCATCAGAATGAAGGACATTTCTAACAATGGCCGTGACCTTATCCCTAATGATCAGACGATCCTTGATTGGATTTCTTCTGATATCAAGATAGCGGTATTTTAGACGAAGATCCTCTAAGGCATCGGTTTCATCCGCAATGATCATTGGCGGTGTATTGGCTTTTGAAAGAATGCGGACTGAATTGGCAGCCAATTCGATTTCACCAGTCAAAAGCTTGGGATTGGCCTTTTCCTTGAGGACAACTGTACCATCTACTTCGATGACATATTCATTCCTGACATCTTTGACATCTTCAGCATGTTCCTCATCAAAAGCAATCTGCGTAATACCATAGCGGTCCCTTAAATCAATAAAGACAATTGATCCAAGATTCCTTCTTTTCGCTACCCAACCACAGAGTCTGACATTCTTGCCAGCATCTTCTTTCCTCAGCTGGCCACAAGTATGAGTTCTATACATTTTCTTCCTCCAAAATGCTATCCAAGCAATCAATCAGCTCATCTAACTTGACAATTCGCTGACTGCGATCTTTCGTGTCCTTTAAGGCAATCGTGCCATTATTCATTTCATCTTCACCAATAATTGCAACAAAGCGGGCATTTTTACGTTCCGAAGACTTGAACTGGGCCTTCATTGATCGATCATAATAGTTGAGCTCTGTTGCATAGGAATTGTTTCTCAATATTGTAGCAACTTCAAGTGCATAATCGGATCCCTTTGTCATATCAATGACGTAGACATCGGTACTAGGCTTGTATTCATCAAAGACGCCCTCAGCCTTGGCAAGAATGATCAGTCTTTCAACACCAATCGCAAAGCCCATGCCGGATATCTCTGGCCCTCCCATTTCCTTGACAAGGCTATCATATCGGCCTCCGCCAAAGATTGTTGATTGCGAACCGGATTCCGGATTAAGTGAGACCACCTCAAAAACAGTATCTGTATAGTAGTCAAGGCCTCTGACCAAAGTATCATCAATCTTGTAAGGAATGCCCATAGCATCAAGATAGCCTAAGACCTTTTTGTAGTATTCCTTGGCAACTGGTGTCAGATAATCAGCCATTTTCGGTGCATTTTTAATGATATCCAAGTGATGGTCAACCTTGCAATCCAGGATACGAAGCGGATTCTTCTCAAGACGGTTCTGGCAATCGAAACAAAGTTCTTCCTTATATTGGCTAAAGTATTCAATAAGCTTGTTCTTATAGGCAATTCTGGAATCAGCATCACCTAAGGTATTGATGCGGACTTCGATTTGCGATAATCCTAAAGTCCGAACATAAAAGTAGCCTAAGGCTATGGTTTCAGCATCAATCATCGGATTCTTTTCACCGATGTTTTCAACACCCATCTGGGTAAACTGACGCTGTCTGCCCTTTTGTGGCCTTTCATGGCGGAACATCTCCTCGATATAGGCAAGCTTTACAGGCAGTTCATTGCTGCCATGCATTTTCTTTTCAACAAAGCTTCTGATAACGCCAGCTGTTCCTTCAGGTCTTAAGGTGTAGGAGTCCTTGCCATTTGGTGAGAATGAATACATCTCCTTGGTAACCATATCCGATGTATCGTTTTCCTTGGCAAAGACACCGGTAAATTCAAATACTGGCGTTTTGATTTCCCGATAGCCATAGAGGTTCATGAAATGACGAAACAGTGTCTCGACCTTTTCGAAGTAATAGAGATCTTCAGGCAGAAGATCATAGGTTCCCTTGACGCATTGATAAGCCATATTGTTCCTCCTTAATTAAAAAACGCCCTGATCTAAGGACGTTATAAACGCGGTACCACCTTAGTTCATGGCTAAGCCATGCACTTTGACCTTTAACGCAGGAATACGGTTTACTTTTGATAAACATCGCTTGGAAATTGTCCCTTGCCAGCATGAACCAGGCTTTTCACCTTCTGCCTGTCTCTTTCAGAACATGGTTGGCAATTCCTTTTCCTTTTCTGACTGTAATTATATTAATACTATTTTATCGCTCTTTCAACACTGATTACGCTCTCCACCTTGCGCAAGTTGGCAATGATGGTATTGAGTTGGTTCAAATCTGAAACAATGATGGTAATCGCTGCTGAAGCTGTCAGATCTTCGCGGTTGGCAACGACATTGACTGCCAGAATATTAGCCTTGTATTGGGCAATGACTGTTACAAGGTCAGTCAGCAAGTAGTTGCGGTCCTTGGAATAGATCTTGAGATTTGCTTCGTATTTGATTTCCGGCTTATTGGCATCCCATTCAACATTGATAAGGCGGGCCTTGTCCTTGAGAACGTTTGGACAATCCTTGCGATGGACCTTGATGCCAGCTCCCTTGGAAACATAGCCAATGACTTCATCGCCATAGACTGGGGCACAGCAAGGTGCCAGATTGATCTTCATGGAAGAAACGCCCTTGACTACAATGCCACTCTTGGAGACAGCATTGGAAAGTTTCTCCTTGTTCTTGGCCACAAGCTTGGCCAAAGTCTCAGGATCAATTTCCTTCTTGCCTAATTTGACAAGCCTTTCAATAACTGAGATGCAGGAGATGGATTTGACCGAAATGGCATACATGAAGTCAGTATAGTTGTTGGCCTGGACAATCGGATAGATCTTCTCAAACTTGTCCTTGTCAAAGAATTCATCAACACTGACACCTCTTTTGCGCATCTCATCCTTGAGCATCTGTTCGCCAATCTTGACAGATTCTTCACGCTTTTCATTTTCCTTCTTGGTCAAGAAGGCTTTGATCTTATTGCGGGCATTATTGGTCTTGACAATCTTGAGCCAGTCTTCTGATGGCGTTGAATTCTTATTGGTCTTAAGTTCAACAACATCACCGGTTTTCAGTGGCGTATTAAGAGGCACCATGACCCCATTGACCAGTGCTCCAACTGTCTGGTGTCCTACTTCGGAGTGAATTCGATAGGCAAAGTCGATTGGACATGAACCATTAGGGAGGTCAATAACCCTGCCTTTTGGTGTTAAGACATAGATATTGGCATTGAAGACATCATGAACGATATCATTCATATATTCCTGGTTATCCTGGTTATCTTCAAAAGCCTGGAGCCATTCAAGCTCCTTGATGACTTCCTTGGAACCTCTTTTCGGCATTTCACGGCCTTCCTTATAGGACCAATGGGCAGCGACACCTCTTTCGGCTATCTGATCCATCTCTTCGGTACGGATCTGCACTTCAAAGATGCGGCCATCAACACCAACAACCGTTGTATGCAAAGACTGGTACATATTCATCTTTGGCATGGCAATATAATCCTTCAGACGTCCGGGAATTGGCCGATAAGTAGCATGGATATAGCCAAGGATTTCATAGCAGTTGAGTTCTGTCTTGGTCACAATGCGGATTGCCAAAAGATCAAGGATCTCATCAAAGCGCTTGTTTTTGGTAACCATCTTCTTATTGATGGAATAAAGGTGCTTGGATCTGCCAAAAATGCGGAATTCAATGTTATGTTCCTTTAGGATGTGGGAAATGTCTTCAATCATTTCCTTGATCTGGTTATCACGTTCTGACTTCTTGGATTCTACCATCCTGGCTATTTCGTGATAACGTTCATTATCAAGATAGAAGAAGCTCAGATCTTCAAGCTCATTCTTGATTTCGGCAATACCTAGACGATGAGCGATTGGCGCATAGACTTCCAAAGTCTCTTTGGAAATGGATTTCTGCTTTTCGGGACTTTGGTATTGCAAAGTACGCATATTATGCAAGCGATCTACCAGCTTGACAAGAATAACACGGACATCCTTGGCCATGGCAATGAAGATCTTGCGATGGTTTGCGGCCTGATATTCCTTCTCATCCTTGAATTTCAGTTTGCCAATCTTGGTAACTGCTTCAACAATGCCATAGATTTCCTCGTCAAATTCCTTGATGAATTCATCTACTGGCACATCGCAATCCTCAATGACATCATGCAGAAAACCCGCTGCAATTGTCTTGGGATCAGCTTTCAGTTTGGCAAGCTCATAGGCAACGCTTAAAAGGTGAACAAAATACGGTTCACCGCTCTTGCGCTTTTGATCCTTATGCTTTTCTTCAGCATAGGCATAAGCCTTATCGATAAGATCCAAGGATTCCTGATTGTTGATATAGGAATGGATCTCATCATAGAACATCTCTTTGTTTAGTGCTTGCCTTTTCATAATTCCTTAGTATTTAAGCAATGTCATGACATCATAGCCCTTAAGGACTTCCCGGCCCTTAAGTGCTTCCAGTTCAATGATGAAGGCTAGACCTGCAACTTCACCACCTAGCTTTTCTACAAGCTTGCAAGCAGCTTCTGCTGTACCACCTGTTGCCAGCAAATCATCAACAATCAGAACCTTCTGTCCCTTCTTGATGGCATCGGCATGAATAAACAGCTCGTTGGAGCCATATTCAAGATCATATTTAAAGGAAACAGTCTCACGTGGCAATTTGCCAGGTTTTCTGACCGGTACAAAGCCCATTCCTGCGCCATAAGCAACTGGACAGCCAAAAATGAACCCCCGGGATTCAGGACCAACAACAACTTCAGCACCAATCTTCTTGGCATAGTCAGCAATGATTCTGATTGTTTCGGCAAAAGCTTCACTATCAGCTAATAATGGCGTTACATCGCGAAAGAGGATTCCCTTTGATGGGAAATCAGGAATGGACGCAACATAGTTCTTCAAATCCATTAGCAATACCTCCAAAATACCTATAAATTATATAATTCATAACAAAATGTTGCAATTAGATGAAATCTTCAACATTCAGGCTAAGCGCACTTTTGCGATAGGAGTCCTTGGAGAGTTTGCCAATTAGATATTGCCAATCATCTTTGCATTTGCCCTTATCAAAACAGATGGCACTAAGGCTATTGCCAAATGAAAACTTGGGATAGAGGCCTTTGATCATGAAAAATGAGGTTGAAAGGCTTTTATCCAAGGCGAATAACGGTTCAGGAAAACCTGTGCCAAAAGGACGAAGATCTTCAAGTGTTTCAAGAACTGAAACTTCCAGATCATCAACCAGCAGTACATCCTTATCAATATCAAGGTATGAGACATCAGTCTCAGCAAGATAAGAGACAAATTTCTCATAAAATGATGTGTCAAATGATAGTCCAACTGCATTGGCATGCCCACCAAAGCTCAGATAATCATCCTTGAAATGGCTGAGGCATTCATATAAGTCAAAACCAGCTGGTGAACGCCCCGAACCTTTTAGGACACCATCATTTTCAGCTAAGACGATAATAGGTCTATTGAACTTAGACAAAAGGCGATTTGCCACAAGGCCACATAATCCTTCATGGAAAGATGTGGATCTGACAAGCAGGATGGCCTTTGAATCATCGAGCAATTCCATAGCTTCAAGTGACATCTTTTCTGAGAGCTGTTTACGCCTGCTGTTGATGTCATTGATATAGGCAAAGGTCCTGGAAGCTTCTTCCTTGTTAGAAAGAAGATAGCGGACAACAAGATTGACATTGGCCATATTACCCATGCGGGAAATGGCATTGATCTTCGGAATGACTTTGAAAGAAAGAGTATCATAACTGTATTTGACACTATCTGCTAGCAGATTGATCTGATAAATCTCTCCATGATTAAGTATTTCAAGCATCTTGACCAAAAGATAGCGATTGGCATCAAAGACCCTGACCATATCAGCCAAAGTAGCCAAGCCACCTAGAACTAGACTATAGGCATCATCATAAAACAGCATTGAAAGATAGGCACAAAGGCCACCTGCGCAAAGATCCCTATAGCCATTTTTCAATAAGGAAGGGTGAAGGACATAGTTGCATTCAGGAAGATGCTGGTATTCATGATGATCAATGATCATTGTGGTAATGCTTAAGTCTTTTGCATAAGCCAAAACATCATTTGCCACAATGCCGTTATCAACCATCAGGATGACATCAAAGCCATTTTCCTTGGCCATGGTAACGATATTATTATTGATGCCATAGCCTTCCCTTGTTCTTGAGGGAATATAATGGTTGACCCGGATTTTTAAATACTCCAAAAGACGTCGCATGATTGCCGTTGCACAAATGCCATCACAATCATAATCGCCAACAATCAGAAAACGCTTGTCCTTTAGTTCGAGCAGTTTCTCTTTAAACATTAAAAAAGGCTCCTGACTCAGATCGGGAGCGAAAGCTTTGATATCAAGCTGATTTTCACTGATGCCATTCATCTTCAAAATGGCATTCTTCAGATCATTTGCCTTGGTTCTTACAAAGCGATACATCAGTTGACTCCAATGATAAAACCTATGATTGCCAAGACAAAAGCCAACAGATAGAAACCAGCAACAACCTTTGTTTCCTTATATCCCTTAAGCACAAAGGCATAATGGATAGGTGTATAGGAGAAGATGCGTCTGTGGAAGAGTTTGACAGATGTCAGTTGCAAGCAAACACAGAACATCTCATAAACAAAGACCCCACCAATGAAAAACAGAGCCACTTCCTTATTCAGGATGACACCAAGTGATGCAAATAAGCCACCAAGAGCTAGTGAACCACTATCACCCATGAAAATCCTGGCAGGATAGTGATTATAGCATAAATAGGCAAATAAGCCACCCAAAAGGCAAGAGAGGAAAATGACAACATCATATTTCTTCATGATGAAGCTTAAACCTGTAAAGGAAATGATAGCGATAGCTGAAACGCCAGCACAAAGTCCATCCATTCCATCAGTAAAATTGACAGCATTGGCTTCTGCAAGATAAAGCATGATCATGAATGGCAGATAAAGCCATTTGAAATCAATGCTTATTGAAAGGAAAGGAATCATGACTGTTGTTGCAATATCCTGATGGAATAAGGCATAGATCAATAGGCAGTAAACAAATTCCATCAGAAGCTTGGCTTTTGGCGACAAGCCACTATTATCCCTGCGCAGAATGATCATGATGTCATCAAGAAAACCGACTGAACAGAAAGAAATGAAACTTAGGATGATCATCAGCATTTCCCGGTTCCTGATATGTCCAAAATTGATAGCCAGATAGACTATTACCGGGATGATGACAAACAGCAATCCGCCCATAATCGGTGTCTTGGCTTTCTTCTTGTATTCTTCTAGGGCATATTCACTTACTTCCTGATTCAGGTTATGCAAGACCAGAGTCTTGATAAAGACTGGCATGATAATAAAAACCAGCAGAAAAGAAATCAATAGGCCAATCAAGGCAATCAAATAAAAATCCATACTGAAATATTATATATTATTCTCCACTATCATCAAGTACTGAATCATCGTTTTTTACTGGATGGATATCACTAAGGCTGACAATGATTTCCGTATTGGCATCAATTGGTGTTCCTGGTGAAACAGACTGTTCAGTGACAATGCCATAGCCAGTAAGGGTTATTGGAATATTTGAACAATACCAGTATTCACTGATTTCCTTACGGCTCCAGCCCTTAAAATCGGGACATGAAATAAAGGATGAATTAGTGGTTAAAAAGACTTTCTGTCCGGTATAGGCATCATCACCAGCTAATGGATATTGGTCAATGATAGTATTGCCGTTGCCGATCAGAATCACATCGTATTCGTCACTTAGGAGATTATAGGCTTCTGCAGATGGCATATTGATAAGTGCAGGCATGCTGTTTCTGGTAACTGAATGGTTGATCTGGTTATCAGAGAGGTTATAGCCAACATTTGTCAGAATAGCTACTCTTCTGATCAGATTCTTAACTGGTGTTGAATAGGTATGATTATAGTAGTCATATGGCGAAATATAAGCAAAATAAATCATATATTGCGGATTATCTGCTGGGAAAGCCAGCATGACCGAAGTAATGGAATCAGATGAACCATAAGAGCCATCGACTGCAATTTCAGAAGTACCTGTCTTGGCCATGATATTTACTTCATCAACACTATAGAACTTGGCAGTTCCCTTGGGATCAGATACTACCCTTTCCAGAAGGGCTTGCATCTGCTTGGCTGTTGATTCCTTAATTGGCGTAGAAACAACGGTTCTTTCTGCCTGATAGACTATTTCATTAGTATTAGGATCAACAATATGATCGATATAGTAAGGCTTGACCATTTCACCATTGCCAAAGATGGCTGTATAGGCCTGCAATAGCTGCAACATGGTCACAGATGAACCCTGGCCATAGGTTAATGCCAGCTTTTCTGATGGATAAGTATAATTGAGACTACCAGTTATTTCTGGAATATTGTCAGTATCAACTTTCTCGAAGAAACCGAAATTCCTCAGATAATTTAGGTAATTGCCTGTTCCAACATAATCGCTTAACAGGGTTGAGGTTGCGACATTTGATGAAAGAATCAAACCGTAATCGAGTTCAATATTGCCCCAGACCTTATTGCCGGCATTGGAAATGCAGCCATAGGCATTGCCATAGGAACGATATGGTTCAGATCCGCTTGATAGATAGCAATAGGGTTCTGAATTGAAGGTATCACTTCCCTTATAGGTACCAAGATCCATTGCTGTAGCATAGATGAAGCTCTTCATGACTGAGCCTGGTTCATAGGCAAATTGGGAACCATAGTTGTTATAGTCTTCGATATCCAGAACATTTGGATCAAATGATGGTGTCTGACCCCAGCCTAGAATCTTGCCTGTGCTGATTTCAACCACAGCACCCCAGGCTTTGGAGGCATTGTTCTCTTCTTCAACATCATCAAAGGCAGTTTCAAGTGCTTCCTGAATTGATGAATCTATGGTCAAATAGACATCATTGCCATCAACTGCAGGCACTTCCTTTTCATACATGCCCTCAAGAATATAGCCATTCTTTGATTGCTGGTAGACATGTTTGCCATTGGTTCCTGTCAACTCATCATTGAGATAGGCTTCTAGCCCCATTTTGCCAACAAGCTGACCAGAATCATCACTCTGGGCAAAGCCAACAAGATAAGGGGCGAAGTCTTTGCCTTGTGGATAGTTTCTTCGATATGATTTCCTAAAGCCAATGCCATGAAGATCAGGAATCTCCATGATCTTGCCTACTGTCTCTTCGGACAGGTTTCTTCCTTTAGGTCCTAGTTCCGTCTGATATAAATCAGGATTGGCAGTCAAATAGTAATAGATATCCTCGACTTCCATGTCAAGAATTGGTGAAAGAACAGTTGCTGCATAAAGGGGATCATCTACATAGGCTATAGTGTTTTTGTTTGCAACACGGCTTTTGTCCAGATAGCAGATGATATCATATGTTTCAACGTCCTGGGCAACAACCTGTCCATTGGCATCATAAATATTGCCTCTTGAAGCATAGACGGTCTGATTAACGGTTGCTACAGAGGAAATATAACCATCAAAATTTGTCAGTGACCTTGCGTGAATATGAAAAACGCCTGCTACCAATACGTTAATTACGCATAGTAAAAAGACAAGAAGCATGAGCAGGCTTATAAAACGAAGCGAACTATTACTTCGTTTCATGATTATTCTCCTAATGAATTGACACTGATTACATTATCCTGGTTCTGATTCAAGCCAGCACTTTCAGCAATGACAAATACTCTTTCCTTATTCTGCAAGCCTTGGATTTCAACGTTCAAGGAATAGTTTTCATTCTTCAGACGATTGATCTCATCAGTTGTATTCTGAATCTTCATAGTCAATGAAGTATTGATGGTATTGATGAAAAGGCTTGATATCAGCAAGCAGATCAAAGATGCCGAAAACAATAGGACAGCAACTCCTTCAAGTCTCAATTTTCTTCTTTTCTTTCTGACTATTTTTGCCATATTCTATTCCCCACTTTTCTTATTCCTCTTAATTTGGCACTTTTGGCTCGTGGATTGTTTTCAAGTTCCTCTGGACTGGCAACCAGCGCCTTTCTGCTGATCAGCACATAAGGAGCTTCCTTGATTTCTTCAGGTCTTAAAGCAATTCTCTTGTCAACCGCAACAGTTGAAAGGGATTTGAATTTCTGTTTGACCATTCTGTCTTCCAATGAATGGAAGGTAATAATGACTACTGTTCCATCAGGATTCAATATTTCATCAAAGCTGTTTAGGAAAGCTTTTAATGAATCCAGTTCATGGTTGACTTCTATTCTGATAGCCTGGAAACATTTCTTGGCTGGATGTCCTTTCTTATTCAGTATCTTGCTTGGAAGTGCTTCCTTGATTGCTTCAACAAGTTCGAATGTCGTTTCAAGTGGCTTGTTTGCTCTTTTGGCCACAATCTTTCTGGCGATTGGCCTAGCAAATTGTTCTTCTCCATATTCAAAGAAGATTCGGGATAGCTCTTTCTCCTCATAGCCATTGACAACATCGTAGGCGCTAAGGATATCATCCTTGTTCATGCGCATATCCAGTGGTCCATCGAAGCGATAGGAGAAACCTCTTTCCCCTTCATCAAACTGTGGTGATGAAACGCCTAAATCAAGGAAGATGCCATCGACATGTTTGACATATTTGTTCATATTCATGAAATTGTCATGAATATAAGTGACATTGGGATATTCTTTCAAATTCTCTTTTGATTCTTCAATTGCTTGAGTATCAAGATCAAAGGCATATAAATGGCCTTTTTTCAGTTGTTCAAGTATCAGGCGGGAGTGACCTCCCCTTCCTAATGTTCCATCAATATAGGTGCCATTTTCCTTGATATCAAGCAAATGCATGCACTCATCAGGCATGATGGAAATATGCTTACTCATTGCCCATCAAGTCACTGAGGCTTTCAGCAACTTCCTCAAATGAATCGCTAGCTTCTGCATAGTAGTGTTCCCATGTTTCCTTATCCCAGATTTCAACATGGTCATAAGCACCAACGATAGCGCATTCCTTCGTAATATTCACAGGTTGTGACAAGAATGAAGGAATCTGAATACGTCCATTCTTGTCTACTTCGCATTCACAGGCTCTTGAAGTCAAGACATGGAGATATTGTCTTGTGACCTTTTTGGTGTTTGGCAGCTTTTGCAGATCGGCCAGCATCTTTTCCCATTGCTTATTGGAATAGATGGCTAAGCAACCATCAAGACCTCTAGTTAGTATGAAGTTGTTTTCCAGTTCATCACGAAAACGAGTCGGAATGACAATTCTTCCTTTGGCATCCAAATTGTGACTGTATTCTCCAATGAACATCCACTTTCTCCCACTATCTGCCACTTCTTACCACTATTATGTTATTTTTTATATAAAATGTAAATAAAAAAGATGAAGAATAATGCATTTGGCATCTGCATTTCCTCACCTTCGCCGTCAAAAGTTAGTTTGTTGCTGATCAGAGAAGATTCAATGATCATTTGGCATCCATATAACCAAAAAACACCTGCCCTGGGGGCGGTGCATATAAGAAAGTATTGCAGTCATAGAGATAATATTTACATGCAAGACACACAGCTATTGCTTCATTATTGGAGCATGGTGATGCTATTTTTTCAAGAATTCAAGTATCTGGCATTTGCTACTTTTTAACAAATCGGAATCAATTCCACTCAATATAAAAAAGCCACCATAGTTCACACTACAGTAGCTTTTAACTGTCTTAGAAACACCCTCCCTTTTGGCAGGTGTCATTGTTTTCTATCATTTTCATTTAGCTTGGTAATGCTAGTGACATTGAAACCGGCTTCTTTCAAAGCCTTGGAAGCATCAGTATCATAGCCCTTTTCAATGACAACCACTTCTATTCCTCTTGGTGTCTTCAGGACACTCAGATTGGATATTGAAAGATCAAGTTTTGAGAAGCAGCTGGCGATTGCTTCAAGAACGCCTGGCACGTCTTTGTCAATGGCAATGACATATCTTGTACCATTGATATGATAGCCTAGCATGTCAATGAAAGCCTCAAAGATATCATTATGGGTAATGATGCCAATGACCTTGCTGCCATCTAAAACCGGCAAACAGCCAATATCATGTTCTCTCATCAGGGAAGCAGCTTCCTCCAGCAATGCATCCTCAGCAATGGTATAAACATCCTTGGCTTTGATCATGATGTCAGAAATCTTGACCTTGTTCAGGAGATAGTTCATCTCAAAAACCGATAATGTCGAAGCATTGTTTGGCGTATTCTTGATAACAAGCGATTCAGTCACAAGACCAACTAGAGCATTGTTCTTATCAACCACTGGCAGGCGGTGCAAATGGTTGCTTTGCATCAGATCAAGAGCTGTTGATACTGAATAGTTTGAATAGACAGTGATAAGGTCTGTACTCATCTTGTCCTTTACATACATATTATTATCCTCCCAGATAGGCCTTCTTTACTTCTTCACTATCGCTTAATTCCTGGCCTGTACCAGTCATCGTTATTCTGCCTGTTTCCAGAACATAGGCACGATCAGCAATAGCCAATGCCATCTTGGCATTCTGTTCAACCAGAAGTATTGAAACCCCATCTTCATTGATTGTCTTAATTATATCAAATATTTCCCTGACAAGCAGTGGCGATAGACCCATTGATGGCTCATCAAGCAAAAGCATCTTTGGTTTTGACATCAAGGCCCTAGCCATTGCCAGCATTTGCTGCTCACCACCAGAAAGGGTTCCAGCCAACTGTTTCTTCCTTTCAAATAAACGTGGGAAAAGCTTATAGACTTTTGCAAAGTCACTATCAATGCCTGGCTTGTCTTTTCTCAGATATGCTCCAAGCTTGAGATTTTCCTCAACAGTCATTGCCGAGAATGTTCTACGTCCTTCAGGAACCTGAATAAGACCCAGACCAACAATCCGATTGGCTGATATTTTGGATATATCCTTGCCATCAAACAAAACTGATCCGCTCTTTGGCTTGATCAAACCGGATATTGTATGCATAGTTGTCGTCTTGCCGGCACCATTGGCACCAATCAAAGCTACTATTTCACCATCATTGACTTCAAAATCAATGCCTTTGACAGCATCAATCATGCCATAGCTGACATGAAGATTTTCTACTTTAAGCATAATCAGTCTCCTATATAAGCCTTAATGACTTCAGGGTTGTTCTGAACTTCATCCGGTGTGCCTGTAACCAGCACTTGGCCAAAGTTCAATACTGTAATCTTTTCACAGACACCCATGACGAGCTTCATATCGTGTTCAATCAGCAAAATGGCAATCTGGAATTTGTCACGGATAAAGCGAATGGTATTCATGAGCTCCTCGGTTTCAACTGGATTCATGCCTGCTGCTGGCTCATCCAACAAAAGCAGTTTGGGACTTGAAGCCAAAGCTCTAGCAATTTCCAGGCGTCTTTGGGCACCATAAGGAAGCGACTTGGCTGGAACATCAGCACTATGAGCCAAATCAAAGATTTCAAGAAGCTCCATAGCTTTCTTTCTGTTGGCTTGCTCTTCCCTTTTGAATTTTGGTGAGCGGATAATTGCATCAAAAGCACTATAGGTATAGCTGTTGTGCATGCCAACCAGGACATTATCAAGCACCGACTGGTTGGCGAAAAGACGGATATTCTGGAAAGTTCTCGCTATACCAGCCTTATTGACATCAATGGAATTCATCTTGGAAGTATCCTTGCTATCAAAAATGATAGTTCCTCTTGATGGTGTATAGACTTTTGTCAGCATATTGAAGACCGTAGTCTTACCGGCACCATTAGGTCCAATCAGACCATAAATATCTGTTTTTCCTACCTCGATATTGAATTTGTTTACAGCGGTCAAACCGCCAAAATCAATGCCAAGTCCTTTAACCGAAAGAATTGATTCCTGATTATTCATGATCAGCAGCTCCTTTCTTTCTTCTGAAGATTTTTGCAATGCCATCCTTGATCTTCTCAAGAACATTCCTGCATTTCTGATTATTGGTAATAATCATCATAGCAATCAGTATGATAGCATAGATGACCATACGATAATCTTTGAATTCACGCAGCTGTTCTGGAAGAATCAAAAGCACCGCTGTAGCAATGATCGTACCATTCATATTGCCTAGACCACCAAGAACAACATAGACCAGAATCATGATGGAGGTATTGAAATCAAATTTTGCAGGGGATACTGTTGAGTAGTTCATGCAGTAGAATGCACCAGCAGCACCTGCCAAGGCAGCCGAAACTACAAAGGCCATCAATTTGTATTTGGAAACATCAACACCAACCGATAAAGCCGCTATCCTGTTATCCCTGACTGCCATAACTGCACGGCCTTGTCTTGAATACATGAGATTATAAATGATGATCAAAGTAAGAAGGACTAGTACTATGCCGATCGTAAAGGTTGAGATTCTGGCATTGCCCGAAAGACCAATTGGTCCATTAATGATCATAGTCCCAGTAGATGAAAGCCTGGTAGTATCATTGACAAAGGCAAACTGCAGACCATTTTCATCAAAGCCCAGATAGATATTGGAAACAATGGTTTTGACGATTTCACCAAAAGCCAAAGTGACAATTGCCAGATAATCGCCCTGAAGCTTGAGAATCGGTACACCGATGATAACACCGAATACAGCAGCTATCAAAGCACCTGCCAATACTGCAATAAGCAGAACCAGCAACTCATTATTGACATGCTGTAATGCTAAAGTTGCTACTGTAGCACCAAAATAGCCACCAACCGACATAAAGCCGGCCTGGCCAAGGGAAAGATCACCTAAAATGCCTACAACAAGATTAAGAGCCAGAGCAGCTATGACATAAGCGCAAAGAGGAACCATCATGCCCTTCATCAAGGAAGAAATGGATCTAGTAGCAATGGCACTCTGAATAATGGCATAAAAGACAATGACCATCAGAAAGGAAATTGTCCGAGCACGATTTTTTGAAGAAAACATTGACTTAAGATACCGCATATCCTTCACCTACACTTTCTCTGAGATCTTCTTGCCTAGAATGCCTGTAGGCTTAACGAGCAGAACAACAATCAAAACAGTAAAGACAATGGCATCCGACAGCTGGGCTGAAATGAAGACATTGGAAAAGGTCTCAATCAAACCTAGCAGCAAGCCACCAAGGAAAGCACCAGGTATTGAGCCAATGCCACCAAAGACAGCAGCCGTAAAGGCCTTGATACCAGGCATTGATCCTAAGGTTGGAGAAATGCTCGGATACATTGAACAAAGAAGAATAGCGGCAACAGCTGCCAAACCTGAACCAATTGCAAAAGTTGCAGAAATGGTTCGGTTGACATTGATACCCATCAGCTGGGCAGCACCCTTGTCTTCTGAACAAGCCCGCATGCAGCGTCCTGTTTCCGTATGATTGATAAACCATTGCAAGACAATGATGATGAGTACACAGACAACAATTGTCAAAATGGTTAGATATGGCACTGACAGTTTTCCATCAAAGAATTTGAATGAACCATTGCCTAAAAGGCTCGGAAAGATCTTGGTTGCCGAACCAAAGAGCAGCTGAGATGAGTTCTGCAGCAAATAGGAAACACCAATGGCTGTAATCAAAACTGAAAGCGAAGGCGCTTGTCTTAAAGGCTTATAAGCCAGGCCTTCAATAATGACACCCAGAAGGACACAGGCCACTATTGCCAAAATAATGCAGACAATAGCAGGCAAACCAAAACTGAAAGAAGCAAAGAATGCCACATAGGCGCCAACCATGATGATATCACCATGGGCAAAATTCAGCATTTTGGCAATGCCATAAACCATCGTATAACCAAGCGCAATCAAAGCATAGATGCTCCCTAAACTCAAACCATTGATCAATGAAGATAATAAGATCATGCGCTACCCCCTTTTACTAGTATTAAGAAAGAAAGGTTGCCATAGGTCATTTGGCAACCTTTGTTAATTGAATGATAAGTATTAAGACTATTCAGCCAATACGTATTCGCCGTTCTGGATAACAACAGCCATTGGTGCCTTTGAAACTTCACCTGAAACATCCCAAGTAACTGATGTTCCGGTAATGCCATCAAATGACTTGCTAGTGAACCATTCAATCAAACCAGCTGTGATATCAGAAACGCTCATATCAGAAGTAAGTCCCTGATCCTTGATTGCATTGTAGATTGCATAGACAGCATCATAAGAGTCTGCAGCGAACTGGTTTGGAGTTTCGCCATAGTTCTTTTCATATGTCTCAACAAAGTTCTTTGTCTTGGCATCAGTAGCAGTAGCAGAGAATGGAGTAAGCAGATAAACGCCTTCAGCTAAGGAAGTATCAAAGTTTTCAACGCCACTTAAGATACCATCCATGCCATCAACGCCAAACCATGTAGGCTTGTAGTCACCAGCCTGAGTCAAAATGCCCGCAGCTTCCGTATAGTAGATTGGAAGGAAGACAACTGTACAGCCAGCATTTTTCATAGCATCAACCTGGTCAGCATATGATGCAGCATTATCGCCGAATGAAGCTTCAGCAGCGATATTCAAGCCAATAACAGCAGCTTCATCAACAAATGTCTTGTAGACGCCCTTTGAATAGTCAGTAGAATTCTGATAGATAACACCAACAACAGCATCTGGGAAAGCGGCCTTGATATAATCAGCAGAAGCCTTACCCTGGTTAGGATCAGTAAAGCACATCTGGAAGATATTGGATCCTACTGTAGGAATAGCAGGATTGGAACCAGATGGAGTAAGGCCGAACAAGCCTTCATCCTGAACCATTGGTGCAACAGCTGAACAAGCACCTGATGTGGTAGCTAATAAGGAAATCTGCATGTTCTTGTCCATTAAGGCATTAAAGGCATTAACAGCGATTTCTGGATCAGACTTGTCATCTTCAAATGCCAAAGCCAGCAGTTCCTTGCCTTCAGCAGCGTTGATTTCAGCAACAGCTATTTCAGCACCATGCTGAACAGCTAAGCCATACTGTGCATAGTCACCAGTGGTTGGTCCTGATCCGCCAATGACAAATGCTTTTTCATCACCAGCTGTATCATCACTTGCTGGTGTTTTTGATGAGCAGCCTACTAGAAGCATCATAGCAAATAGTACAACTGCAAGCTTTTTAAATGTTTTCATTGAGATACCCTCCTGAAATAATACGTGATTTCATTTTACACTTTAGCAAAAAACAGTGCAATATATTTTCAGTAAATTTTCAAGAAAATGTTTTCATTTTTAAGCAAAGAAAAACCACCAGTAGGTGGTCAAGACTTTTTTATTTTGCACCGCACTTAGGGCAAGTTCTGTGTGATAATTTGTATTCACCACAAGCACATTTAACCATTGCAGGTGCTGTTAGTTTATAATGTGTTCTTCTTTTTGCCTTGCGAGTCTTTGAATTTCTTCTCTGCTGAACAGCCATTTTTACTCATCCTCCTCAAATTTTAAATCCATAAGTTTTTGCCAGCGTGGATCTATCTTTTCTTTGCGAGAGTCATTATATACCTCTTCAGTAGAAAATGTCCAGCCATCTCCACTAGAATACTCCATTTTTCCATTTTTTACAACCTTTATTGGCACTTCTGGGAGTATTATCAGTTTAAATAGATCAACAAGTGCTAGATCTTCACGAATAAGAAAGCCTTCCTTGTTTTCATCAAAGACCACCTTGTCACTATCTTCTATCTCAAAAGGAACCTCAGTATCTTCCAAGGTATAGGCACAAGGGCAGATCATCACGCCTTTGACATAATATTCAATATTAAGCTCATCATTGATATCAAGATAGAATGTCACTTCACCATCAATATCAACCGCCCTTCTGATAAAGGGATTGTCATTGAAAATGATCTTGTCAACATATTGTGCATAGGTCTTCTCATCACTTATGGCATAAAGATCTTTCAAAGTTATTTTCATGACATTATTATATAATAGTTTCATGAAAGCTGTTGGAGTAATTGTAGAATACAATCCCTTTCATAACGGGCATATCTATCACCTTAATAAAGCCCGGGAACTGACAAATGCGGATGTCGTGATTGCTGTCATGTCAGGAAACTATTGCCAAAGAGGTGATCTCTCTGTCACAAACAAATTTGAAAAGGCTAGAGTTGCTCTTGAGAATGGGGTTGATCTTATTGTTGAATTGCCAGTTGCCTATACTCTTCAAAACGCCTACGTCTTTGGCAAGAAGGCTGTTGAGATCCTCGAAGCATTAAAATGCTCTGACCTTGTCTTTGGTTCAGAAACCGGCAATCTTCAAGAACTTGGCAAGTATGCCGAACTTTCAATTGATGTCACAAGGCTTAAGGAGCTGATGCATGATGGTTCATCATATCCCAAGGCCTATGGATTATTGGCGGGGGCCCTTTATCCAAATGATATTTTGGCTGTTTCCTATCTCAAAGCCCTCAAAGGCAAGAAGATGAAGGCTCATTGCATCAAAAGAACCAATGACTATCATGGGCTTGAATTGGCTGCCATCTCCTCTGCTAGTGCCATCAGGAAAGCTATTTTGGAGAACAAGGATTATCAAAAGGCAACACCAATGGTTATTAGCGAACCGGTTTTCAACAAAGACCTCTACCTATACCTTCAAAGAATTCTTCTTACAAGAAGCAGAGATGAACTTAAGGAAGTTTTTCTTGTGGATGAAGGAATCGAAAAAGTGCTTAAAGACAATGCCTATCGTTATAATGATTTTGAGGCATTTATCAACGCCTCAATCTCCCGACGCTATACAAGGTCTCGAATCCAACGGATTATCATGCATATCATGCTTGATGACAAAAAGGAAGATATTCAAAAGCTTGGCGATGAAACATTCGCAAGAATCCTTGGCTTTGGAAAAAAAGGCCGGGAATATCTCTCACATATCAAAAAAGATGAGGTCCCTATTATTACCCAATTCAAAAACATTCCTGCTGGCTACAAGGATATTGAATGGAAGGCCTCCCTGCTTTATTCAACACTGCTAAATGACAAGGATGCCTATTTAAAGCAGGAGCTCAAAGGACCAATCATCATCTAGACCCAGATCAGGGTCTTTTTTTCAAAATAATAAAAAAAGACTAATGCATTCGCATTAGTCAATTACATTGTGGAATACTTCCTGGACATCATCAACTTCATCAAGGAGTCTTAGCAGACGATTCCAGAGCTCTTTTTCATCAGGATTTTCAATCTTGACATATTCCTGTGGAAGCATTTTGATTGCGCATACAGAGAATTCTACATTTGGAATCAGAGCTTCAATAGCTTCCTGAGCCTTATGCAGATCAGATGGTGCTGTATAGACAGTCATTTCACCTTCTTCAACTTCCAGATCTGTCATATCAACATCAGCTTCAACCATTGCTTCAAACATGGCATCTTCATCGTCATATGGGAAGGAAAGAACACCAAGAGTATCGTAATTGAAGGATACTGAACCCTTGATGCCCATCTTGCAACGGGACTTGTTGAAACACTGATTCATAGCAGCGATTGTTCTATTGGAATTGTCAGATAAGCAGTCAATGATAATAGTTGCGCCACTTGGACCAAAGCCTTCATATCTAAGTGAATCATAAGTTTCTGAAGAACCACCCTTAGCCTTTTCAATTGCTCTTTCAATGACATCAGCTGGTACCTGGTTGGCTTTGGCTTCCTTGATCTTCTGCTTTAAAGCAAGGTTCATGTCAGGATCAGGGACACCACTCTTAGCTGCTATATATAACTCTTTGCCATAACGAGAATACAACTTGGATTTCATTGCTGCAGTTTTAGCCATTGATGCAGCACGGACTTCATGCGCTCTACCCATTTTTTCACCTCATCAATATAAAAATAATACTTAATTATTCTATTTCAATTACATCTGTTCTGCAAGTTTTTTCATCTGCTCAGCAGCCATTTTCTCAAAGACCACCAGGCAGCGATGATCTCTTAGCAAATCATAGAGTTCCTTGAAAATCGATAAAGCAACTGGCACTTCAGCATCACGACGTTTTAGATAGCTATGGAACTTATGCCTGATATCCTTGATAGTGTTTTCCAAATGAATATCACCATCACCATGGATATCAAGAAAATGCAATAGTTCCATACAGAGAAAATCAAAATGTGCTAATACTAGATTTTTGTTCATTTTTTTAAAAAAGGAGATATTATTCATATCTCCTTGCCTAATTAATGGTTTAATACGGAATCAACCAGTTCTTTGACTTCCTCTTCGGTCTGGCATGAAATTGCCTTATTGGCAAGTTCTTCCATATCCTTCTTGGAAATTGAACGGATGATCTTACGTGCATTCAGAATTGATGTAGCACTCATCGAGAACTCATCAAGACCTAAGCCCAGCAATACAGGAGCAGCACCAGCATCACCAGCCATTTCTCCACACATGCCACACCACTTGCCCTGTGAATGTGCACCATCAATTGTCATCTTGATGAGTCGAAGCAGTGATGGGTTAAGAGGCTGATAGAGGTATGAAACCTTTTCAGACATTCTATCAGCAGCCATTGAGTACTGGACAAGATCATTAGTGCCGATTGAGAAGAAGTCGGCATGCTTAGCGAATTCATCAGCAAGTACAGCTGCTGCTGGAATTTCAACCATCATACCAATTTCAATTGAATCAGAAACAGCAATGCCTTCTGCTAAGAGTTTTGCTTTTTCTTCTTCAAAGACAGCCTTTGCTTCAAGGAATTCCTTGACAGTAGCTATCATCGGGAACATGATGCAAAGCTTGCCATATACTGATGCACGGCATAATGCACGTAACTGGGTTCTGAAGACATCCTTTCTGTCTAAGCAGAAACGGATGGCACGATAGCCAAGGAATGGATTCATTTCTTCAGGGAATGTATAGTAGTTTAGTTTCTTATCACCACCGATATCCAGTGTTCTGACAACAACCTTTCTGCCTCCCATGCCTTCAAGAACACTCTTATATGCTTCAAACTGTTCTTCTTCAGTTGGGAAGTCGGCTTCTGAATTCATATAAAGGAATTCAGTTCTGAAAAGGCCAACGCCTTCACCACCATTGTCCACAACGCCCTGGACATCCTTTGGTCCACCGATATTGCCGGCAAGTTCAACCTTATGACCATCAATTGAGATGGATTCTGCATCCTTGAGAACCTTGAGAGCTTCCTTTTCCTTTAAGAAACTGTTTCTCTTTTCTTCATAAGCAGCTCTTTCTTCATCTGATGGATTTAGAATGATTTCACCTGCCAAGGCATCCATGACAATTACATCACCATTCTTGACCGATGACATAATGCCAGCAGTACCAACAACAGCAGGTATTTCAAGAGAACGAGCCATAATTGCCGAATGTGATGTACGTCCACCAATTTCTGTCACAAAGCCCAATGTATATTTCTTATTAAGCTGAGCGGTATCAGATGGTGTCAAGTCTTCAGCAACAATGATGACTTCTTCATCAATAGCTGTCAAATCAGGAATGACAAGTCCCATGACATTGCAAATCAAACGGAAGGAAACATCCTTGATATCAGCTGCTCTTTCCTTGAAATATGCATCATCCATTGATTCAAACATCGCAATCATCATGTCAGAAACATCCTTAGTGGCCTTATCTGCACAAGCACCACCTTCAATCTGCGCCTTGATCTGCGAAGCGTATTCAGGGTCCTGGATCATCAGAAGATGAGCATCAAAGACTGCAAGTTCTTCTTCAGAAAGATTTCCTGCAGCTCTTTCCTTGACCTTTTCAATATCAGAAATGGTCTTTGCTAAAGCATTTTCAAATATAGCCAGTTCCTCTGCCGGATTGCCTGTACGATCAACAATATTGATTACAGGAGTTTCAAGCTTATAGACCTTGCCAATCGCTACACCACTGGAAGCGGCAATACCTTTTAACATATTAAGTAAATCTCCTTTATTCAGATAACAATATTTTACAATTTATTGATTATCTAAACAATGCAAAAATGCCTCATATGCTTTTTTCCGCAAGCGGTAATAGGTAGGCTGTGACATATAGTCCAGATACCAATTGCCTTTCTTTCCAAGGACTACTTCGTTATAGATTATGAGCCGATGATCCTCCTCTAGGTACTTGAGAACTATCTCAATCTTCCCTGTAATGTAATTCATGGTTCTGAATGCATCGTCTGTTGGATGGAAAAGGCCATTTTCATATTCTTCCATTTTCCTTTTTTCGTCACGATAGCAGTTTGCAATAGCTTGAACGATTTCTTTTTGCATAGAATAGTCTGGCAATGACATAACAATACTTCCTTTCTAAATCATTATTGCCTTAAATGCTCTTTTATCCTTGCTGAAAATCGAATCTGATATAATTTCCATCAATATCCCTCGAAACTGCAGAAAGCTCTTTTGAGAAGACGTCCTGATAGACAAGAAAGTTCAAACCATTAAGTTCCATGAACATGATGGCTTCTTCCTCATCATATTCTCTGATTTCCCTGCTTTCCTTCCTTGCTTTGGCAATAGGTTTTGTCCTGTTTACAATAGGAAAGGACTGTGCAATGCAATCAGGATATTTCAAGGACAGAGCCTCCCTTTGGGCTTTGATCTTGTCTTCAATCTTCATAAGACAAAGCTCAACACCAGAAAAATAATCATCGTGCACTATGCTATTTCCCAGTGTCAGTTTCCCAAGATCAATTCTGACGGTGATTTTCAGCGAAACATCGAATGGTATGGTATCAATTTCCACTTTGATAACAGGTATCACAAAGTATTTCCTCAAAAAGGAAAGCCTTTGCTCAATATTATTGATTATTTCCTGGCTAGCCTGATAGCCTGTCATCACAATTTCCATTTACGCCACCAAAGATATCAGCCAACGGTATACCAGCAGCAAGCCATAAGCGTCTAATGAACAGTATTCCTTCAGATCAGCCAAAACCTTCGAACTGTCTTCCAGATTGCCCTTATCGACATTACGCCATGAATATACAGCTTTCATACCGTCATTTATATCAAGATTCCTATATGAGTATTCCGATACAACGGAAACAAGTTTTTTTAATGAATAGTTCCCCGCCATTCTGACGTCATAGACCAGTCCTTCCACAAAAGGTGTAGCCAGATCGACAAAACGGGCGATGATCTTGTTTAGTTCCTTGTTGTATTCCGGAAAGATCTTTCCCAATTCCTTCAGTCTTAATACTTCAGCACCTTCGGCATTATAGGCAAAGATTGCACCTTTTTCTGGCAAATGTCTGAGAATATCCTCAACAAATTCCTTGCGACAGTCTTTAGTGCCAATGAAGGTATAGTTCTGAAGCTGCTGGTCATCATCAAGATAATAAAGAGCAAATTCAAAGCAGACGACATCCAGCGGTTTCATCCCTTCAAATGGAGGTACCAGATAGCGATCCCATTCAAAGTCAATGAAGGAGGCATTGCCCTCTGGTATGGAGGAAAGGAAATGCTTCAAGGCCAGCTTATCAACAAATTGTCCCCCATTGCGTGAGGCCATGATCTGGGCATATTGGACACGATTCCCTTCCAAACGGCTTGTATCAACATCTGCCAGCCTTTCAATGCCTTCAGCCTGCATATCCTTTTTATATCTTGAAGATACAAGGGTCATGATTGAATCATCCCTGATTTCCTCATCCCCAAAGCAATCATGATAATGAGGACATTCGACCTTAAGGTGGCAGTTTCTTCCTTTGATTGGAAGACTTTCCTCATAGGAACTGCTTTTGATTTCAGCAATGATCTTTTCATAATCGATTGGATGGCTGATGACAAGATCTATGATAGGCCGTTCCCTGAAAGAGTCGCTAATGACAAACAGCTTACCGACTTCAAGTCTGTTATGAAAGACATAATCAGGATTGAAACTGATCATATAGATCTTGCTTACCTTCAGATTGTTTTGCAAAAGAACCTGATAAGCAATGCTTAATGAGTAATAGTCAAGTTCCCTTACGGATGTTCCATGATGAACGAAATAGACATGATAGCCACAGGTGCCTTTAATCAACACTGGCACCTTGATACGCATTTCCCCTGCTTCAAAACGCACGTTGAAGAAATAATCATATCGATGCTCATTCTCAAAGAAAAGACGGGCTTCATCACCTCTTTTTCCAACAAAGCAGTCAGGATGTGCAAAGAACTCAACAAGAAGATCGGTCATTGACTCATCGTTTCGCAAAAAGGAGTCATGAAAAGCGGCTTCTCTTTGTTCAGCATAATAATAGCGATGGCAACGTTCAAACTTCCTGATATCACTTATATGAAACATATGTTTTTACCTTGAATTGATTATAACATAAAAAAGCTGCACATTATACAAATAATATGCAACTTTACTGTTATTATAACTTAACTGTTATTAAAAACCTTTTAGAAAAGAGCAATTATGCCATTAATTAAAATCAAACAATGGCAGCAGTACCAAAAGGCCTGATTTTTGCTGTAATAATAGTGTTTTCACCAAAGACTGCAGCTATTGATTCTTTGAATGATTCCAGCATTTCATGTGGGACAATAGCCTGGATTGTTCCTTCAAAGCCTCCGCCTTGAATGCGATAAGATCCCCTATCCTTTAAAAGCAGATCACAAAGGCATAAGGCCATAGCCAATGACTGGCTCTTATAAGCTGAAGCAGCATAGACATTTTGCAGATACATATAGCTGGAATGGCCTGATTCCTTCATCAGCCGAAGCAATTCTTCAACATCATTATTCTTGACTGCTTCCTTTTCCTTAATAGCCCGAACGTCTTCATTGTAGAAATGAAGGCTGCGCAGAATAGCCCGGTCATTGCCCACTTGTTCTCTGATGGCACTGAGGTTTTCAAGAAGAACATCAAGACTTGAATCAGCCAGATATTCAACACCCAGTTCTTTGGCTACTTCCTTGATTTCATTAGGAATAGCCGCATATTCATGGGAAAGGTCGCTATGACTGCCCTTGGTGTTGATGATAAGCAATTCATAGCCATGATCAGAAAAGCTGAAATTGAAGTTTTCAATGACTGGTTTGCTTGGATCTTTGAAATCGACTGCTGTAAAGCCGCCAATAGAAATAGCCAATTGGTCAAGCAGACCCGACGGCTTGCCAAAATAGACATTCTCAGCATATTGGGATACAAGAGCCCTTTCAATTGCAGTAATCTTTTCTTCATTGAAGAGCTTGTTGAAGATTTCAACTATCAGCACCTCAAAACAGGCGCTTGAGGAAATGCCTGAACCAATCAGGACTCTTGAGTCACAGATTGCTTCAAAGCCACCAACCAGATAGCCCATATCTTTTAGCTTGCTGGCAATGCCTCTGATCAATGACTCCGAGCTGTTCTTTTCTTCTTCCCTGATCAAAAGGTCATCAAGATCAATTTCAATTCTAGGAAAATGCGGGTCAAGGAAGATGGCCTTTAGGTCATCTCTCCTTTTGACAATTGCCAGATTATCAACATTCAGACCTGCCGCCAAGACATGGCCATGCTGGTGGTCAGTATGGTTACCGCCAATTTCTGCTCTTCCTGGCGATGAGATGAAATGGTAGTCACCATCACCAAATGCCTCAAGAGCTTGATCAATAAGGGTGAAATATCGTTCCCTTTCCCTTGTGACATCATCATTTCCAATGATCTGGGCAATCTTTTGGTCAAGTTCACCTTTGGCAATCGCCAAGTGCAATTCATCAATTCTCATCTAACAGTCCCTCAGTTTCCAAATGATTTCATGTTTCTGCTCCACACCTTCTCTTAATATTGGCTGTGGATAGCTGCGGTAGTTGATGGCATTTGGATAATACTGGGCTTCTAAAGCAATAGCCGCATTGCTGTTATAGGTTTTGCCACTTTTCCCCTTGATATTATCAAAATGATTGGCTGGATAGACATGCATATCAGGAAGATCTGAATAGACTTCAAGGCATAGGCCATCACAGTCAAGTCTGGCCATCAGTTTTTCTTTAAAAGAGCCAAAGTGGTAATTGTTGTCAATAGCCACTTCCTTTATGCTTTCACCAATTCTTCTTCTTTTGCTGAAATCATAATAGGTATTGGATATATCATCCATTTTTTCATATGTCAAACCTGTATTGTCAGTATAAGACATCAATACTGTTGGTATTTCCAAATGGTGGTTGGCTACAGTATCATCAGCTGCGCTTAGATTGAAATATGAATGATTAGTGATGTTGAATACAGTATCCTTATCACTTAGTCCCTTGAAAACAAGATGGACTTCTCTACCCTTTAGCTGATAGCTGACCACAAATTCGAGTTTGCCAGGAAAGCCTTCTTCATTATCTTCACTAAGATAGCTTAAGATGATTTCATCCTTGAGCTCCTTGACATCATATTCAACAAAGCTTAAACCCTTTTTACCACCATGAAGACAATTGGTAATGTTGTTGATGGGGACATGATAGACAATGCCATCAAGTACAAATTGTCCTCCGCCAATGCGATTGGCGCATCTTCCGACCATTGCGCCCATATAGCAGCCAGCATTTGCAAGATACCCTTCCACACTATCAAAGCCAGTTACAATATCACGGCCTGTCTTCTTATCAATAAAGCTCACCAAAGTAGCCCCTAAAGAGGAAATGGTGATAGCAATATCATTGTTTTCTAGACGATGGAAACTAGTCATTATCGTGTGACCTAGCCAGCATTGCAGCGCCGACAACGCCAGGTTCCTTCAAGACGGCTTTAAGAATCGGCACATCGCGCATACCGACATGAACAAGGGAATTCAGATATGTTCCTAGCTTATCAAAATAAAGGTCAGAGGCCTTGGATACACCGCCACCAATGACATAACAATCAGGATCACAGACATGGGAAATGACTGACATCATTTTTGCAATATCATAGGCCATCTCATCAACAATCTTCAGAGCTCTTTCATCATTGTTTCTAGCCAAAGCAAAGACATCACGGGCATCTTTGATTTCTTCACCAATGATTTCCTTGCCTATGCGGCAAATCGCAGTTCCACTGGCTTCATTTTCAACAGCTCCTGGATTCAGATGGTTGATTTTCTTGCCATTGTCTTTGACGATGATATTGGCAATTTCACCCGCATATCCATTTCTACCGGAAATCAATTTGCCATTATGAATAAGAGCACCGCCAATGCCAGTGGAATGAGTGAAGAAATAGACAGTTCTCTTGCCCTTTCCTGCACCAAGAACTGCTTCTGCCAAGCCTGCAACGTTAGCATCATTATCCAAATAGACTTTCAGTCCTGTTTCCTTTTCGATGATATCAGCCACTGGATAGAATTCCATGCCCGGAATATTAGTAGCCATTGTAATGCAGTTTTTAACTGTATCGACCGGTCCAGGAATGCCAATGCCAATACTTATGCAGTCAGAGAGATCAAATTGCTTAAGCATATCAACAATATTGCCCACAATCTTTTCCGGTCCCTCCATGCCATATGATGGCCTGATCAGGTCAGAAAGGATTTCTCCCTCTTCATTGATTTTTGCTACACGGACATTTGTCCCGCCCAAATCAATACCAATATAGTTTTTCATATTATTATATCCCCTATCTAAGAAATGTACTTATATCCATTATAGACCTTATTCAACGACTTTGGCGATTAGATCGTAGTCTTTGTAGCCAGTAATCTCCACTTGGACAAACTCACCAATCTTAAGATCATCACTCTTGATATAGACAACACCATCAACACCATCTGGTGCACTCATATAGCTGCGACCAATATAGCGTCCAAAGATATCTTCATGTCTTTCCACAAGAACTTCAAAACGCTTGCCTACATAGTCCTGAAGCTTCTTTTCAACAATTTCCTGTTGCAAGAGCATCAGTTCTTCATAACGTTGCTGCTTGACCTCTTCGTCTACTTCGTCACTCATCTTATAAGCGGCTGTATCTTCCTCCTTGGAATAGGTAAAGGCACCTAAGGAATCAAATTCCAGCTTTTTGACCATTTCCAATGTATCTTCAAAAGTATCCCTGGTTTCCGAAGGGAAACCAACAATCAGCGTTGTTCTGATAATCGCCCCATCAAACATGGATCTGATTTTCCTGACTCTTTCTTCAATCAGTTTGACTGAACCACGGCGATTCATCAGCTTGAGAATCCGGTCGTTGCCATATTGGACTGGAATATCAAAATATGGAAGAACTCGCTTGCAGGATCTCATGGTTTCAAGCAATTCATCATCAATTTCATCAGGATACATATAGAGAATGCGAATCCATTTGAATTCAATCCTGTCAAGTTCAGCAAGAAGATCCTTTAAGGCAAAATGCCCATAGAGGTCATGACCATAATAAGTTGTATCCTGGGCTATGATATTAAGCTCTTTTACACCCTTGGCATATAGAAGTTTGGCCTGTTCAACAAGATATTCGATAGGATAGGAGTGGCAATTGCCCCTGATCAAAGGGATAGCACAATAGGCACAGCGATTATCACAGCCATCAGAAATTCTGAGATATGCTGTATAGGAATTGGTAATCATCTTTCTGTTTTTGCCATAATCCTCCTTGAACTGCAAATCAAAAAGCTCATGAAGAATCTCTGGCAGCCTTGGATAGTCATCAATGCGGATAAAGCGATCAACTTCTGGAAATTCCTGGACACAATCATCAAAATAGCGTTGGACAAAACAGCCACAGACAATCAGTTTCTTCAAGACGCCAGTCTTCTTGAATTCAGCCATTTCCAGAATGGTATCAATAGCTTCCTCTTTAGCAGATAGAATAAAACCACAGGTATTGATGACAATGACATCACATTTGGCGGGATTGCTTTCCATTTCAAATGCCGGATTGTCAAACATGGCAATAATATGTTCAGAGTCAACAAGGTTCTTTGAACAGCCTAAGGAAATAAAACCTACTTTCATCATTCCTCCTATAATAAGTAATCTTAAATACTATTATACAAGCCGATGACCCTTTAAGCTAAAAAAGCATCGGATATCAGATAATCTGCTATCATACCCCTTCATCAGCACTTATTGTCAATCCCACCTTGATAAAATGGAAAAAGAATCATGTCAATCGCACATTAAACAGCTTTTATCCGTGATATTCCTCCCTTGATTCATTTTAAAATCAGTCATATAACAAGTTATTGTTTATTGATGTTTGCTTGCAGCGTTTTTCCTATTGGCAGTAAAAAAAGACTATGGATGGCAATATCCATAGTCTTTTGCTTATTCTGACTGATTCTTCTTTTCCCTTGTCTGTTGCTTGTATCTTTCGACTCTTTCTTCCCTGATCTTGGAGCGGATGAATTCGCGCCGCTTCTGACGCTTGATCTTCTCGATTTCCATATTCTTTTTCTTCTTGTAATTCGGCTTGACCTTTTCCTTCTTCCGCCTTAAGGTCATGGCAATTTCCTTTTCGGTCAGATCGTTTTTTCTCTTCTTTGGTTCTGAAGGATTGGTAACAGTCTTCCAAGTGCCTTTCTTGAATTCCATCGCCTTGAAGCGGAAGCCTTTTTTATAGAGGCTGTTAATTGATGCTAGGTCTTCTTCCTTATAGATGGCATAGCAAACACCATCACGTCCATTACGGCCTGTGCGGCCTGCACGATGGGTATAGAAACTGAGTTCCTTAGGAAAACCCAAGGATACAACGTGTGTTATGCCATCAATGTCAATGCCTCTGGAAGCGACATCTGAGGCAACAACATAGGTGTATTCCTTGCTGGCAAGGGCCTTGATGGCTTTCTGACGATCACGGTTCTCCAAACCTCCATGGATGAGCAGGCATTTGATGCCATGATCATTCAAGAAACCAGCAGTTTCATCAGCTTCTTCCTTGGAGTTGGCAAAAATGAGACAGACAAAAGGATTGAATCCTGGAATGATATTCAGCAAAGCTTCCTGATAGCTTTGATGCTTAGCCGGTATCAGGATATGGTCTATCTTTGGATCACGTTTGCGGTCCTTGACTTCAATGATCTTCGGGTTGCTAAGATAACGGCGAACAAAGACCTTCAGCTGTTCTGGGAAAGTAGCACTATAGCAGAGTACTTCCGGATCTTTGACCATGGAGGCAAAGACAACATCAATATCCTCTAGGAAACCATATTCCAAAGTCATATCAGCTTCATCAATGACAAACATCTGGACAAAGTCAACTCTGATGGCATTGGACACAAAAAGATCCTTGATACGTCCAGGTGTACCAATAATGATATGCGGTGCCTTTTCCATTTTGGAAATGGAACGTTTCTTATCAGTGCCACCGCTAACCAAGGAAATCCTCAAGCCAGGTATGGCCTTTGCAAGCACACGGGCATTTTCATATACCTGATATGCCAGTTCTCTTGTTGGTAAGGAAATAACAACCTGGGTCTTATCAGATTGGGGATTGATCATTTCTGCAATTGGCAAAAGATAGGCATGGGTCTTGCCAGTGCCAGTATCAGCTAGACAGACGATATCCTTATGGGATCTTGTCTGAGCTAGACATTCCTTTTGAACACTAGTCAGTTCCTTGAAGCCATTTAATGCGATAAAATCTCGGGTAGTCTGTTTAAGTTTTTCTATCATGGCTCTTATTTTATCACATCATGCTAGAATAGTGTCATGGAAATCAAAAGAGTAATCCCTAGCGGCTAT
This sequence comes from Erysipelotrichaceae bacterium, assembly GCA_029101345.1. Lineage (GTDB taxonomy): Bacteria > Bacillota_I > Bacilli_A > Erysipelotrichales > Erysipelotrichaceae > Colivicinus. The sequence goes on along the minus strand of JAQXQU010000013.1, from coordinate 810 downwards.
TGCAAAGGCGTTGTCCATGCCATTAAGCTTGCTGAAGAAACAAGAAAGAACAACCCCCAGGATAAGATCCATGTTCTGGGAATGATTGTCCACAATTCCTTTGTTACAGATGAATTGGCCAGGATTGGCATCATTACCCTTGATGACAGCAGCAAGACCAAGGAAGAGCTTCTGGATGAAATATCCGAGGGGATTGTCATTTTCACTGCCCATGGCATCTCTGACCACATTAAGCAGAAAGCCTTGGATAAAGGGCTAAGAATTGTTGATGCATCTTGCGAAGATGTCTTGAAGACAAGGGAAATAGTCAAGAAGCATCTTGCTGAAGGTTATGACATCCTTTACTTTGGCAAAAGAAACCATCCTGAGGCTACTGCCATCCTATCCATTTCGCCAAAAATCCATCTGATTACAAGCAAAGAAGACATCGACGCGCTTGAAATCACCAACAGCAAGCTGTTGCTGACAAACCAGACAACCATGTCCTATCTTGAACTTGAAGAATACTTTGACTATGCCATAACCAAGTATCCTCAGATCAAAATAATTGAGGAAATATGCAATGCCACTTCATCAAGACAAAAGGCTATCAGCGAACTCGATGATTGTGATTTGCTTTATGTTGTTGGTGATATCAAATCCAATAACACATCAAAGCTTAAGGACATCGCCATCAGCAAAGGCATTCCCAAGGTCCTGATGATCAGCAGTTATCAGGAAATCAATAAAAAAGACCTCATTGGTATCAACAAGGTCTATGTAACAGCTGGTGCATCAACACCACCAAAGCTGATCAATGAAGTAATGGAT
>JAQXQU010000012.1 GCA_029101345.1 Erysipelotrichaceae bacterium | reverse complement strand
CAATATGCTCAGAAATATATCCATTATGTAAGGTAGGGAATTATGTTGATTGTTGAAATTGAAAAGATCTTAAGACAGGCTGGTGAAATCATTCTGAATGCCGATTATAGTGAGATTGATGCAAATGAGAAGGATGGCCATGCCAATTTTGTGACTAATTATGATAGGAAAGTCCAGTCATTTTTAAAGAATGAATTATTGAAGCTTGAAAAGGATGCCAGCTTTATTGGTGAAGAAGGGGAAATGGGCAATATCAATATGCAGGGATTGACTTTTATTGTAGATCCGATAGATGGCACCACCAACTTCATCAAGAATCTTAAGCATTCAGCTATCTCTGTTGGTGTCTTGAAGGATGGAGAACCTTATATTGGCTGTGTCTATAATCCTTATCTCAATGAGATGTTTGGGGCTCAGAAGGGACTTGGTTCCTTTGTCAGTGGCAAGAAAATCCATGTTTCAAATAAGCCTCTTAATGAAGGCTTAGTCATCTTTGGCACTTCGCCCTATTATGGTGAATATAAGGATTTGACTTTCAAGAGTGCCTATGAATATTACAATAAGGCTCTTGATATCAGAAGAAGCGGTTCTGCGGCCCTTGATTTATGCTATGTCGCTGCCGGCCGTTATGAGCTCTTCTTTGAATATTGCCTATCACCTTGGGATTATGCGGCTGCCAGCATTATCATTACTGAAGCAGGCGGTGTCATCAGAAGAATAGACAACAAGGAACTGCGTTTTGATGAGCCTTGCGGCATCATTGCCCATAATGGCTTATGTGAATAAATAAGCTCCTGGTTTCGTTGACAAATCAGGTCAAGTATAAGAGAATATTAGTGGTCTTTAAGACGGTACGAGATACCGGCAAGATGATTGTTTATATTAATCTTTTTCTTGCGACCATAAGACTAGGCTAAAAGGAGATTGAAGATGGGTCCTAAAGTATTTGAACTCAGTAATATAAGCTATCTTGATAATTCACCTGTTGATTTGTCTTTAATTGATCATAGATATTTTATTTTTCCCGGTCTCTGTGATGTGCATGTGCACTTTCGTGAGCCGGGTTTTTCTTATAAGGAGACAATCAAAAGCGGTTCAATGGCCGCTGCCCATGGTGGCTATACGGCTGTCTGCACAATGCCTAATCTAAAGCCAGTGCCTGATTGCTATGAGAATCTTAAAGCTGAGACGGATATCATCGATAGGGACAGCATGATTGCCATTTATCCCTATGGTTCCATTACCAAAGGACAAAAGGGTGAAGAACTCTCAGATATGGCAAATATGGAAAGGGCCATTGCTTTCTCAGATGATGGCAAAGGCGTTCAATCCAAGGAAGTGATGCGAAAAGCAATGCTAAAAGCCAAGAGCCTTGGCAAGATGATTGTTGCCCATTGTGAAGTCAATGAATTATTGGATGGTGGTTATATCCATGATGGTGAATATGCCAAGGCACATCATCATTTGGGCATTTCATCAAGAAGCGAATATGAAGAGGTAGAACGAGATTGCCAATTGGCTTTGGAAACAGGAGCCAAGCTTCATATCTGTCACATCTCCTGCAAGGAGACAGTGGAAATCATCAGAAGATATAAGGCCTTAGGTGCTGATGTCAGCTGTGAAGTCGGTCCTCATTATCTGATCATGAATGATTCCGATCTCAAGGAATCAGGCTTCTATAAGATGAATCCGCCAATCAGAGGAAAAGAAGACCAGGAAGCACTGCTCTTCGGTATCAAGGATGGCACCATTGATATGATCGCCACTGACCATGCCCCACATAGCCTTGAAGAAAAGTCCAAGGGTCTAAAGGACAGCAATATGGGCATTGTTGGTCTTGAAACAGCTTTTCCGCTTCTTTATACAAAACTGGTCAAGACAGGCTTTATTGGTTTGCACAAGCTGATTGAACTGATGGCCATCAATCCACGTCACCGCTTTAGGATTCCTCTTGGCAGCTGTGACTATTGCGTCTATGACTTAGAGGAGGAATATGTCATCGATGACAGGGATTTCCTCTCCTACGGCAAGGCGATGCCATTTGGTGGCATGAAGGTATTTGGACGTTGCTTATTAACAGTTTGCAATGGCAGGATAGCATATAAAGCTAAGAAGCTTTAAGGAGATAGATATGGCTAAAAGAACAGATATCAAGAAAGTACTCATCATTGGTTCAGGACCAATTGTCATTGGCCAGGCAGCTGAATTTGACTATGCCGGCACCCAGGCCTGCTTGGCCCTCAAGGAAGAAGGCTATGAAGTCATTCTTTGCAATTCCAATCCAGCAACCATCATGACTGATACTTCCATTGCAGATAAGGTCTATATGGAACCTCTGACTTTGGAATATGTTGCGAAGATCATCAGATATGAAAGGCCAGATGCCATTGTGCCTGGCATTGGTGGCCAGACCGGTTTGAATCTGGCAATGCAGTTAGAAAAGAAAGGCATCTTAAAGGAATGTGGCACCAAGCTTCTTGGTACTTCCTCTTCATCAATTGAAAGAGCAGAGGACCGTGAGCTGTTCAAGGAGATGTGTGAGTCCATTGGTGAACCTGTCATTCCCTCAAAGATAACCTATAATCTGGAAGAAGCCAAAATAGCAGCTAAGGAAATTGGCTATCCGGTTGTCCTAAGACCGGCCTTTACCTTAGGTGGTACAGGTGGTGGCTTTGCCTATAGTGAAGAAGAACTGATCGAAGTAGGCATCAACGCCTTCAAACTCTCACCTGTTCATCAGGTCCTGATTGAAAAGAGTGTCAAGGGCTATAAGGAAATTGAATTTGAAGTCATGCGGGATGGCAGTGACCATGCCATTACCATCTGTGGTATGGAAAATGTCGACCCAGTTGGTGTCCATACCGGTGACTCCATAGTTGTAGCGCCAATCCTTTCCCTTAATGAACATGATTTGAAGATGCTCAATGATTCAGCTATCAAGATCATTCGTGAGCTCAAGATTGAAGGTGGCTGCAATGTCCAGTTTGCCCTTAATCCAACTTCTTCCGAATACTTCCTGATTGAAGTCAATCCGCGTGTTTCAAGATCTTCTGCTTTGGCTTCCAAGGCATCAGGCTATCCTATTGCCAGAGTTACAGCGAAGATTGCCATGGGCATGTTACTGGAAGAGATTCCGGTAGCTGGCGGTACAGCAGCGATTGAACCGACTCTCGACTATATTGTCGCAAAATTCCCACGTTTCCCATTTGATAAGTTCACATCAGCACCAAATGCCTTAGGTACACAAATGAAGGCCACTGGTGAAGTCATGGGCATTGGCTCCAATCTTGAAGAATGTTTCCTCAAGTCCATCAGGTCTTTGGAAACTGGTGTCCATCATGCTCACCTTGCCAAGTTTGATCGCCTGACTAATGAGGAAATCTATGAATATATTGCTGAATTCAAGGATGACAATATCTATGGCATCTTCGAACTTTTAAGAAGAGGCGAGTCAATTGAAACCCTTCATCAGGTCACAATGATCACCGAATACTTCCTTGAATCATTTAAGAAGATTGTTGAAATGGAAAAGGAACTGAAGGCCAATGTCAATGATCTCAAGGTCTTGAGAAGAGCCAAGGAAATGGGCTTTGCCGATAAGGAAATTGCCAAGCTCTGGCGTCTTGATGAAATCGATGTCTATAATCTTCGCAAGAACAAGGGCATTACACCAGTCTTTAGAATGGTTGATACCTTGCATACTGGCAAATATATCGCTTATTTATATTCATCATATAGCGGCAATAATGATTCAAGGCTTTCCGATAAGAAGAAGATCATTGTCTTAGGGGCTGGTCCCATCCGTATTGGCCAGGGTGTTGAATTTGATTATTCGACTGTCCATGCTGTTCAAACCATCAAGCGTTCAGGCTATGAAGCCATCATCATTAACAACAATCCGGAAACTGTCTCCACTGACTATACAACATCTGATAAGCTCTACTTTGAACCTTTGACAGTTGAGGATGTCATGGCCATCATTGATTTTGAAAAGCCTGAAGGTGTCATTGCCTCACTGGGTGGCCAGACAGCTATCAATCTGGCAGAACCACTCATGAAAAGAGGTGTCAAGATCATTGGCACTGATTGTGCAGCTATTGATAAGGCTGAAAACCGTGATCTCTTTGAAAAGGTCCTGACAGAACTGGATATTCCTCAGCCTAAGGGCAAAGCTGTCACCAATATAGCAGATGGTGTCAAGGCTGCCGAAGAGATTGGCTATCCGGTTCTTGTTCGTCCATCCTTTGTCTTGGGTGGCAGGGCCATGCAGATTGTCGCTAATGAGAAGCAGTTAAGACATTATCTTAAGACGGCTGTGGAAATTGATGAAGACAAGCCGGTTCTGGTTGATAAGTATATCTTTGGCAAGGAAGTTGAAGTTGATGCCATCTGTGATGGTCGTGATGTCTTTGTACCAGGCATTATGGAACTGGTTGAAAGAACTGGTGTCCACTCTGGTGACTCCATCTCCGTCTATCCAACCTTCTCCATTTCCAATAAGGTCAAAGGCATTATCCTGCAATATGCCAAGAAACTAGGCTTAGGCATTGGCATTGTTGGTCTCTATAATATCCAATTCATTGTTGATCGCAATGAAGATGTCTACATCATCGAAGTAAATCCACGGTCATCAAGAACTGTTCCTTTCCTGTCAAAAGCTACTGGCTATTCCCTGGCTGATATTGCCACTGAAGTCATCCTGGGCAAATCATTAAAGGAACAGGGCATCTTTGATCTCTATCCTGAAGAAAAGAAGAAGAGCTATGTCAAAGTTCCTGTCTTCTCTTTCAATAAGATCAAGGGTCTTGATGCCTATCTATCACCAGAGATGAAGTCAACTGGTGAAGCAATTGGCTATGATGTCAAACTGAATCGTGCTTTATATAAGGCTTTGCAGGCAGCTGGTACCCATCTGCAGAACTACGGTACAGTCTTTGTCACAATTGCCAGAGAAGATCGTGCGGAAGCTTTGCCACTGGTTAGAAGATTCTATAATCTGGGCTTTAATATCCAGGCAACAGAAGGAACTGCCCGCTTCCTAAAGGAAAATGGCATTAGAACCCATATCCTTAAGAAGATTTCTGAAGATCCAAATGAAATTCCTGATGCCATCAGACAGGGACATATTGCCTATGTCATCAATACAAGAGACATCTCTTCGGAATCAGCCAAGACCGATGGTGCCAAGATCAGACAACTGGCAACCGAAAACAATACAACCATCTTTACATCGCTTGATACGGTCAAAGTCCTGCTTGATGTGCTGGAAGAGACGACACTGACTATTTCAACAATCAATTCCTAAGGAGACTTATGAAAGATACATTATTTACTATTATCAGCAATCTTCCTTTGACTTCCAGTGTCTACAAGATG
>JAQXQU010000011.1 GCA_029101345.1 Erysipelotrichaceae bacterium | reverse complement strand
TCTATCTTCTATGTCTTTGGGTCTGTCCTCTGAGCTTTCACTTTCTGCATGGATTCTGGCTTTACTTCCGGCCAGTGCTCCTGCTGGCTGGAAGATCAATGAATTTCCTTCAGGATCTCCTTCATCGTCTTCTGCTCCTTCTTGGAAGCTCTGCTTCCTCTACATCTTCATGATATACTGGAAGCGCTATCATTGTAAGTCTTTTATTTAATTTTTTTATAGGCTATAATGAAACTGTTGGGGGCTTGCCTTTTGGCGAGCTTTTTTATTTTGTGATACTAGAAGCAAGGAATCTGGTGATTGGCGGTATTAGCAGCAGTTCAGCCACAATCCCGGCTGCGCAATTAATAAAGTAAGACGCAAGAAAGATGGACATTGAATAATCGCTTCCCTTTAGTCCTAACAGAAGGGCAGTTGTGATTCCGCCTAGTATTCTTCCTGCTAGCATTGCAGGAATGATTGAGAGGTAGATGTCAAACAGATTTTTTTCTTTTCTGCAGTTATATATTAGGCCAGCTATTAGACCATAAGCTCCTAGTTCAACTGCCATAGCAATGGCAGTAGGATAAAGCATTGGCATTGAAAACAAAAGACTTCTTAACAGGGGACAGATGATGCCGATCAAAAGACCTGGCTTAGGTCCTAAGATCAATCCGCAAAGAAAGATGGGATAATGCATAGGGAGTGCTATCTTGGCAATTGCGGGAATCTGGCCAGTTAAGAATGGGAGTAATAATCCAATTGAAAGAAAGAGGCTGGATAGGGCAAGCTTTGTGGTTCTTTTATTCATTTGCAAGCTCTTTTCTTATTTCATAGATGCTTTTGCCTTCCTTGCTGGCGATAGCAGCCAGGTCATCGAATTCATACTTGTCCTTGCTTGTGCCATAGCCATCAGATTTTTTTCTTCTGATTGTGCCATAAGGAGTATTAGCATCTTCAATTCTTCTTGCAAGGATAAAGCGCTTTTGCATAGTCATTCTCATCCCGAGGGTCGTGCTATGCTTAAAGGCAAGTCTGATGATTTCATCCTTCTTTTCCGGCTTTGAGATAATGGTAATCAGGACACCAGGACGATTCTTTTTCATATTGATGGCAGTAGTGAACACTTCATTAGCGCCCATTTTCAAAAGCTTTTCTGTCAAATAGGCAATTTCTTCACCTGTCATATCATCGACATTGAAGCTGATTTCCATGACTTCTTCCATCATTTCTTCACTATTGGCTATGACAGCTCTTAGGCAATTGGCTTTAGGATATTCCTTTTTGCCAAGTCCATAGCCAATTTCCTTGATTTTTAAAAGTGGAAGACTTTCATAGCTGCCAACAAAGGTCTTAAGAAGAGCAGCGCCAGTTGGTGTGCATAATTCGCCAACAGTACCATCTGAATAAATGGGAATATCCTTCAAGAGATTGGCTGTAGCAGGGGCAGGAACAGGCAAAATGCCATGTGCACATTTGACAAAGCCGCTGCCTACATTGATTGGTGAAGCCATGATCTTATCCGGTCTGATTTTATCCAGGAGATAACAGAAAGCAGTGATATCACCAATGGCATCCATTGAACCGACTTCATGGAAGTGGATGTGTTCAATGGCTTCACCATGAACCTCGCTTTCTGCTTTGGCCAAGTGATCATAAACCCTGAGGATTTGTTCCTTGATTTCAGCCTTGAGCTTTGTCTGGCTATTAATATAGTGGCTGATTTCACTTAATCCATAGTGATGATGGTCATGATGGTGTTCATGCTGTTCTTCCGTTTCACCATCGCAAAGCACTTCCAATTGATAGCCAGCGATGCCTTGTCTGCTTGCTTTAAGCAAACGATAGCTAATGCCATCAAGCTTGAGATTGTTCAGCTCTTCAACAATTGCTTCAGGTTTTGCGAATACTCCAAGCAGAGCGGCTGACAGCATATCGCCAGCAGCCCCCATTCCACAATCAAAATACAGAATCTTCATAGGCCCTTTCTCCTAACTGCACTATTATTGATATTTTAAACCATTTGATTCTTGATGCACAACTTGCAACCCTTGAGTATAATTAATCCATGAAAGACTTGATGAATATGAATATCGATGAATATGTTGATAGCCACAAAGAGGAAATCATCAATACATTATTAAAGCTGATCAGCCTGCCTAGTCCCGATGGAGGAGAAACAGCAGCTCAGAGCTATGTTGAGAATTATTTGTGGGAACTGGGCTTTGAAACTGAAACATTTAGAGGATCTTTTGACAAATGTCAGGAACTAAGTGATTATTGTCCAGCTGATATTGTTTATCATGAAAATTGCTATAACGTAGCAGGAAAAGCCAAAGGCTCTAGCCATAAGCCTTCACTTTTGCTTTTTGCCCATATTGATACCGAAAGGGAAGACTATTTTGGCAACTTTGATAATCCCTATGCGGCAATAAGAAAAGATGGCAAAATCCATGGCTTAGGAGCCAGCGATGACAAGGGCGGTGTTGCCATGATGCTTGAAGCAGCAAGAATTGCCAAGATGTTTGCCGGTGACTTCAATTATGATCTGACCATCCTTTCCATTCTAGGCAAGCATGGTGGTGCTTTTGGTACTTTATCTGCCCTTTTGAAAGGCTATGGTGCTGATAATTGCATTTATCTTCATCCGGCAGAAACAGGCCACGGTTTTGCAGAAATCAAGAACATCTCACTGGGAATTGTTGATTTTGATTTGGAAACAAAGGGCATTAAAGGAGCAATGCATGATGATCTAGATCCGGGTATCAATGCCAATGTCGTCATGATAAAGCTATTGAATGGACTTGAAGAGTTCAATCAGCAAATGCGGAGAGATAACATCTTTGACTTTGGTTCATTTGCCAATCAGCCATCCTTTATCCTGAATATTGGCTCCATTCATTCAGAAGGCGGCTATGGAGAAGTAAATGCAAGCTGCAAGGCTAAAATCCGTTGCCGTTTTTTCAAACCTTATGGAATTGATGATATCAAGGAGCTGATCAATCAGAAGATCAAGGAAACAGCAGTAAATGAAGGCTATGAAGACCTCTATGAATTAAGGACAGGAAACTTCAAAGCTACACCGGCCATGGTTGCTAGTGATGATGAATTCATCATGCTGATCAAGGATGCCATTTCCTGCAAGACTGGAATTAAGGACTTCATCCATCAGTATCATGGTGGCAGTGACATCCGCTTCCCAATCATCTATGGCGGTAGCAAATGCGTTGGCATTGGTCCTTCCTGTATTCTGCCTGTTGCTTCCAGCAACAAGCAGGAATGGATAGATGAAAATGATTATCTGAATGGAGTCAAGATTGTCGCTGACATCCTATTAAGACTAAACAAGGAGGAATAAGAATGAAAATCATCAATGGATTGATTCATGATGGCATCCACCAGGAACCTTATCAGGCTGATATCCTGATTAGAAACGGAATTATTGCAAAGATAGGGACAGATCTCGAAGATGATGCCGAAGTTATTGATGCAATGGGTCTAAATATCTATCCAGGCCTTATTGATGCTCATTGCCATCTTGGCGTTGATGGCTATGCCATTGGTTTTGAAAGGGATGATACCAATGAAATGGGTGATATCATCTGTCCGCAGCTGAGGGCTATTGATGGCATCAATCCTCTTGATCCCTGCTTTGAAAAAGCAAGAAAAGCGGGCGTTACAACAGTTTGCACTGGACCTGGCAGTGCCAATGTCCTAGGTGGGACGTTTGTGGCAATCAAGACTGTTGGCAGAAGGGTTGATGATATGATAATCAAGGAGCCTGTGGCCATGAAATGTGCCTTTGGTGAAAATCCAAAGCGTTGCTATCAGGACAAGGGCAATTCCACTAGAATGACAACAGCTGCCAATCTGAGAAACATGCTGTTCAAGGCCAAAGACTATCTAAGACGCAAGGAAAGTGCGAAGCAGCCTTCGGCAATGCCGGCTTTTGATTTCAAACTGGAGGCCCTGATTCCGGTTCTGAAAAAGGAAATACCTCTTAAGGCCCATGCTCATGCGGCCGATGATATCTTTACAGCAATAAGAATTGCCAAGGAGTTTGATGTCAACCTGACACTTGAACATGTGACTGAAGGGCATCTTATTGCTGAAGAACTGGTCAAGGAGGATTTGCCAATGGCAATCGGTCCATCCTTTGGCCATGCAACAAAATTTGAACTTAAGGAGAAGTCTTTCAAGACGCCGGGCATTTTAGCTGATCTTGGCGGCCAGGTATCAATCATTACTGATTCGCCTGTTATCCCGCAAGAATACCTGCCACTTTGTGCAGGTCTGGCTATTAAATCAGGCATGAAGCCATTTGACGCCCTCAAGGCCATTACCATCAATCCCGCCAAGCATATTGGCATCAGTGACAGGGTTGGTTCTCTTGAGGTTGGCAAGGATGGCGATCTTGTAATTGTTGGCGGTGACATCTTTGCGCTTGATCATGAAGTCAAACATGTCGTGATAAATGGAAAGGAAATCAGTGATGGAAACATTTGAAATCTATTGTGAAGAAAAGCATTTGGGTTCACTTTATATTGAAAACAACCGCTATCGTCTGGAAGCATTAGCTAGTGGCGACTATGGCTTTGATTTAAAGGATACGGATTGGACAAAGCCAATTCCTTTCTTTGAAAGAATTCTTGCACGATATAATGACAAGCCTTATGAAGTTGTTTTTGAAGATGATGAAAGTGCTATTATTTTATATAAAGTAGATTAGGAGAGTAGATATGAAACCAATTACAATTGAAACAATGAATGATTACCGCTATCTGTCAGCACTTGCAAGTAACAATGAATACCTTTTCTTTGTTGATACAATGGCAGATCTCAAAAACAATGACTATTCGCAACGTCTTCATCGCTATTGCATAGACTCTAAAGAGGACAAAGTCATCTTTGAAGGAAAAAGAGCAGATTATGCAGTCCTAAAGGATGGAAGGCTTCTGATAAGAAACAATGAAAAGAGCGATTTCATTGAAACATCCTATTCCTATCTTGATGACAAAGGCAATCTGTCACCGGCTTTCAAGCTTCCGCTTGCAGTTAATGCCATCAAGGACTTTGGAGATTATTATCTGGCTAGTGCCAATGTTGACATCCATTGCCCAAACTATTTCAAAGCAAGCGATGACGAAAAGAAGGCTTATCATGACAATCTCAAGGCCAATGCAGACTATCTGGTTCTTGATGAATATCCATTCTTCTATAATGGTGCAGGCTTCATCAATGGTACAAGAACCGGTCTTTACCTGATCAACAAGAAGAACTATGATATTACGCCTTTGACAAGAACAAATATGGATGTCGAAGGATATGAGGTCATTGGTGATAAAGTCTATATTCAGGCAAATGAATATACATCCCTAAAGGATCTCTTTGCCTCAATCTATGTCTATGATCTTAAGGACAATAGCCTAAAGCTGCTTGTTGATAACAGGAACATCTATCTAAGAAGACTCTTTCAGCTAAAAGGTGAAATCTATGCCATTGGTTCCATCAGAACCTGCATCTGTGGCCAGGACTTCTTCAAACTTAAGGGCGATATGCTTGAAAGTGTTCTCCATACCGAATGGATGCTTAATAACAGCATTGTCACTGACTCCCATTATGGAAAGCTTAGTGGCATGGTTAGTGGCACTGATTGCCTTTATCTATTGAATACCATTGATGAATGTTCTGATATCTATAGCTTTGATGGGGCGTCCCTTAAGCAATTGACCAAAGGCTATGGTTCAGTTGATGCTATTGCACTTATGAATGATAAGCTTTATGCTTTGGCAAGCCAGGACATGAAACTGCAGGAACTATTTGCCATTAATGATGGCAAGCTTGCAAAGCTGACTGCCTTGAATGAAGAGGTCTTAAGTGACAAGTATGTTGGAGTACCTGAAAGACTCAATTGCTTCAACGTTGATGAAATCCATGGCTTCGTTATCAAACCAAAGGATTTTGATGAAAATGGCAAATACCCGCTGATCCTTGATATTCACGGTGGTCCTAAGGCTGCTTATGGTCCTGCATTTATTCATGAAATGCAAGTCTGGGCATCAATGGGTTACTTTGTCATCTATTGCAACCCTCATTGTTCTGATGGCAGAGGTGATGATTTCTCGGATTATATCAAGCATTATGGCACAACTGATTTTGATGATCTGATGGCTTTTGTCGATAAGGCTCTAGAAACTTATCCTCAGATTGATAAGGACAGATTGGCAGTAACAGGTGGTTCCTATGGTGGATATATGACCAACTTCATCATTACCCATACTGATCGTTTCAAGGTAGCTGCCAGCCAGCGTTCAATTTCCAATCGTGTAGCTGATTTCTACTATTCTGATTACTCTTATGATGTAACGCATGAAAATGGTGTACCACGAGATGATGAATTCATCAGGATGTCCTGGGATCGTTCACCAATCAAATATGCTGATAACATCAAGACCCCAACACTTTTCATCCAGTCAACTGAAGACTACCGCTGCCCATTCCCAGAAGCTTTGCAGCTCTTTTCAGCCATGAAATTCAATGGCATTGAGGCAAGACTTTGCGGTTTCAAGGGTGAAAATCATGAATTGTCAAGATCTGGCAAGCCAACTCATCGCATTCGTCGTCTACAGGAAATCTCCAACTGGATTGATTCCCATATCAAAGCATAAAGCAATCAGCTTTATCAATTATTGACATAGCAAAGGCGTAAACCTATTGAAGTTTACGCCTTTTGCATTGACTAAAACAAACCAGTTAATAGCAACGTTTTCTAACATGCGACTGCCATTTGCAAATCCTTTTTCCATATCTATGAAGCCGCCTTGAATGAGGACGTATCATTTGCAAAAAGAATATAGCGTACAAACACTGGTTTAGCCAAAAGAGGCTAAGTATGCACTTTCATACTATCCTATAGAGCATGCTGCGCTTCCGGCATTTTCTAGCAAGTCAGAGTTATTAAAACAAAAAAATCCTCCGTATGTTTTAGACCATACGGAGGATTAACTTTTTTGTAGGGCTGTCAAATTGCTGTGACTGCTTATTTGCTAGGATCTTCCCCTAGGATGAACTTGCGAATGTCTTCTGATAATTCCTGACAGTTCTCTTCGGAGATATAGATCATATGACCAGACTTGTAAGGCTTGACATAGATATTCTCCTTTGGCAGATTGGCATGATCCAAAGTGTAATAGATATAGCCAATCTCCGTGCAATCGTCATACCAGCCATTGGCAAAGAAGACTCGCATGCCATGGGTAGAGGTCATTGCTTCCTGAAGCCTATTGGCAGTAGTTCCGCCTTTGCAGTTGATATTCCAGACCGGATATCCTTTGCCTTCTTCCTCTTCAAAGATATTGAAGGTCAAATACTGGCGGTCAAGCTTGATATTGAGCAAAGGGTGGATAATGCCGCAAGTAACACTATAGAACATGCCATCGTAACGTTGTGCGGTCGCATCACTATAAGGTCCCTTTGCCTCTTCGGTTTTTGCAGGTTTGAGAAGAGGTCTGGTCATTCGTCCATCATATCTGGAAACAGCCAGTCCCTTATCCTTGATGACTTCGCTTCTAAAGCCGTTTTCATCAATTCGAAGATCACGCTCTTCCAGAAATTCTGCACTTACGCCAGTATAGTAACTGATTTTCTTCTTGATTTCTTCACGTTTTTCACCTTGCAGGCTTTCTCCCTGATAGAGAGCTAAAAGATATTCGGTATCTGCGAACTTCTTGGCTTCATAGGCAAATTCATCAACGCTTTGTTCACTTGGGTGGTTATGATACCAGTTGATAGCTGCAAATGTTGGGAAGAAGATGACAGAATCTTCAACTGGAATCGACATGCCAAAGTATTTGCCAACTGTAACGGTATTGCCAATCATGACTATGCCATCAAACTTGATGCCATAACCTCGCAGATTGCCAAAGCCACCACCAGCAATGCCTGCAGCAACTGCTGATCTTGTACAGCCATAGCTTTCACCACAGAGATATTTTGGGGATGCAAAACGGCCATAACGCCGGCACCATTTCTCTATAAAGGTCAAAATGCTTTCAGCATCCTCTTCAATGCCATAGAAATCCTTGCCTCTTTTCTCATCAAGCAGAAGACCAAAGCCTGTACCAACCGGATCGATTACAACAATATCACAGATATCCAATAGGGAATCAGGGTTGTCGATTGTCTCATAAGGTGGAAGAGAAGTCTTTCGGTCAACATTGTCTTCATATTTGATGCGTTTAACGCCAAAGAAGCCAGCGTGGACATACATTGATGAGGAACCTGGCCCACCATTATAGCAGAACATGACTGGACGTCTTGTTACATCTTCAATATCACTGCGGAAATAGGAATAGGAAAAGATGGAAGCGATGGCTTTTCCTTCATTATCATAGAAGACGTTGTCTTCAGAAACGGTATGATAGGGGATATCGGTGCCTTTGATATTGATGACACCGTCGGATGTAAAGCGCTTTGGTTCAAAATTGTCAAACTTTTCAGTATTGTACATGACTAGTATTCCTCATTAAAATCCACTTCAAAGAGATCACGCGGGAAGTTGGTCAGGAATTCTGCACCATTTTCCGTAACCAGAATCATATCTTCAACACGCATGTAGCCGTGATCCTTGAAGAACATCTTAGGTTCAGAACAGAAAATCATACCTGGCTCCAGGATGAGGTCAGAAGTGTATTTGAGGAAAGGAACTTCATGGACTTCGGAACCAATATGATGGCCATTGCCACCAATTTCCTCACGCTTGAAACGCAGATATTCATAATAGCCAAGTTCTTCAGCCTTATCACAGATATAACCATAGAGATCACCAAAGCGGGTCTTGCCAGGCACAATCCTTGAAACCATATGGCACTGGGCTGCTTGCAAGGCTGCATAGCCTTTTTTAATGAATTCTGGCGCTTTGCCTGAATAGACAGCACGACCCCAGTCTGAACAATAGCCATTGCTCATATAACCGATATCAAAGGCAATCATAGTTCCTTCCTTCAATAGAACAGTGTCGTTGAGGAATGGCTCAATGGCTTTGGCATTGTCCGTGCCTCTGTTCTTGAAACCACAGGTAGGTGGAAATGACAGGTCCTGAATGCCATGCTGCAATCCATAGTCGACAATCATCCTTTCAGCATCGCGCATGGTCATGCCAGGCTTGAGATGCTTGACTACATACATGACAGCATCATCGGTGAACTTGGCCAGCTTTCGCATCAGGGCAATTTCCTTATCATCCTTGATGCGTCTGATATCATCAAATAATGTATCAGCAGAAACGATATTGATATTAGGGTCATTGGCTTTTAAAAGCTTTGTGATCCAGGCATCACAATCTCTTCCGAGACCGATGTTTTTTCCATCGATGATGCTTGAGAGTTCATCTTCAAACTGATCCATATAGGAAACAACAACTTCATTTAATGTTCGATCAAAATGATGGGCCAGGGAAGGAATAGTCAATACTGTGCATTTGCCATCCTTATTCAGATAGGCCATAGCTTCAGGAATGATATGGGCACCAGAAACAGGTTCATCAATATTGAAACAGTTTCTTTGCCAGAAATAGGTTGTGGTCTCAGTCAGATATTGGAAATTGGCACCAGTAGCATAAAGAACGCCATCAAGACCGGCTTTTCTTACTTCTTCCAGTATTTTTTCTCTTCTTGTCATCATCAGTCCTCCAATTCAATTTCAAATAGCTTGCGATCAAAATTTGTCAGGATTTCCGCACCATCTTCGGTAATCAGAACGATATCCTCAACTCGCATATACATTTCGTTGTCAAACCACATCTTTGGTTCAACCGCAAAGGTCATGCCCGGCTTGATTATGAAATCATGGTCCTTATTGACCATTGGAAACTCATGGCAGTCAATGCCAATCTGATGCCCAAGCATTTCAATATCCTGGTAACGCAGATAATCGCCCATGCCCAATTCCACAACTTTTTCCTTAACCAAAGCATATAATTCATTGATATTGGTCTTATAAGGAACAATGGATCTGACCATATGCAGAATGCCTTCATTCAAGGCTTCATAGCCTCTTTTGCAGATTTCAGGCGCTTTGCCAACATAGATGGTTCTGCCCCAATCTGAACAATAGCCGTTTTTCATGAAACCGACATCAAAGGCAATGCTGGTCTGAGGCTGCAGTTTCCATTCACGGTCATAGTAGCTGACTTCACTGGTTGTAATGGTATGCTGAGTCTTAAAGCCAACAGTTGGAGGGAAGGAGAGATCATCAATATTGTGCATATAGCCATATTCAACCAGAAGATTTTCCGCTTCCCGCATTGTCATGCCGTATTTGAGATTGGCTACAACATAGCTGACAGCATCATCTGTAAACCTGGCAATTTCCCTAATGGCCTTTATTTCATCTTCATCCTTGAAACAGCGGATGTCATTCAAGAGGTTTTCGCCATCAACTACTTCAATTTCCTCATCAATGGCTTTCAAAAGTTCGGTCAGATGTTTCTGACAGGAAACAGAGACACCAATTCTCTTGCCTTTGACAAATGGCGCCAAGGCATCTTCATATTGATCCATATAAGATAAGGTTACATGTCCTTCGTAGTTCTTTTGGAAGTAATCCTTGTTATGGATATTGGCAATGATCTGATATTCTCCCTCAGCATTTAAATAAAGCAGAACATCAGGAAGATTGTAGGCACTGGAGAAACCCATGATATTGGTATCACAGCTTCTCTGCCACCAATAGCCATTAGCTTCAAGCAGATATTGCAGATTAGCTCCTTGAGCATAAAGAACACCATCAAGACCGGCTTCTTTCATTTTCAAGGCAGCTTTTTTGATTCTTTCAATTTTCATTTTTTACTACCTCACAAGTAATATGATAGTATATTTTTTATTTTTAGAATCAAAATGTAAAATATTTCAGAAAAAAATACTGAAAATATGAAATTTTTTATTGGCATCTGGCTCAAGAAAATGTATACTTAGACATATATTGTTTTGATATTTGTTTGCAGGGTAAAAGAAGTATGGGATTTTATCAGGAAAAAATAGCGACAGTGTTTGATGCATTGAAAGAGAATGACTTCGATATGTGGATTATCTGCGGTCAGGAATCAGCAACTGCATCAGAACCTGCCTTATCAATGCTAGCTGACAGTGAATTCATCGGTAAGACTGCTCTAGTATTCCTAAAGAATGGAAAGAGCTATGTTGTCTGTACACCAATTGATGCCAATGGCTATGAAATGACTGGTGTCTTTGATGAAGTATTTCCATTTCCGATCAGCTTTACTGATACACTGGCTGATTTGATCAAAAGGGAAGATCCAAGGACAATTGCCCTTGATTATTCCAGAAACAACCCCAGTGCTGATGGCTTGAGTGTTGGTTTCCATCAATTGATAATCGAAGCTATGACCAAGGCTGATTCCAAAGCCAAGGTTGTCAGTGCTGAACCAGTGGTTGTCAAGATTCGCAGTCTTAAGACCAAGAGTGAAATTGAAAAGATTACCAAGGCCTGCATTGAAACTGAAAAGATCTTCAATGATGCCAAGAACTTCATCAGAGCAGGCATCAATTGTCGGGATGTCTATGCTTTCTTCCAAAAGGAAACTGAAAGAAAAGGCTTTGGCTATAGCTGGCCAAAATCAGCTAATCCCGGTGTCGTAGCCGGAAGCGATTGTCCACAAGGACATGTCGGTGCTCCGGATCAGATCATCAGGAAGGGACATGTCGTCAACGTTGACTTCGGCATTACGGTTGATGGCTACTCATCTGATATCCAGCGCATGTATTACATTCTGAAGGATGATGAAGAAGATGCTCCTGAAGAGATCAAAAAGGCTTTCTATGCAGTTAGGGATGCTATCCAGTTATCTGCTAAGGCTTTAAAACCGGGTGTTACTGGCAATTATGTTGATACAGTTGCCAGAGACTATATTGTCTCTCTTGGCTATCCATCATGGAATGCCGCCCTTGGCCATCAGCTTGGCAAGGTTGCTCATGATGGCGGCCCGCTCTTAGCACCAAGATTTCCAAGATACAAGCCAGAACTGATTGATGCACGATTAAGTGAAAACATGGTATTTACACTTGAACCTGGTGTTGAAACTTCAGCTGGCAGAATTGGCTTGGAAGAGGATGTTGTTGTCACTGAAGATGGTGCACGCTTCCTGGTTCCGCCGCAAATGGAATTGTATTTGATCAAGGAAGGAGAACAGAATGCTTAAATACATACTAAAAAGACTGCTTCTTGGTGTCATGACCATCTTTGTCCTGGCAACAGTTGTATTCTTCGGCATGAAGATGATGCCTGGTAGTCCATTCTCAAGAGATAACAAGGCTATTCCAGCCGCTACCATTCAGGCTCTGAATGAAAAATATGGCTTGGATAAGCCGGTCACTGAACAATATGTCATCTATATCACCAATTGCTTGCATGGCGATTTCGGTGATTCCATCTCCAAGAAAGGTCAGCCAGTTGCTGAAATCATCGCTTCGAGACTTCCAGTAACCGCAAAACTTGGTGTCATTGCCTTCGCCTTTGCCATGATTACCGGCATCTCTCTAGGCATTGTGTCTGCTCTTACAAGGCATCGTTTCGTCAATTCATTGATTACAGTCTTTGCGACTATCGGCGTTTCTGTGCCAGGTTTCCTGTTAGCGATGCTGATGATGGTGTTCTTCTCGGTCAAATTGGGGTGGTTCTCAATTGTCGGTTTGGAACACTGGACAAGTTATATCATGCCAGTATTAGCACTAAGCTTCTCACCAATTTCTTCAATTACCCGTTTAACCCGTTCATCATTAAGAGATGTAATGGGTTCTGACTATATTACTCTTGCTAGATCAAAGGGTACTAAGGAAATCTGGGTTGTCATCAAGCATGGCCTGAAAAATGCACTGCTTCCAGTCATTACCTATGCTGGTCCAATGTTTGCTGGCATGATTACTGGTTCGTTGGTTATTGAAACCCTCTTCTCCATTCCTGGCATTGGCAAGGAATTCACAAACTCTATCCAGAATCGTGACTATACATTATGTATGGGTTTGACAATCCTCTTTGGTTGTCTGATCATCGTCATGACTCTTGTTTCCGATATCGTTGCAGCAATCGTTGATCCACGCATCAAGATTGATAAGTAAAGGAGGTCAAAGTAATGGAAGAAAACAAGGAACTGGTCATTACCGAAGACCTGTTTGAAAAACTAGATGATAGCGAAAAGAATTCGGAATTCATCGCTATGGAATCCAAGACATTCTTCAAGGATGCTTGGGGTCGTTATAAGAAAAACAAATTGGCAATTGCCGGTTTGATTTTCATTGCCGTCTTGGTTGTCTTTGCAATTGTTGTGCCAATGGTTTCCAAATATGGTTTTGAAGATCAGGACCTGGCAGTGAGAAATGCTCTCCCAAGTCTTGAACATCCGTTTGGAACTGATAAGCTGGGACGTGACATCTTTGTCAGAGTCATGTATGGCGGAAGAATTTCATTGGCTATTGGCTTCTCGAGCGCCTTTATCTGTCTGGTTGTTGGTGTCCTTTATGGCGGCATTTCCGGCTATATTGGTGGCAAGGTTGATATGTTCATGATGAGAGTTGTTGATATCATCGACTCCATTCCTACTTTGCTATATGTCATTTTGATTCTCATGATCTTTGGCAATACAATTCCTGCTATGATGCTGGCTATCTGTTTTACGGCCTGGATTGGTATGGCAAGACAGGTTCGTCAGCAAGTCCGTTCCATCAAGGAGATGGAATTCTCTCTAGCAGCTACAGTCATTGGTGCTAGCCATTCAAGAATTCTTCTCAAGCATCTGATTGTCAATGCGATTGGTCCAATCATTGTTAATCTGACGATGCTTGTCCCTTCAGCAATCTTTACTGAATCATTCCTGAGTTTCGTTGGCATTGGTCTAGATCCATCCATTCCATCATGGGGCAAGCTGGCTAACGATTGCCGTGGTCTCTTCTTCACTTATCCAATCCAGATCGTCTGGGTTATCGCTGCTATATCATTGACATGCCTTTCACTGAACTTTGTTGGTGATGGCATTGGTGAAGCCTTCCAGGCTAAGAGTAGATAAGGAGGCAATATGGCACTATTAGAAGTTAAAAACCTGACGACAGTCTTTAAAACCGAACAGGGTGATGTTCAGGCTGTTCGTGATGTCTCCTTCTCACTAAATGAAGGTGAAGTATTGGGAATTGTTGGTGAATCCGGCTCTGGCAAATCCCAGACCATGTATACAATCATGGGATTGCTTGCGGCCAACGGTGTTGTTGAATCAGGTGATATCATTCTTGATGGTGAAGACATTTCACCAAAGAATTTTTCATCCAAGAAGGCTTATGATGAGAAAATGCGTCAGATCCGTGGCAATAAGATGGCCATGATCTTCCAGGATCCAATGACCTTCCTGAATCCGGTCCTGAAGATTGAAACCCAGCTCGTTGAACCTTTGCTCAATCATACTAATATGACTAAAGCAGAAGCACGTGAAAGAGCACTGGAACTGATGAGACTGGTTGGCATTCCTTCTCCGGAAAAGCGTATCAAGCAATATCCATTTGAATTCTCGGGTGGTATGCGTCAGCGTATAGTCATTGCGATTGCGCTAACCTGCAATCCTAAAGTCATCATTGCTGATGAGCCAACAACTGCCCTTGATGTTACAATCCAGGCACAGGTCTTGGAATTGATTGATCGGTTGAGAAAAGAAACAAATGCTGCTGTCATCATGATTACCCATGACTTAGGCGTTGTTGCTAAGATGTGTGATAGAGTTGGCATCATGTATGGTGGCAAGCTTGTAGAAATTGGCACTGACAAGGATGTCTTCTATAATCCTCAGCACCAATATACCAAGGGCTTATTAAAGTGTGTTGCAAATCCAGAAGATGATACTGATGCACCACTTCAGCCAATTGCCGGTTCTCCACCAGATCTCTTGAATCCACCAAAGGGCTGTCCGTTTGTTGACCGCTGTGATGCAGCTATGAAGGTATGCAAATACCATATGCCTGATGAAACAGTCTTCTCAAGCACTCATTCCTGCAAGTGCTGGCTTCATGATCCTCGGGCAAAGAAAGGAGAAGAATAATGGCTTACAATGAGAACAATGTCATTTTAAGAGTCAAGGACCTTAAAACCCACTTCGATGTAACCAAAGGCATCTTCTCCAAAAAACAGATTGTCAAGGCTGTTGATGGTGTTTCCTTCGACATCCACGAAAACGAAACCTTTGGCTTAGTAGGCGAGTCCGGTTGTGGCAAATCGACATTAGGCCGTACGATTGTCAAATTATATGATCCTGTCTCAGGCAGTATTGAATTCCAGGGAGTTGATATTGCCAAGATCAAGGGCACAAAGAATCTCAAATCATTCCGCAAGGATATGCAGATGATCTTCCAGGATCCTTATGCATCACTGAATCCTCGTATGACAGTTGGTGAAATCATTGAAGAACCAATGATTATCCATAATATCTACAATACCCATGAAGAAAGGGAAGCACGTGTTGTTGAACTCTTGAAGATTGTCGGTCTTAAGCCTGACCATATTCGCAGATATCCTGCTGAATTCTCTGGTGGGCAAAGACAGCGTATCGGCATTGCCCGTGCCCTGGCTGTAAATCCTAAATTCATTGTCTGTGATGAACCAATCTCTGCTTTGGATGTTTCCATCCAGGCTCAGGTTGTCAATCTTCTAAAAGATATCCAGAACGAAATGGGATTATCATACTTGTTCATTGCCCATGATTTAAGTATGGTCAAGCACATCTCTGATCGCATTGGCGTCATGTATTTAGGGCATATGATGGAAGTGGGACCAAGCAATGATGTTTATCATAACCCATTGCACCCATATACCGTCGCATTATTATCATCGATTCCGATTTCGGATCCAAATATTGCTAAGACCAAGCAGAGGATTATTCCAGAAGGTGAAATTCCTTCACCAATCAATCCTCCAAAAGGTTGTCCATTCTCTACACGCTGTCCAAAAGCCACCGACCGCTGTAAGAATGAGATGCCACAGCAAGTTGAAGTTGGCAATCGATTAGTATCATGCTTCTTATATGAGAAGTAAGAAAGGAAAGACCTATGAAAAAATTAACTAGAATTGTCGTAATTGCAATTACATTGTTAATGGCTCTTTCTTTAGTTGGCTGTTCAAAGGGTGGCGATACAGGAACAGATACTCCAACTGATGAGCCTAAGACATTTACATTCGCAATTGGCGACCAGCCAAACTATATGGACCCAGCAATCGCTTCCGATTCAATTGGTTCATATGTTATCAATCAGATGTTCTTCCCACTTTACTACTTGAGCAACGAAGGCTTAATGCCAGGTGCTGCTGAAGACTGCCAGGTAAGTGATGATGAACTTGTTTACACAATCAAACTTCGTGAAAACTATTGGTCAGATGGTGTAAAAGTTACTGCCAATGATTACGTATATGGTGTTAAGCACGCTCTTTCTATTGGTTCTGCTGAAGCATCTTACTTATCATGGATTACTGACTATGTTGTAGGTGCTGCTGAATATGAAGGTGCTACTTCAACTGATATGCCTAACTTAGGCTATGTCGCTCTTGATGATGACACTCTTCAGATCACATTGTTAAAGCCAGTCAAGTTCTACACTTCATTATTATGGGGTGGCGTCTACTATCCATTACGTGAAGACTTCGCACCAATGGGTGACTACACTTGGGCTGATACAGTTGGCTATCCTATGAATGGTGCATTCGTACCTACTTCTATTGATAGAGCTGCTAAGATCACTTATGAAGCTAACCCTAACTGGTGCTGGGCTGACAAGGTCAATCTTGACACTATGACTTGTTTAGTCATTGCTGACCAGGATGCTCAGTTAATGGCTTTCCAGAAGGGCGAAATCGACTTCGCTACTTCTGTTGAAGCAGCTACAGTTTCCAAGTTGCCTGAACTAGCTAACAACTTCGGTGCTACTGGTATCATCAACTACTACATTGAACTCAACTGCCGTCCTGATTCAGCTACAAACGAAGCATTAACTGATGTCAATGTCCGTCAGGCTCTATTATGGGGTATCGATCGTAAGGCTATCGTTGATGCTAGAGATGATGGTGTTACAAGAGAACTTCTTGGCTTCGTTCCATCTGGCTTAGTATCTGATGAAGGTGACTTCCGTGTAGCTGGCGGTGAATTATGTGGTTATGATCCAGATTATGCTAAGGATTGCTTAGCTAAGGCTGGTTACTCAGTTGACAACCCGCTAGTTCTTGAATACTACTACAACCAGTCTTCTACTCATGATCTCGTAGCTGCTGTCATCAAGGACCAGTATGCTAAGATCGGTATCGAAATCAAGTTAAAGACTGCCGATGTTCGTACATTCTTCGCTGACCGTGACCAGAATGCTGCATTTGAATTGGCACGTGGTGCTATGTCTGCTGACTACAATGATGCTTTGACATATCTTGATATGGCAACAACCACTTACCAGATGAAGGCAGTATGGGGTGATGACACTTACGATGCTATGATG
This sequence comes from Erysipelotrichaceae bacterium, assembly GCA_029101345.1. GTDB lineage: Bacteria > Bacillota_I > Bacilli_A > Erysipelotrichales > Erysipelotrichaceae > Colivicinus. The sequence goes on along the minus strand of JAQXQU010000011.1, from coordinate 6,416 downwards.
CTTGATGCTGCTTCTATGGGTGGTCAGGAAAGACTTGATCAGTTACATGCTGCTGAAACATACCTAGTCAAGGATCAGGCAATGGTAGTTCCTCTGTTTGAATATGGTTCTGCATGCTTAAGAGCTGATGGCGTTACAGGCGACTTCGATAACTTCCAGGGTAACTCAATCTTCTGGTTCGTTGATGTAGCTAAGTAATAGCAATTTAAAACTGAACATGTTTATTGAGGCATGTGGCAAGAATGCCACATGCCTTGTTTTTTATGATTGGAGCAAGACTTATTATGAAATTAAACAAAGAAAAACTTCCTATTATCTATGATTCACTGAAGAGGAATAATGTTGACGCCTGGATGATTGTTGGCCGTGAAACCATTATGAGAAGCGAGCCCATTCTCCCAGTTCTAGGTGACGATATGGCATTCATCATTGCTACTGCTTTGCTTTTTACAAAGGATAAGTGTCTTGCTATCGTTTCTCCTTTAGATGTCGACGGCTATAAGATGATTGATGGCATTGATGAAATCTATGAATACAAAACAACTATGGAAGAAACGATTCTTCAGGTATTAAGTGAGCTGAAGCCAAAGACCTTGGCCCTTGACATCTCAGCTAATGATGCTGCGGCAGACGGCCTTTCCTATGGCATGTATCTATCATTGAAGGAAGAAGTGCTTGATAAGCTCGATCCAGTACCGCAAATTGTCCCTGCTTCCGCTATTATTTCTGAAGTCAGAGGCAGAAAGACTGCTTCCCAGATTGAAAAGATCAGAATATGTGCCGAAAAAGCCGAAGAATATCTTTCGAGAGTACCAGAAGTCTGTCATGAAGGAACAACTTCTCTTGATATTTTCAATTTCCTGCATGATGTGGCATATGCTGAAGGCTTTACAATGTCCTGGGCTGAAAGCCAGTGTCCTTCCGTATCCTGTGATCCAAGAGTCAAGCAAGGCCATTCAGGTCTCATTGATACGCCACTTGTTAAGGGATGTACTATCAATATTGATTATGGTGTTGCCAAAGATGGCTATTGTTCAGATTTGCAGCGCATGTATTATGTATTGAAGGATGATGAAGATGATGCACCATCGTCAGTCAAGGAAGCCTTCTATCTCGTAAGAGATGCTATCGATGCTGCTCGCAGGTTCATGAAACCAGGAGTGACTGGCTTTGAAGTTGACCAGGTAGCCCGCCATATGATTGTTGATATGGGCTTTGATTCCTGGAATGCTGCTCTAGGTCATCAGGTTGGCCATGTTACCCATGATGGTGGAACAATACTCGCAAATCGTCGTCCACGTTATAACAAGCCGGAACTGATTGACACACCATTACAGGTTGGCAATGTCTTTACAATTGAACCGGGTATTGAAATACCTGAAGGCAGAATTGGCATCGAAGAGGATGTCGTCATTTTGGAAGATGAAACAAAATGGCTAGCCAAGCCACAACAGGAACTGATTCTGATTAGACTCAAGTAGGTAGCGTTATGTATTCATATGTAGAAAGAAAAACAATTAGAGACAAAGTTTTAAAGGAAAGGCTTGAACTTGTTGGCCCAATTCTCAAAGAAGCAGGCATTGATGGCTGGCTGGTTATGGGCAGAGAGTACAATGAAGATATTGTCTTTCCCTTTTTGACACCTGCCAGCTATCCAACAGCCCGCAGAATCACAATGCTGCTGCTGACACATGAAAACGGCCAAACCAAGCCCTATTCCTTATCACTTCCGGATGAAGATCTTGAGAAGTATTATGTCAGAGCTTATGACTATAGGAATGAGGACCAGTTTGATGCCTTGAAAAATCTGATTGAAAAGCTTGATCTAAGGACCATCGCTATTGACTATTCTGAAAACTTTGCCTTTTCTGATGGCCTATCAGCTGGTCTTTACCGCCTATTGCTAAATAAACTGCCAAAGGATATCACTGACCGTTTTGTATCAGCTGATCCGATTGCCATCCCTGTTCTTGAAATCAGAACCAGAACGGAGATGGAAGTCTATCCTCATGTGATGGCAGTAGCCATGTCGGTTATTGATGAAGCATTCTCTGATGCAACTATCAAACCTGGCAAGACTACTTGCCGTGATGTCATGGATTTTATGGATTCCAAGGTCAATTCCTTAGGCTTGTCCTGCTGGTTCCCATCCCATATCAACTTGCAAAGAAAGGGTGGTGACATCCTGGAAGAAGATACTGTCATTGAGAAAGGCGATCTGGTCCGTTGTGATTTTGGCATTACCTATTTAGGCCTCTGCACCGATACCCAAAGGCTTTGCTACATCCTCAAGGATAATGAAGATGAACTGCCAGCAGGCCTTAAGAAGGCAATGGCCAAAAACAACCGTTTTCAGGATATTGTTGGTGAATGCATGGAGGTTGGCAAGACTGGTAATCAAGTCTTCCTTGAAGCCATTGAAAAAGGCAATGCTGAAGGATTAAGACCTTGCCTTTATACCCATTCCTTAGGTACTCATGGCCATGCGGCTGGTCCAATGTTTGGCTTATATTCCAACCAGAATCCGATTCCAGTCAAGGGTGATCTCAAGCTCCATGACAATTCTTCCTATGCTTTGGAACTCTATACCAAGGATTATGTTGAGGAATTTGCTTCTGATATCAGAATTCAGACAGAGGAGAGCATAATCTTTAAAAACAATGAAATATTCTTTTTAGACAAGAACCGCAATGTCATCAAGACTATTAGAGGAGGCAAATAATGAAGAAGATTGCAATCGATGATTTCTGCCATTACCATTTCCTCTCATCTTTGAACATATCTCCTTGCAAATCAAAGCTTGCCTTTATTGATACAACGGTCAAGGAAGACAGATCTGATTATCAGCAAAGAGTAATGGTCTATGATTTGAAAAGTGCGGCACTTGATGAATTCATTGGCTATCGTGATCGCCAGTCTCTTTATGTTGCTGGCAAGAACGATTTCCTGGTTGCCTATAAGGACAAGAAGGACAAGAGGATATCAACGACATTTGAACGCTATTGTCTGAAATCAAAGGAGCCTAAGGACAGCTTCAAATTGCCATTAGCAGTAAGTGACCTTATTTCCTTTGATGATGATTACTATCTGATTGTGGCTTCAATTGATGTCAAATGTCCTGATTACTATAAGTATTCTGATGCCAGAAAGCGCAAATACCATAAGGCAATAGAAGATAATCGTGATTATCTTGAATTTGATGAGTATCCCTTTGTCTTTAATGGTGCTGGCATTATCAATGGCAGTCGCAGTGCCTTGTTCCTGTGCGATAAACACGATTATTCATTAAGAAGAATAACTCCTCCAACAATGGATGTTGAGTCATTTGACTGTCAAAACGGCAAGATTCTCTATACGGGCATTGATTTTGCGAAGGTCAAAGGCAAATTTGCCAAGATCTATGAATATGATGTCAAGGAAAACAAGACAAGCATTCTCTATGATAAGACCATGATCATCTATCGGGCTTTCTATGATAATGATGGAATCTGTACAGTTGGCACTTTCGGCAAGGAAGTCGGCTGGATAGAGAATCCTAAGTTCTATGATCTGATCAATGGTGAAATGGTTCTGACATATGATAGTGAATTAAGCCTTTATAATTCCATAGGTACTGATGTCCACTTTGGGCGTTTGAAGAATTATGCCAAGATTGATGGCGTTCCTTATTTCATATCAACTAGCGGATCCCGTGCTGTTCTTTACAAATATGCTGATAAGAAGCTTGTGCCGCTTAGTGACTTTGAGGGCACGGTTGATGATTTTGCGATTGGAAACGATGGCATCTATGCCATTACAACCATGCCTGATCGTTTGCAGGAAGTCGTTAGACTGAATGATATGAAGCAGCTGACAGCTCTAAATGATCTTAGCGGCACTTATGTAGCCAAGCCTCATCATCTGAAACTGGACAAGAAGACACCAATCGATGGTTGGGTTCTTTTGCCTCAAGACTTTGATAAAAATGGCAAATATCCAGCTATACTTGATATCCATGGCGGACCAAAGTGCGCTTATGGCGAAGTCTTCTATCATGAGATGCAATACTGGGCAAATTGTGGCTACATTGTCTTCTTCTGCAATCCACGAGGTGGCGATGGCAAAGGCAATCGCTTTGCCGATATCAGAAGACAATGGGGTGGCATTGATTATGAAGACCTGATGGACTTCACAGATGAAGTCATTAGGCAATATCCACAGATAGACATCAATAATATCGGGGTTACCGGTGGCTCTTATGGTGGCTACATGACCAATTGGATTGTTGGCCAGACCAATCGTTTTAGGGCTGCTGCAACTCAGCGCTCCATTTCCAATTGGATCAGTGAAGTGGGGGCTAGTGATTATGGCATTGATTTTCCTTATGAAATGCAATTTACTGATAAGAATAACTGCCATGATGAATTATGGTCAATGTCACCACTTAAGCATGCAAATAATGTAAAGACACCTCTGCTTTTCATTCATTCAACCGAAGACTATCGTTGCCCATTTGTTGAAGCTGTACAATTCTATACAGCTCTTAAGTGTCGGGGCATTGAAACCAAGCTGGTTGGTTTCAAGGGCGAAAACCATGATCTTTCCCGTAGTGGAAAGCCTAAGCATCGAATCAAACGCCTAAGCGAAATCACCATGTGGATGGACAGGCATTTAAAGGAAGGCAAATAATATGATTGAATTCGATTTATCAAAACCTTATTGTCGCTATTTCAAGGAACTTACAGAGATTCCTCATGGTTCCTATAATGAAAAAGGGGTAGCCGATTGGCTGGAAGCCTTTGCCAAAGAACATGGATTAACCTATGTTCGTGACAAGATGAACAATGTGGTCATTTATAAGAATGCGACTGCAGGCTATGAAAATGCTGCTCCTTTGCTTCTGCAAGCTCATGTTGATATGGTCTGTGAAAAGAACAAATCGTCAAATCACGACTTTGAAAAAGATCCTTTGCAGCTCTATGTTGATGGTGAGTGGCTAAGTGCCAAGGATACGACTTTGGGAGCTGATGATGGTACGGGTGTTGCCTATATGATGGCAATCCTGGCTGCTGATGATCTTGAACATCCGGCTTTGGAATGCGCTTTTACAGTTATGGAAGAAGTTGGACTTTTTGGGGCCTTAGGACTTGATACTTCCTTATTCAAGGCACGCAGAATGGTCTCCCTTGATGGTGGTGGAGAAGTATCAACAGCAATTTCTTCAGCAGGTGGCACCGAAGCCATTCAGACTATTGATATAAGCTTTGAAGAAAACAGCGATGATACATACCGCCTCTTTGTCACTGGCTTAAGCGGAGGCCATTCAGGGGGTGAAATCCATAAGGAAAAGGGCAATTCCATCAAGCTTGCCTTCCGTATCATCAAGGAAATGCAACTTAAAGGTCTTGATGTCCGTCTAGTCAGCTTTGATGGTGGCCTTAAATCCAATGCCATTCCTCGTGAATGCGAAATCATCTTTACTTCCAAATCATCAAATGATGATATTCTAGCTGCAACAAGCAAGACTATCCGTGATATTTGCATTGAACTTGAATTCTCTGATCCTGGTTTTGCTTGTACAATCACAAAGGATTATACTTCACCAAAGCATTTTGATATGGAATCAAGCAATAAGGTCATTGACTATATCTTCTTGCTCCCGGATGGTTTCAAGCATCGTTCAATGGCCATTGAAGGTTTGACTTTGACATCCTTGAACTTAGGAATCCTACGTCTGAATGATAAGACAGTAGAGATAACATCTTCCATCAGAAGTGCAATTGAAAGCGGAATTGATCATCTTTTGGATGAAATCACTGTTCTATCATCGCTTTTTGGCTTTAAACTAGTATCAGAAGCCCGTTATCCTGGTTGGAACTACAAGGCAAATAGTGATATGCGTCAAAAGCTGAATAAGGTGCTGATGGAAAGAAATGGCAAGCCACTAGTTGAAATGGCTGCCCATGGCGGTTGTGAATGTGGTGTCTTTGCGGCAATTTCCGATGAGATGGACATTCTGACCTATGGTCCTATCACAACTGATGTACATACACCAGGTGAACGTTTAAATCTGCCTTCATTTGATCGCGGATATCAAATACTTACTGATTTAATAAAGGAGTGCAAATAATGGCAAAATTAGGAAAAGTAGTTATTCTCTCAGGCGCAAGTTCAATTGGCAAAGGTGAAATCAAGAAGGAACTTCTTGCTGATCCATCTCTTGCCTTGAATGAGGCAATTTCCATGACAACCCGGCCAAAGAAGGGCAATGAAGTTGATGGCCGTGACTATTACTTTGTTGATTATCGGACTTTTGCTGATGCAGTAAAAAACAAGGAACTTTTGGAATATACCGAATTCAACGGCTATTATTATGGAACACCACGTGCTCAGGTTGAATCACTGACCAAATGGGGCAAGAACGTTTTGATTGAAGC
>JAQXQU010000010.1 GCA_029101345.1 Erysipelotrichaceae bacterium | reverse complement strand
TTACCTCAAGTCGCATCGTGGGGTAAGGGGATGGTGGCTACATATTGATGTTGTGCTGTTGCTTTTTACTGAAAGCTGCTACTAACGACTCATAAATCTACCCTTAATCGTGTATTGGATGATAGTTGCGGATTTTAGGCTGCATAAGGATTCTCCCTGTCGAGTCTTCTTAGTTCTGCGAGTATCTTTCCCAGCAAACCCAACAGGCGTCGGATTATCTTGTGAGTCCTTTGCTTGTTGTGACGGCGTTGCTTCACATAGGCCATGTTGTCACGGGCTGGAATCAGGATATTTTGTCCTCATACGATGGATGCCCAGTTCACGGCTTGCCTGACACATCATCGGATATACCTTTTTCTATACATTCCCACAACAGCTTGGCATCGGTCGGATAGCGCATGGCACTCTCGTAACAGGTGGCATCGGTATAGAGCGTATCGAGATTCTTCATGTAAGGCTTCCATGCTTCTGCCAGTCCCTCTTGCTGATTCTGTATTCTCAGACGGCTGGACAGTTCAAGAATGATATCGTCTATGAGCTTGTAGTCGGTCAGTGGATTCGCTGAACTTATTCGAATGTCGCAGAATATCTGGTAGTGGATGTTTGCATTTAGCTGATCCATGAGTTTGGGGGCTGACAATCAAATCGTTAGATTTTTTTCGACTAATTTTCGACCTTCCCTAGATTATGCCCATGTCGGGCGAACCCAAATGCAAATAGCGTGTAACTCACCAGAGCTATACGCTATTTGATAGTGTTTTGTTATGTCTTTACCTATCGGTCTCATTTGAACCTCCTCAAAACTAACATACACTGATAGTCAGCGATTTACGAAAGTATTGGTACAAATTAGGAACACCATAAGCATCTTGGATGTAGTCCCACAATAACTATCGATAAGCATCCGTGCGATGCTCTTCCTATTCTTCTTTGTCCTTTTCTCTGTATTTCTTTCTTTTGTTGGTGCAAAGGTACTCACTTTTTCTCACCCACACAATATTACTGATATTAATTATAATATTTTTTTAGTCAGCTATTATCTGCTCCAACTTTGATTTTGTTTCTTTTACTAATTTATAATTCGTACAATCATTACTATTCATATAGGACACACATTTCTCTAACATCTCAATACAAGATTGTTTAAATTCTTTCTTGTCTTTTTCAGATAGTTGTCCTTTGAATGTCTCATAAAATTTTTTATATAAACCCGTTACCTTGTATGGATAATGCTTTTTCTCATCTCCAGGGCGCGTGTTCGAAAGTATTTCATGTGCGTGTCTAAACGCTTCCATACATGTGCCAACTGTTCCATTCTCTATCTCATTCTCTAAGAGAAAACGGCAATAATGGTTGTCAATCTTGTATGTCCTATAATTATTGAGAGCATTTGCTAGGGAATAACATTTATCAAATAAGGTCTTTGATATAGGGTATTCTCTATTATACAATCTTGCAATTGCATATTGTAGCCAAAAATCGACATTTTTCTTACAAAAATTACAATCTTTTATGGTTTCGTAAAAACGGAACATCTCCATTTTCCATGCACTGTTTCTAAGATTCAAGCATGACTGGATAGTTGTGAAATTGACAAACGTAATCAGCCTATTCCTATTTTGTTCCGAATATTTAGATATAGCATCTAAGCGCTTAACCAACTGTATCAGTACATTAATTACATCTCGCGGAGAATAGAGCGTTGTAAGTATATACCTTGCCACAATAGAGGATTTAAATTTGATGTCAGTATTCTCTATGTCAACAAATTCTTTAATAGTTAGATTCTGTCGGAAACTTGGTTTGTTCAATAAGTCTGCACCAACCCAAGTAGCTAAATCCATAATAGAAAAGCGAATATGAAAACATTCGGCCACCATTAAGTATTTAAAGGCATCTTCAAAAGCATTGTTCTTTGCAATTTCAGAAATAGTATTTCTAATTTTTGAAGTAAGATAAGGGCTACTTATTCTACTTAGAATGACACGACACAATTCTTTGTCACATATATTCTTTATATACGCAACCCTGTCTGTAGAAGCACTTAAATCCGTCCATAGAGAATATTTATCTAACAATTCATCTAATTGCAGAATTTCGCGATCTGTTAACTTGTCAATTTTAATAATTGTGTAATCTTCGCCCAGGACATCCTCTATTTCGTCAAATATAACCTCATGAAGAGATTTGCGTTCTGATGTAATGACGCATAAATCTTTTGAATAATTACGCAATGCTTTAACTTGATCACGTGAAGAGTGATAATCATCAAAAAAGACTACGGAATTAGGGTATCTTTCACATATTTCCGCAATCTCGGATAATGCTCTTGCCGAATAATTATCAAATACAAAGACATCCTTCCCTTCTTGGGCTAACAATAGTTGAAGCTCGTTTAAGAATATAGATTTTCCATTACCAAGAGCAGATTCAACCAAAATGCTGTGAACTCCGCTTTTGATACTCTCTATACATTCTTGAAGTTTACTCCGAAAAATCAAATAAGGATATGAACCACCGTTAATTAATGAATGAAAAGCCAAATGCTCATTCATAGTTCCATTTAAAATCAACTGGTAAAAATCAGCATCTTTTAATGTGGGCGCATCCCTATTAACAACCATTTTATGAAAACTTATTGGAGAAAAAATCTTAGTGACAGCTGGAGTATACCTCTGTTCTTCATCCTTTACCATTTGTACAAATCCATCAAGTCCCAATTTTAGAACGGTTCCAAATTCTGACAAACTACTTATATTGAGTTCGTCTTCATCTGGTTTTACAACAAATAATGTTTTTGATTTGATAGCACTTGAAACTATTATCCTCTCTAAGTCCAAATCATAATCCATTGAGAACCCGATGAATATTAATGCATCGCATGCGGCAATATCGGACTTAAATATTTCAAACCAGTCAGACTTTTCGAAATCGGCTGTTAAATAACTTGCAGACGTAAGCTTAAACTCATTGTCTAATTTGTCTGGTGTAAGTGAATCTATATAGCCATTGAGATGTACACAACATTGCCGATAATCCTCATTCTTTCTATGAGGTGAAGACAATGTTATAGGCATCAGTCTTTTTGAAGCCTTATTGTATGATAGTTCCATTATATTGTCATAATTGGTAGTGTATATGCGGAACCAATTATGACTTCCCATATAATCATGGGATGCAGATATTGAAGTGGCATGAAATTCCTGTTTTAACAATGCAATCAATTCTTCTGGAGTTTTTTTTCTTAGATATGCGGAAGATGCTTTACGTAAGTCGGTTGTTTTACTTGAATAGCCTGCATCATCTAACAATACATTCGCTAGAGTCCCTGCTCCTTTGAATTGAGAATCTTTAGGGTTGCTATTGGTTGCACCAAAAGAAAACCCCGAACCTAAAAATAGCATGCAGGTGCCATCGAAAACCTTGCTAATAATATCTGGAGTTGTCATATCAAATTATTTTTATAAATTCGGAATTCTATTTACTTTAGTTCTATTCTCGAGAGTCGTGAAATGAACACTTGTGAGAATTATTCAAATTTAACTCGTTCATCTTCCAATACTGAAAAATTATTCCAATATTAAAACAGCTAGCTGTCCATATGTTTTCGCAATCTTTCCAAATCAGCTTCCACTCCATCCTTTGAAACGAGTGAGTCCTTGGGCAGCACAGAGTAGTTCTTGGCTATGTTTTCTTTTTTGCCGCTGAACCATTCGCAGAATGCTGTTTGGAGGAATGACTCGGCATCGAGATTTTCTTTCCCGTTATACCTTATTATATTGGTGACGAACTGTTTTAACTCGGCATTGCGCAGCTTCTTGTTCAAAGGAATGCATAAATCATTGTTGGCTGCCACCTGTCCTGTCTCAATAAACAGTTTGACAACGTCGCATACTTTTTCTACATTTTCTACAGGAGTACCAGCAAGTGAGAATACAAGCATAGTGTACTCTTCTGTATTGGTCAGTCGCCTCTTTCGTTCTTCTTCCTGACATCGCTTGATTTCTGCTTCAAG
>JAQXQU010000009.1 GCA_029101345.1 Erysipelotrichaceae bacterium | reverse complement strand
ATAAAGGGGTCCAAAGAGAATGATCAGATCATACTGCTTGTCCATTAGCATTGGCATTGATCGGCCATCAGCTTCAACGACCCTTAGATTTGGGTCTTTTTGTTTCATTATGGCAATATTGGGTCTTGTCAGCTCAACTGCCGTTACATCATAGCCTTCTTCTTTAAGGGCAATGGCATAACGGCCTGTGCCAGCACCAACATCAAGGATTCTTGAATTAGCTTTCAGATATTTGTGGATATAGTTTTGAGCAGTGAGATATTCAACCAAGCCATGGCGTCTGGTCAGCCTTTTTTCTTCGGAGAATTTATTATAGTAGGCAGTGAGTTTTTCCTTGTAGTCTTTCATATCTCAATTATAAGTAAAAAGGAACAGAAATGTTCCTTTTAGTCGTTTTCAATCAGTTCCAAGAGTCTCTTAGCAGCTGTTGTGAGACCCTCATCCTTGTTTGGCAATGAGAGATGGGTATATAGCTCACCATACTTCAATTTGTTTTCATTGAAATGGGAGTAGAGTTCATCAATGATCTTATCTGATTCTTCCTGTTTCTGCATTGGCCCAAAAGGATTGGCATAATAGGTCTTGGAAATGCCGATTTCACCAGTTGTGCCCATGGCATAGCGGATGCCTTCCTTGCAGGTTGCCTTGAATGCTTCAACATCATCCATGATATTAAGACCCATGATATCGGTATAGTTATTGGCATAGAGGAAGATATCAACTTTGTTTTCCTTCATGATTGCATCATAGCTGGAGACAGGTGTAATGACTCTGGCATTCTTGGGTGATTCCGGATTAAAGAAGATGGATCGGTCCAGATCCTTATAGGAAGAAGCGGAATCCAAATCATCAAGACGGACAAAGGCACCAGTTTCTGTACCGACTGCCACAATTTCACCCTTGTCATTTTGATACATGGCACCCATATCATCAAAAATGATTTCCTGATATTCGATTTCCTCAGATAGCTTTGATAAGGCATCAATGGTTTCGGACTTGCCAGCACCTGAATCACCCATCAGAACCACACCTTTCTTTCTTCCATCCTTGAGGTGCATATTGATCATGGCGCCATGAATGGGAATTCTGCCTCTTTTGATGGAATTGAGATTGTGGAGGGTTAGCATCATCTTCTTGAAATAGCCAAAGTACTCGATGATTGGCTGACGGGAAATCTTGCCAATCTGGATGTCATTTTCTTCATCATAATAGAAGACGGTCTCATCCTTTTGATCATCAACCCCAAAGAGGACAATGCAGTCTGGCTTCCTGTTGATCTTGGAGAAATCAGCGAACTCAAAGAGGTTAGCCAAGCCAATGGCTGAAGCTGTATAGTCCTTATGGAAGAAGACCAAGGTATAGGAATCGCCTACCATGCAGGGATAGCAGAAGAAGTTATAGAGATCAAGATCCTGTTTGATCGGATTATCATTAGTCTCTTCAAAGGTGCCAATGCGCTTGTTGTGCTTGAGATGAATGATGATTGGTGAGCGCAGGAGCACTTTCTGAATGACCGGAATGCCATTTAGCTTGGAATATTCGCCCTTAAAGCCAAGAACGTTATAGCAAAGCAATAAGCTACCATTGGTACCAGCCTGCAGTTGACGATAGACTGAATTCTTGGAACATTGCAGCTTCTCCTGAATTGTTCGATAGAAGCCAATGATCAGATCGTTGTAGCGACGGTCATACGAAAGGAATGAAGAAAGCAGGACGCCTTCCTGATGATGGGAGAAAGTAACAGAGAAACGGTGAAGATTACGCCAATAGTGATAGGCAGATTCGACAAGAGCCAGATACCTTGGGGTCTCTTCCTTCCTGATGGACCTGATGTCTTCAACATCAAGGGCAAACAGCAATTTGGCTTTGATTGTCAAACTATCGATTGCTTCTGCAAGACTTTTGCCATCAAGAACCCAATCATAGAGGTCATGATGTTTCTTTTTCAGGTCTTTTAGGAATGAATCCATAAAGAAATGGAATTCATCAGAATTCAGAAGCTCTTCAAAGTTATCGAAATATTTGGATGTGTAATCAATCAGTGCCAGACGATTTTTGATATATAATGAACTCATAGTGTTTTAATTATATATCATTTTATTGGGGTGAGGAATATGGCATTTATCAAACATAGCATTACAAGCAAATGGAAACCGGATGCGGTTTTCTCAATTGTGGCCAAATACAATGATTATGTCAGTAAATACGGCAAGGAAAATGCAATCAATGCGACTATTGGTTCCCTATGTGATGAAGAAGGAAAACTTGTCACTTTCAATTGCGTCTTTGAAAACGAAAAGATGATACCAGCAGAAAAGAAGGCATCCTATGCCAATCTGAAGGGTGATCCTTCATATATCAAGGCCATGCAGGATTTCATCTTGGATGGAAATACTGCTCTTTATCATGATGCAGTCGCAACACCTGGTGGTACAGGAGCTGTCTTCCTGGGCTTTGATCTGATGCTTGATGCAGGCGAAAGCATTATCCTGCCCGAAGTGGCTTGGGGTTCCTATCGTCTGATGGCTGATGAATTCAACTTTGATGTAGTGAATTATGACATCTATGATCTTGATGACATGCTATCCAAGGTGGAAATGGTAGGAAGGAAACAGGGCAAGGTCCTGCTTGTCATCAATTCTCCATGCCAGAATCCTTGTGGCCTTTCCTATACAGATGAACAGTGGGAGCGAATAGTCAATAAGCTCAATGATGTTTCTGATTATGCCGAAGTCATCCTCTTGAATGATATTGCCTATATCGACTATGCCTTTGATCCAAAGAAGGCCAGGAAGTACTTCCGGATCTTTGATAAGCTGACATCCAATGTATTATTGCTGGTTGCGGCATCAACCTCCAAGTCCTTCTCCTACTATGGCCAAAGACTGGGAGCTCTGATCATTCTTTCCCAAGATGAAAAGATTGTCGAAGAAGTGGAAAAGGCTTGTGAATTAAAGGGTCGCTGTACCTGGTCAAACGGCAACCATGGGGCCATGGTCAATGTTGCAGAAATATTAAATGACCATCTTGATGAATACCTGAAGGAAAAGGATGAATATCTGAAAATGCTCAAGGCTAGAGCCGAACTCTTCCTCTTGGAAGCAAAAGAAGTGGGGCTTGAACATTATCCATATGATGAAGGCTTCTTTATCACCTTAAAGATGGAAGATAACAGGATGCGTGATGAAATCCATCAAAGGCTTTTGGACCAGGCTATTTTCTCAATCAAATGCCAAAAGGGCATTAGACTGGCAATCTGTTCCATGTCTCTGGCAAGCATTGCTGGTCTGGCTAAGAAAATCAAAGAAGTCTACTGCTATGGCAAATAAAGTATTGATCATCTATACAGGTGGCACTATTGGCATGACCAATCGGGGAAATGGCTATGTCCCTGACCAGGAATTCTTTCAAAAGGAATTGGAAGTCATGCCAGATCTTCACTCGGAAGGCATGCCGGAATGGGACCTCTATCAATTTGCCAATCTTCTGGATTCCTCTGATATGACAGTTGAAGGCTGGAATCAGATGGGCCAAGTCATTTATGAACACTATGATGACTATGATGGATTTGTCATCCTGCATGGTACAGATACAATGGCTTATAGTGCTTCTGCACTTTCCTTTATGCTGGAGAATCTCAATAAGCCTGTCATCTTTACCGGTTCCCAGATTCCTTTATGCGAAATCAGAAGTGATGGCCGTGATAATCTGATTACTGCAATGCTGATTGCTGCATCAAAGAGGGTCAAGGAAGTTGCCATCTACTTTGGCCATGAATTATTAAGAGGCAATCGGGCAATCAAGTATTCAGCTGATGGACTTATTGCCTTTGTCTCACCTAATTATCCAATCCTGGCCAAGGCCGGCATTGCCATTGAATATAATGAAGCCTATTTGGCTAAAGGCAGTGAGAAGAAGCTCAACTATCGGCCTTTTGAAAAACTGCCAATAGCGGTCATCAAAGTTTTTCCCGGCATTCAGTTTGATATCTTTGAAACAATGATGACTAGCAGTCTTAAGGGCATCGTCATTGAAACCTTTGGGGCTGGCAATATTCCCGCCAAAGGCAATGAACTGTTGCCAATCATCAAGAAGGCTTTTAGCAGTGGCACCATTGTCATTGTCTGTTCACAATGCCCACAGGGCAGTGTCAGCTTAGGTGCTTATGGAGCTAGCCAGAAATTAAAGGAAGCAGGGGCTGTCAGTGGTATCGATATTACCACAGAAGCTGCGGTAGCCAAACTGTATTATCTATTCTCCAAAGGCTTAAGCCGTGATGATATCAAGACTCTGATGGGATTAAACCTCAGAGGTGAAATGAAAAATAGTGAAGGGGTTTTATGATGAAAGAGAAGATGATCAAGAGCTTTCAAAAGGCTAAGGGTGGCCTTTTAGAGAAGACTACCAAGGCTGATGTGGCGGGTGGCTATGCAGAAATGGAAAAGGATGGCTATACCTTAATGGCCTGGGCTGATCCTTTCATGCCTGACAAATCCTTGCCTGAACATATTGAAAAGGCTTGGCTGGAGGCAATCAAGGATGAGATGGCACCACATTATACGGCACCAATTGGCTCTGATCTTCTAAAGGAAAAGATTGCAATAAAACTTAAGAGGCAGAATAAGCTGGATGTCATTCCTGATCGTAACATTCTGATAACACCAGGTTCTGATAGTGGCCTCTATTATGCGATTCTGCCTTTTATTAATGAAGGTGATGAAGTCATTATCCCTTGTCCTTCCTATCCAAACAACTTCCTGGATGTTGAAATCATGGGTGGCAAGGTTGTTCCAATGGTCCTAAAAGAGGAAGAAGGCTTTCAGATAGATGAGAAGACATTGGAAAGCCTGATAAGCCCTAAGACCAAGATGATTCTGATTACCCATCCAAATAATCCAACAACTACTGTCTTCAACCGTTCCTCCTTAGAGGCAATACGAAAGATCTGTTTACGTTATGATCTGGTGCTGGTCTGTGATCAGGCCTTTGAAGACTATACCTATGAAAATGAAATGATTACCCCGGCTAGTCTGCCTGATATGTTTGAAAGAACAGTTACAGTCTTCTCTTTCTCCAAGGGCATGGGCTTATCGGGTTTAAGAGTTGGCTATCTTGTGGCAGCTGATGAGATTATGGATTCTCTTTATGCCAATGCCGTTGGCGTGATTGGGGCTACTTCCACTTCTGCCCAAAGAGCCATTATGGCCGCTCTTGATGATCAGAAATTCATGAATGAATTCAGAGAAGCTTTTGATTATCGTCGCCATCAGGCTTATGAGATTCTCTCTTCCATTCCGGATGTCAAGGTCAAATTGCCGGAATCGGGCTTTCTCATCTGGCTTGATGTCAGTAAATATGGCACAGCTGATGAAGTAGCAGCTCTTCTTTTGAAGAAAGCCAAAGTCTCAGTCAATGCTGGTGACTTCTATGGACCAGGTGGTGAAGGGCACCTTAGGATTGTTCTAGGTGTCTATAAGGATAATCAGCGGGTCATTGATGCCCTGAATAGAATCAAGGATGTCCTTTGTGCATATCATCAGGAACTGACTGAATAAATAATGACGACCAGCTGGTCGTCATTTATGGTTTTGGCTGTTCTTCTTTGCGGCTTTCTAAGCCAAAGTCCTCAGGAGAAAGGGAAATGGTCCCATCTTCTCTTACAAAACAGGGGATCCCGAGTTTTCCCTCCTTCTTGAGTTCTACAAAATGTTCATCATTATCCCTGAGGGCAATGAATTCCTTGAGAAGCTTGACATGGCTTCCAATATCGATAACAGTGAATCTTTCATCAAATTGATCCAAGAGATAGGCACAATCAGGACAGCTTGGCATAATATAAGCCTTAATCATATTCAATATCCTCCAAATCCATCAGGATCTTCTTTTTATCAATTCCCAGGGAAAAGCCTCCAATTCTGCCATCGTGGTTGATGATGCGATGGCAAGGAATCAGTATGATAATGTCATTTTTTGCAATAGCAGTGCCAATGGCTTGGCATGACATCCTTTCCTTGCCCATTTGTCTGGCCACTCTTTGGGCAATATCCTTATAGGAAGCGGTTTTGCCATAAGGAACCTTTCTAAGTTCATCATAGACCAGCTTTTGAAAAGGAGTGCCTTCAGGCTTAAGAGGAAGGGAACTGAAGTCAACGGCCTTCTTGTTGAAGTAGTCATTTAACAATCCTGCTGTTCTTGTGAGCAGTTCTGATTCATCGTGACAATCTTCTTCACCAGGAAGGATTTTGACAAGATAGCCATCCTTTTCAACAAGCAGCAGTTTTCCTAAAGGGGAATTGATAGCAGATTTTTTCATATCTCAATGATAAGACGCTTTTGCAGATTTAATCCATCATATTTGAAAAAATAGAAAGGCCTATGTTTGCCAATCAGCCATTTATGTCTTAGGAAAGATGAATTATGATAATAATGCATAAGGACAAAAAGGAGGTTATTTTGTGAAAAAGTATTCAATATTCAAACATCTGCTAATGGTTATCATAACCTTGGTTCTTTATTACTTCCTGTTGCCAGCCATTAATCCAAGAAGTCCCGGCTTCTATTCCTTCCTGTTATTGCTGGCAATCATCTATCTGGCATTAAGCATTCCAGAGATGATCAAGCAGGGCATCAACAATCTCAAAATGAAGGAAGCAATCAAGAAGCTGCCAACACCCGTCAGGATTGTGATGATTATCGGTGTTGTCAACATCCTGGTTATGATCATTGGTTCATTAAGTGGCGCTAAGATCTTCAATGCCGCAAAATATGCCAATCTGATCGAAATGAAGAGTGGTGATTTTGTTGAAGATGTAGCAGAAATCAACATGTCCCAGATTCCCCTTGTTGATAGGGATACAGCCGCAACCCTGGGTTCAAGAAAGCTCGGTGAAATGTCTGATCTTGTATCCCAATTTGAGGTAGCTGATGACTATACCCAGATCAACTATCAGGATAAGCCGGTCAGAGTTACGCCTCTTGTCTATGGTGATTTCTTCAAGTGGCTTAACAACAAGTCGGAAGGCATTCCAGCCTATATCAAAGTCGATATGGCAACCCAGGAAACTTCCCTTGTCAGATTAAGTGAAGGCATGAAGTATTCAACCAGCGATCTCTTCTTCAGAAACATCCATCGCTATTTGCGTTTCTGCTATCCAACCAGCATCTTTGAAGGCCTCTATTTTGAAGTAGATGAAGCCGGTACACCATATTGGATTGCGCCAACTGTCAAATATCAGATTGGCTTATGGAGTGGACGCGATATTGGCGGTGCAGTTCTGGTCAATGCTGTAACAGGTGATCATCAGTACTATCCGGTCGAAGAAGTGCCAAGCTGGGTAGACCGCGTCTACAATTCTGAGATGGTCATTGAACAGCTGGATTTCAATGGCCGCTATTCCGGTGGTTTCCTCAATGCGACATTTGGTCAGAAGAATGTCTTGCAGACAACAGAAGGCTATAATTATCTGGCAATTGATGATGATGTCTATCTTTATACGGGCATTACCTCGGTTGTTTCTGATGAATCGAATATCGGTTTTGTCCTTGTCAACCTGCGGACCAAGGAAACCAGGTTCTATGCGATACCGGGTGCTGAAGAATTCTCAGCCATGTCTTCGGCTGAAGGCCAGGTCCAGCATTTGAGCTATGTTGCAACCTTCCCAATTCTTCTGAATGTGGCAGATCGTCCAACTTACTTTGTATCCTTGAAGGATAGCGCAGGCCTTGTCAAGATGTATGCCTTTGTTGATGTCCAGCAGTATCAGATCGTCGGTACAGGTGAAACTGTTGCCTACGCCAGAGCTGATTATCTCAATAAGCTTGGCATCAGTGAGAATGTGATGGTTGAAACCGGTGACTTCTTCAATAAGGAAGGAACAATCAGTGCTGTCTCATCAGCTGTTGTCGGTGGCAATACCCGCTACTACTTCATGATTGCTGGTGATGATAGTGTCTATGTAGCTGACGTCAGTATCAATGACTATCTGCCATTTATGGCCATTGGTGATGAAGTAAGCTTTACTGGAAACATTCTGGACAATGTCAGACTGATAAATGCCATCACTATTGGAAAAAGCCTGAAAACAGATCCGGCAATTCCTCAAGAATAACATGCATTAGCCTTCCAAGAGGAAGGCTTTTGTTATAATAGGACTATGAGAATTCTTGCTTATGCAAATCTGACCAAAAAGCATTATTTTGAAAAAACCAAGCTGATTATTGATAAGCTGGTCAAACACCATGAAGTCTTCTGTTATGACCATGGAAGTGAATTGGGACTAAAAGGCTATCGAGGCGAAGAAGTTGAATTGATTGTCTCAATTGGTGGCGATGGTACCTTATTAAGGGCTGGCAAACTGGCCATTTCCCTCAATGTGCCAATTGTTGGCATCAACGGTGGAAGACTTGGCTATTTGTGTGCCTATGGTTTCAAGGAGTTTCTCAAAGAAGATGCTGATTTTAAAAAACTGAAGATCAGCGAAAGAAGTCTTCTTGAATATGGTGGCCATCTGGCTATCAATGAATTCATGGTTACAGCGAAGAATTATGGTTCGACCATTGATCTGAAGATGGTTGCTGGGGAAGACTTCCTTTATCGCGCCAATGGTCTGATCATTTCAACGCCAACCGGTTCAACTGGCATCAACGCTTCGGCTTATGGCAAAGTCCTTGGAACTCATGAAAAGTCCTTTGCTCTAACGCCAATCTGTCCTTGCGCTTATCAGAAGGAAGGGCTGGTCATAGATGATGATGCTTCAATTGAAGTCTATTCCAACCGCAAAGGTGAAGCTGGTGATATCTATTGTGATGGTGTCATCATTGGCAGCTTCAGGGATTATGCAGTCTTTAGAAAAAGTTCATTGAAACTAAAGCTCTTAGTAAAATGACAATTGATGAGGAGATGTTATGAAATACGATTTTGAAACAATAATTGATCGGCAAGGACTTGATGCCATTGCCTTTGATGCAGTGGGCAATGGGGGACCAGGAGCACCAAAGCCAGGTTTTGATGTCATTCCCATGTGGATCGCCGATATGAATTTTGCGACAGTTCCAACAATACCCGAAGCCATCATCAAAAGAGCCAAGCATCCAGTCTATGGCTATTTTGAAGAAAGCGAAGAATACTATAATGCCATTATCAATTGGCAAAAGGATCGTTTTGGAAGTGAAGTTACCAAAGAGAACATCGGCTATGAAAATGGTGTATTGGGTGGTGTAGTAGCTGCTCTTAATGTCTTCTGTTCCAAGGGTGACAAGGTCCTGCTTCATTCACCAACCTATATTGGCTTTACTGGTGCCTTGACTAAAAATGGCTATCAGATCATCCATTCACCGCTTGTGAAGGATGAAAACAATATTTGGCGCATGGACTTTGCGGATATGGAAGAAAAGATCAGCAAGCATCATATTCATGCCTGTGTCTTCTGTTCACCGCATAATCCCTGTGGCCGTGTTTTTGAAAGATGGGAATTGGAAAAGGCCATGGAAATCTTTCAAAGGCATGATGTCAAGATTGTATCCGATGAAATCTGGTCCGATCTTGTCCTTGAGGGCAAGCATCTGCCATTGCAGAGCATAAATGAATATGCCAGAAAGAATACAGTTGCGTTATATGCCCCAAGCAAGACCTTCAATTTGGCAGGACTTGTAGGTTCCTATCATATTGCCTATGACCAGTGGCTGATTGACCGCATGAAAAAGGAAAGCAATCTGCCTAGCTATAATGAAATGAATGTCTTATCCATGCATGCCTTGATTGGCGCCTATAGCAAGGAGGGCAGAGAATGGCTGGAAGAATTGCTTGAAGTATTAAGAGGAAATGTTGATTATGCCATCAGCTATATAAAGGAACACTTTGCAGGCGTCAAAGTCGCAAGGCCTCAGGGAACCTATATGATCTTTGTGGATTTTGAAGATTGGTGCAAGGCCCACAATAAGACCATGGATGAGCTGCTTAGAGCTTTCTATGATGTTGGCTGTGCCGTCAATGATGGAAGAAAATTCCATGGTGCTTATGCTATTCGCATGAATCTTGCTTCACCGCTATCAAGAATCAAGGAAGCTTTCAGAAGACTTGACCTCTATGTCATAAATAAACAGGATTAATTCCTGTTTTTTAATTTATCAAGCATTGCTTGATATATCATAGAGGTAGAGGTTTCATTTATGAAAATAGGGTCTAATATCAGAAGATGGCGCAAAAGGGCAGGTCTTAGCCAAAAGGAATTGGCTAAGCAGCTTGAAGTCAGCTTTCAGGCTGTTTCAGCCTGGGAAAGGGATGAATATCTGCCAGATACGGAAAATTTCATCAAGCTGGCTGATATTCTTGACATCTCTTTGAACAAGCTCACAGATGAAGAGAATTTTGAATATCATATCTGCTTCTTTGAAATCAAGGAGTTGGAAGACAGGCTGTTGCAATATGGCAATGCTGGTCATGAAGATATAATCAAAGCCTATGAATTTGCCAAGATAGCCCATCAGGGCCAGAGAAGAAAAGGTCTCGAGGGTGTTGATTTCATCTACCATCCTTTGATGCTGGCAAATCATGCCCTGGCATTAAAACTTGATGATGACATCATTGTGGCCTGCCTATTGCATGATGTGGTAGAAGATACGGACTATGGCATCGATGACTTGAATATCAGCATTGAAGCCAAGGACATTGTCGAGCGCATGACCTGCATAGAATTATGTGATCGTCATCTGACCCAAAGCAGTTATTTCAAGAAGCTAGCAGGCAACAAAAAGGCCATGCTTGTCAAATGTCTTGACCGTTGCCATAATCTTTCCGATATGGCGGCAGGACTTGTCCATTACAAGCAGATTCGAATGATCAATGAGAGCGAGGAATTTGTCCTGCCAATGCTTAGGGAATTAAGGGACAGTGAATATCAGGACATTGCTTATCTATTGGAATATCAGATCAGAGCGCTATTAGAAACATGCAAGAGGTTGGCATAATTATGAAAAAATACTATATCAATAACAATTGGAAATATCAAAAAGGCTATCTTGAGAGCTATCTGAATGAATATCATGAGGAATTTACAGATATCAGGATTCCCCATAGCGTCACTATTACGCCTTTCAACTACTTTGATGAATCCATCTATCAGATGGTTTCCACCTATCAAAGAAAGATCTTTGTACCTGAAAGCTATGAAGGAAAATGTCTGCGAATCGTCTTTGAAGCTGCTGCCCATGATGCCAAGGTCTATCTTAATGGAAAACTTCTGCTTAGACATGAAGGAGGCTATACAGCATTTAGCGCTGATATTTCTGAAGATCTTAGATATGGGGAAGATAATCTTATCTGTGTCATCCTTGATAGCAGAGAGGATCTTAATTTCCCGCCATTTGGCAAAGTCATTGACTATATGACCTATGGTGGCATCTATCGTGATGTCTATTTGGAAGTTGGTGAGAAATCCCATATTGAAGATGTCTTTGTTACAACGGAAATCAAAAATGGCATCAAGGTCAGTCTTGATATCAAAGCTACCATTGATGGTGATACCAAGAGCTATGTCTATAATCAAAATGGCGAGCTCATCTATGAATCAACCCTCAACGAAAGGACTTTGAACCTTAAGGATGTCACCCTTTGGTCTGTAGATGAACCGGTTCTTTATCAAGTTGTCACTGAACTATATGAAGGGGAGAGGCTTGTTGATAGCTATGAAGTAACTACCGGCTTCAGACAGATTGATTTCAAGGCTGATGGCTTATATCTAAATGGCAAGAAAGTCCATTTCCGAGGCCTTGATCGCCATCAGTCCTATCCATATGTGGGTTATGCAATGCCAGAATCCATGCAGCGAAATGATGCCAGAATCATGAAATATGAACTGGGACTAAATGCAGTCAGGACTTCCCATTATCCACAATCTCATTATTTCCTGGATGAATGTGACCGCATTGGGCTCTTGGCCTTTATGGAAATCCCTGGCTGGCAACATATTGGTGATGATAAGTGGAAGGAAGTTGCCTTAAAGCACACGCAGGAAATGGTTCTGCAATATCGCAACCATCCTTCAATCTTCTTATGGGGCGTTAGAATCAATGAGTCAGTTGATGATGATGCATTCTATGAAAAGACCAATGAAATAGCTCACAAGCTTGATCCATCAAGGCCAACATCAGGTGTGCGTAATCTGCAGAAGTCCTCCTTGAAGGAAGATGTCTTTGCCTTTAATGAATTTGTCCATTCTGGCAATAACGAAGGTGTTCTTGATCCAAAGAAGAATACGCCTGATCTAAGCAAAGGCTATTTCATCAGTGAATACTGTGGCCACATGTTTCCAACCAAGGCCTATGATGATGAAAAGCATCGAACAGAGCTCTTGAAAAGACATGCAAGAATTCTGAATGATGCCAATAGATATGAAAAGATTGCCGGTACCTTTGGCTGGTGCCTCTTTGATTACAATACCCATCAGGACTTTGGCTCGGGTGATCGCATCTGCTATCATGGCGTTTGCGATTTCTTCAGAAACCGAAAGGATGTAGCAGAACTCTACCGGTCCTTAGGACTCGAAGATACCATCCTTCATGTCACCAGCAATATGGATATTGGTGATAGTGCAGCTGGTGTCATTGAAGAGATCTATGCCATCACTAATGCCGATTGCATCCGTCTCTATAAGAATGATGACTTTGTCAAGGAATATGACCATTCAAACAGTCCTTTTGGGGATCTTGGTAAGGGACCAATTCTCATTGATGATCGGATCGGTGAATTGCTAGTCAAGAAGGAAGGCTTTGGTAAAAAGAAAGCTGATGATGTCAAAGCACTTTTATTGGCAGCTAACCGCTATGGTTTAGCAAATCTTCCGCTTAAATATCTTATGCTAGCGTTTAAATGCATTACTATCCATAAGATGAAAATGGAAGATGCTGTGGAATTATATGGCAAATATATCTCCAACTGGGGTGATGAAGTCACTGCCTGGAAGTTTGAAGCCATCAAGGATGGAAAGGTTGTTAAGACAATTGTCAAGAAGCCAATGAAGTCATGCCAGTTAGCGGTTGATGTTTCAAGCAGAGAGCTGATTGAAGGCAGAAGCTATGATGTAGCTGCTGTAAGAGTCCGCGTATTATCGGATGATGGAAACGTCCTTCCTTATTTCAATGAACCTGTTGAATATCTGGCTAGCGGTGCCATTGAAGTAATAGGTCCTGTTATTTCAGCACTAAGAGGTGGCATGGGCGGCACTTATGTCAAAAGCAAGGCAATTGGAAGTGGCCAGCTGATTATCAGATGCAGGGACATGGAAGATATTATCAATTTTGATGTAAAGGATAAGAAAGATGATCAGATGTGAAGATCAGGTCTTTGTACTTGATAGTGAAAATACAACCTATGCCTTTGAAGTATTGAAAAGCGGACAGCTATGCCATCTCTATTATGGTGCTAAGCTTGATGTCTTTGCCAATCTGGAAGCCTTAAGGCATAAGGCCAATAATATCAATGGCTGTGTCTGCACCTATGATGATAGTGACCCAAACTTTACTCTTGATGAATATCCGCTTGAATATTCAGGCCTGGGCAAGGGTGATTTGAGGCAGCCTGCAATCGATATCATTTTTGCCGATAAGACCAGAACTACTGATTTCCTCTATGATTCCTACAGCATCAAGAAAGGCAATGTCATCTATAGCGATCTGCCTTATGCCAAGGATGAAAATGAAGCAGCGGAAACTCTGACAATTGTTTTAAAGGACCGCTATCATCATGTCACCATTGAACTATCATATAGTGTTTTTGATCATGACAGTCTTATCAGAAGCACGAAGCTGATCAATAATGAAGAAGATCTGACTTTGCTGTCGCTCATGTCCAATCAGTTGGATTTTGCGACTAATGACTATCGTTTCATCCATTTCACTGGTGATTGGACCAATGAGATGAATATGAATGATATTGTTCTCAAAGGCGGCAAATATGCCTGTGAAAGCCGGGGTGGTTCATCATCAAACAGAGCCAATCCTTTTGTGATGCTGGCAGGAAAGAATACCGATGAGGATTATGGTGAGGCTTACGGCTTTAATCTATTCTATTCTGGTAATCATAGTGAAGTATGTGATGTTGATGGCCATCAGAAGCTGCGCTTTTTAAGTGGCATCAATCCAAGTACCTTGTTCTATACAGTAAAGAAGAATGAAGTCTTTGAGGCACCACAGGCTCTTCTTACATATAGCAGACAAGGTTTAGATGGCATTAGAAGGAATACACATGGTTTTATCAAAAACCATGTGTTACCCTGAAGCCTTCAGAAAGAGAACTAGACCAATTCTCATCAATTCCTGGGAAGCCTACTACATGAAGATCAATGAGCATCGGCTTTATCAGCTGGCAAAAAAGGCCAAGAGACTGGGAATTGAAATGCTGGTCATTGATGATGGCTGGTTCAAGGGCAGAAACAAGGATAATTCATCATTGGGTGATTGGGTCTATGACAAAAGAAAGTTCAGAAGGGGCCTTGGCAGTTTTGCAAAAAGAATCAATCAATTGGGCTTGAAACTAGGCATCTGGGTTGAACCGGAGATGATTTCAGTCAATTCCGACCTTTATCGGAAGCACCCGGAATATGCTGTGGATATCCCCAATCAGAAACATAGTGAAGGAAGAAACCAGCGTCTTTTGGACTTATGCAATCCAGAAGTCGTTGATTATGTCATCAAAGCTATCAGTGACTTATTAGGAAGTGCAGATATTTCCTATGTCAAATGGGATTACAATCGCAATATCTCTGATGCCTATTCCAAATATCTGAAGACTTCTGATGGCTTTTACCACCGCTATATCCTAGGTCTTTATAAGATCATGGATGCTCTGACCAGAAGCTTTCCTGACATCCTTTTTGAAGGCTGTGCATCTGGTGGCAATCGCTTTGATTTAGGCATTTTATCCTATTTCCCGGAAATCTGGGCTTCTGATAATACTGATGCCATCTGCCGGCTGAAAATTCAAAAGAATCTTTCCTATGGCTATCCACCATGTACTTACAGCAATCATGTCTCCAGTGTTCCTAATCATCAGACTTTGCGGTCCTTGCCTTTGTTTACAAGATTTGCGGTTGCCTGCTTTGGCATTTTTGGCTATGAACTGAATCTCAATGAATTGACAGGAAATGAGAAAAAGGATATCAGAAGACAGGTCGCAATCTATAAGGAATACCGGGATGTCTTCCAGTTTGGTGCTTTCCATTTGCTTGAGGATAATGATGAATACTGTTCATTTGAAGCCATTGCCTTAGACAAGACAAGAGCAGTCATCATGCTGGTACGCAAGGAAATCAGTCCGCATCAGCCTTTTAAGCTTTTAAAGGGCAAGGGCTTTAAGGATGATGGCAGATACCAAATAGCTAATCTTCCACTCAAATATGAAATTGAAAGATTTGGTGATCTGGTCAATTATGTCTCACCTGTCCATATTTCAAGATTCAATCCTCTAAGAAAGCTCAGGGTCATGAATAGTGAAAAGATGGAAATGCTGGTGGATGGAAAAGCACTGAATGAAGCTGGCATCAAATTGGATCAGAGCTTCTGTGGCTGTGGCTATAATGCAAATACCCGATTAATGGGACAATATGATGCAATGCTATATTTCATAAACGAAATAAAAGGAGAAGTTCAATGAGAAACGAAATGCTCTATGAAATGCTAAGAACTGGCAGTGTCTCTGGTGATGAAATAAGAATCCAGAAACTGGTCAGGAAATGGATGGCAGGCATTGGTGATAAGGTCATCAGTGACAATACAGGCAATCTGACCCATATCATCAATCCAGAAGCCAAGTTCAAAGTCCAGCTGATTGGCCATATTGATGAGATTGGCCTTTGCATTACCCACATTACAGATAGTGGCATGTTAAAAGTTACAAGAGCTGGTGGTATCAGAAACTCCATGTATCTCGGCCATAAGGTCAGGATCTACAACGAAAAGGGCATAGTCTATGGCTCTGTTTTAAGTAATAGCAGCCTCTTGAAAAACAATGATCTGCAGGATTCTGATTTAACCATTGACATTGGTGCAACAAACAAGGAAGAGGCACTGGCTGCTGTTAGTCTTGGTGATAGTGTCACAATTGATGAAGACTATCGCCTTTTGCTTAATGATCGCATTACTGCCAGGGCTCTTGATGATCGGACCGGCGCCTTTATTGTCCTTGAAGCTTTAAGAAGAGCTAAAGAACTTGGTTGCAAGGTTGGAGTATATGCCACAACTTCAGTTGGCGAAGAGACAACAGGACGTGGTGCCTATTGGTCATCATCAAGAATCAATCCGGATCTGTCTATTGCTGTTGATGTAACTTATGCGACTGACTATGAAGGAACAAATCCAGCTACAAGCGGTGATGTCAGAATTGGTGGTGGTCCGGTCTTATGCAATTCATCCCTTTCCTCAAGACTTGTCAACAAGTCTCTAAGAAAAATTGCCAAGGATCATGATATCAATGTGCAAACCGAAGCTTTTGTCGGCCGTACTGGTACTGATGCCGATACCATCCATCAAAGCAATCTTGGGGTTACGACAGCTCTTGTATCACTTCCATTAAGATATATGCACAGCCACAGTGAAGTAGGCTCCCTGAAGGATCTTGAAGACTGCATCGAACTTCTAGCCCACTATGTCTGCAGCCTAGACGAAGAAGCATCCTTTGACCCTTATAGAGATGAAGAATAGGTTTTCCTTCTTTGACATCATCAAGATGGTTGTGGGCATCCTCTTTTTGGGAATTGGACTATTAGGACTCTTTGTCCTGGTTGTTGATGGTGTTTTCAGCAAGTCGGATTATTATATGGACATTGGCTGTCTAAGCTTTGGAACTGGTCTTTTCTTTGCGGCATTGAATAGCAAATATCATCATGATGATCTAAGGAATTATGGCTATCTCTATTTGACCTTGGCAGTCTTTGGCTTCCTGGCCTTTTTCCTCAGTGATCATTATATTGATATCATCCCCGGCATCTTTGGCAAGTTTTGCTATTTCATCATCATTGCCATTGATCTCTTTGGAATATTCAAGGTCATCACTTCCTTTAGAAGATAAGCCAGCAATGGCTTTTCTTTATGGCAAAAATTGTCGAGAAATCAAACCATGCTTTGGCTAGGATTGGGATAAGGGAGGTAGAGCTATGAATGAACATATTGAAGCAGTTGGCAAGATGCAGGACTTTATTGATGAACATCTGAATGAAGCCATTGATATTGTTGATATTGCCAAAGCTGCCAGTTATTCGCCTTGGTATGCCCGAAGACTGTTCATTGAATACCTGGGCATTTCCCCAGCTGCCTATTTACGTAAATTGCGTCTTAGAAAGTCGGCTTTATCCTTAAGGGATGAGGGAAAGAAGATAGTAGAAGTGGCTTTGGAAGCAGGTTTTGAGAGTCCTGATGGCTTTCAAAGGGCTTTTTATCGGGAATATGGCTATAATCCCAATGAATATGAAAAGGAAGCACCGCCGATCAAGCTCTATGTGCCCTACGGAATCAAATTCAAATATGTCAAAAGGAGGAAAAGAATGAAAACTGACAAGATCTTCTTGCAGATTATTGAAAAGCCCCAAAGAAAAGCCATTATCAAAAGAGGCATTGAAGCCAGGGAATACTATAGCTATTGCCGGGAA
>JAQXQU010000008.1 GCA_029101345.1 Erysipelotrichaceae bacterium | reverse complement strand
TTCAATAGGAGGTCATAATGAATAAGATCATCAGCTGGGATGAATACTTCATGGGTCTAGCCCATTTGTCTGCTCTTCGCTCCAAGGATCCTAACACCCAGGTAGGAGCCTGCATTGTTGATAGTGAAAACAAGGTTGTCTCCATTGGCTATAATGGCCTGCCTAGAGGCTGCAGTGATGCTGAATTCCCTTGGAGCAGGGAAGGCGGGTTTCGGGATAGCAAGTATGCCTATGTGGTTCATGCAGAACTAAATGCCATTCTGAATTCACCACGTCCTGTCAAGGATTGCGTTCTCTATGTTTCCTTGTTTCCTTGCAACGAATGCGCTAAAGCCATTATCCAGTCAGGCATAAGAAAAGTCGTCTATGAATCAGATAAATATGCTGATACTGACTCAACAATTGTATCCAAACGCATGTTAAGGACAGCAGGCGTTGAGCTTGTCCAGCTCAACAAGTCAATCCATATTGATCTGACTATTGACGACTAAATATCAAAGTTTTTATCCTTTTTCCATTGATGGTAGAGTTCCTTGTAATATTGAAAGGCTTTTGTTTCGCCATGATCCTTTAAATAACCTAGCAGATATTCAAAGCGTTGGAATGTATGCTCATGCATGCAATAGCGATCAGCTCCTTTCATCAAAAACTCATATGCAGCATCATCCTTGTAATTATCACCATTATAGATTTTGGATGCTGAAATCTTATCAATGCAGGCCTCAATTACATAGTTAAGTGGCATATCCAGACAGTATATTTCTTTTTTGCCTGGCTTCTTATCCAACCAGTATTCCCAATGATGACGATTTCTTCCTTTGTGGTGCAGCCACCCTAAGGAATAGCCTTTATCTTCCTTTTCAGCATCAATAGGTGAGCGATAACCTTGATAGTATTTGACACCTGCAAAGAATTCAGTTGGCGAATATTTGGATAAGTCATGCAACAAGCCTTGCTTATAGAGTCCGCATTTGATACAGGAAAATGTTACAAGCAACTTGTGTCTGGTTATAGTTATAAAATGACCGCTAAGGCGTTTGAAGAATGCTTTCTTTTCCATAACTACCATTATAACTCCAAAATATTTGCAATAGTGTTATAATAATAGGCATGAATAGACATGATACAAGAGAAAAACTAGTAATTTCCGTATACCAGCAGCTGCTATTGAACAAGCATCTATTTGATTGTGCTTTGGATAATGGACTTGATGCAGATAACGATTTGGCAGTAGCTGTTTTGAATTCCCTGATGGAGAAGCAGGAGGAATATGCTGAAGAGCTGAATGTTCTTCTGAACAAATGGACTTTTAATCGTCTAGGTTTCATGGAACAGGCTATTCTTCTGGTTGCGACAGCTGAAATCAAAGAAACTATCAATGATAAAGCGGTTGTCATCAACGAAGCAATAACAATTGCTAAAAAATTCTGCGATGAAGAATCATATAAATATATCAATGGAGTTCTTGATCGACTATGAATATTCCGGTAAGCAATCTGGTTTCATATCTCAAGAAGAGACTTGATAGCGACCAAAATCTGAAGAATATTAATGTCACTGGTGAAATATCGAATTTTCATAGACATCAAAGTGGACACCTCTATTTCACTTTGAAAGATGAGCAGGCACAGATCAGCTGTGTAATGTTCAAGTCTATGACTTTTTCTTTAAGATTTATTCCTAAGAACGGCGATAAGGTTGTCTTAACAGCAACTGTGTCAGTCTTTGAACAAAGTGGTCAGATGCAGCTCTATGTTTCAAAGATTGCTAAAGATGGCATTGGTGACCTTTATCAGCGCTTTGAGGATAGCAGGAAAAAGCTTTTTGCTTTAGGATATTTTGATAACAGTCATAAGAAGACCTTTGATATAGTTTATCCAACTGATATTGCTGTCATTTGTGGTGAAGGATCAGCTGCCATGTCTGATATCAAAAGGACCTTTGATCGTCGTTGGCCTATCTGCAAGGTCAGCTATTATCCATCTTTGGTTCAGGGAAGCAATGCTCCTAAGGATTTGATCAGGAATTTGAAAATGGCGGATATTGGTGGCCATGAAGCTATTATCATTGCTCGTGGAGGCGGATCATTTGAGGATCTCTTCTGCTTCAATGATGAAGAACTTGTCAAAGCAATTTACGAAGCCAATACACTTATTGTTACTGGAGTTGGCCATGAACAGGACTTCACATTAGTTGACTTTGTTTCTGATCTTAGAGCATCAACACCAACGGCTGCTGTTGAACTTCTGACACCGGATATTGAAGATGTCATTGAGGAAATTGCTGATATCAATAACAGTCTTTCTTCCTTGATTAAAAGGAGATTTGACAAGATAGCTTATGAAACGGATCTTCTTTGCAATAATGCTTTTCTTCTTGATCCATATGCCATCATCAATCAGAAGGCCATGATGCTCGATTATTATCTAAGCCGCTTGCTTAGCAATAATACCCGGTATCAGGATCTTCAAAACCAGATCAATATCCAATTGCTAAATGCAAGAAACAATATATCATTAAAGCTCTTCAGGATTAAGAAGGACTATGAGACTAATGAATCGGTCCTTGCTGATCTTTTTGCCCAGAAGTTCAAAAGTGCAAAAAATGATTTTAGGCGTTATTGCACATTGCTTGAAGCTTATTCGCTTGAAAACACCTTAAGAAGAGGTTATGCACTTGTTTACCAGAATGGAATGCTTAAAACAAGAGCAGCTGAATTAATTAGTGAACCTATAGCCATCAGATTCAAAGATGGGGAAATAAAAGCCAGAATATTGGAGGATGAAACATGCCAGAAATGAAATTTGAAGATGAAATGAAGAAGCTTCAGGAAATAGTTGCAAAGCTTGAAGACGAAGACACTAGTCTAGATGATAGTCTGCAGCTCTATGAGGAAGGCTTGAAGCTAAGCAAAAAACTTAAGGAAAGGCTCAAAGCATTTGAGAATCGAGTTGAAGAACTCGCAAGGCAGAATGATGAATAGGGAATTTGAAAGATATATAGCTGAAAAGCTTTCCTTATATCAAGATTGCATTGTCAAGGATGCTATGATCTATTGCATGGATGGAGGCAAGAGATTTCGTCCTCGTATCATCTTCGCAATTGCCAAAGGTTTTGGTCTTGCTGAAGAACAAGCCTATCCATTAGGATTGGCACTGGAAATGATTCAGAGCTATTCCTTGATCCATGATGATTTGCCAGCAATGGACAATGATGATTTTCGTCGTGGAAAGCCATCGTGTCATAAGGCCTTTGGTGAAGATATAGCCATTTTGACCGGAGATGCACTTCTGACAGAAAGCTTCAATGTCATTGCTGATAGTGGCTTAGAACCGAGAATCATTGCCAAATGCATTTCGGCATTATCCCATTATGCAGGAATGCAGGGAATGGTCTATGGACAGATGCTGGATGTTCAGGCTGAAAAAGGGGACCTTAGTGATCTTGAAATTATCCAGGATCATAAGACAGGTGGTCTTTTCAAGATTTCATGTCTTCTTCCAATGTATTTAGCGGATAAAAATGATGAAGAATACTTTATCAATCTTGGAAGGCGCATTGGAATCATCTTCCAGCATCAAGATGATCTTTTTGATCTTCTTAGAAGCAAGGATGATTTTGGCAAGAGTACAAGTGATGCACAAAACGGGAAATTTACTGCCTTGTCATTATATAATATTGATGAATTGCAAATGGTTTTGGATGACAAGTTTGCTGAACTATCTGAGTATCTGAAAAAAGCACCTTTTGATACAAGCTATCTCCTGGAACTTTTGCAAGAACTAAAAGAACGCTGATGAAGATTACTGATATCAAAAATCCATTGTTTCTAAAGGATTTGAGCATTAAGGAAATGGAAACGCTGGCCGAAGAGATTCGGCTTTTTCTGCTTGAAAAAATCTCTAAGACTGGTGGCCATCTATCTTCTAATCTTGGTGTTGTTGAGCTTACTTTGGCCATTCATTATGTCTTCAATGCACCAAAAGACAAGCTGCTTTTTGATGTTGGACATCAATCCTATATACATAAGATTCTGACTGGTCGGGCAAAGGATATGGATAAGATGCGCCATTTTGATGGTATTTCCGGCTTCCAGAAACGTATTGAAAGCGAATATGACTGCTTTGAAGCAGGCCATTCTTCAACTGCTCTGGCTTCAGCTTTAGGATTTGCTACAGCAAGGGATTTAAGAAAAAGCGACGAAGAAGTTGTTGCCATTGTTGGAGATTCCTCACTGGTATCAGGCCTTTCCCTTGAAGCTCTTAATCAGATAGGTGAACAGAAAAGGAAATTGGTCATTATTTTCAATGATAATGAAATGTCAATTTCCAAGCCAGTTGGTGCACTTGATGCCTCTTTTTCCCACTTGCGCAGCTCTTCCCAATACAATGATCTAAAGGGTAGCATCAAGTCAATGCTCAAGAAGAATCCCAATGGTGATGCCATCATTGAAACAATCCACAATATCAAGGAATCATTGAAGAACACAATAATTGATTCTGGTATTTTCAAGGAATTTGCCATTGACTACATTGGCCCAATTGATGGTCATGATCTAAAAAGTCTGATCAGAGCCATGGAAACTGCGAAGGCAAAAAGTGGACCAGTTGTCATCCATTGCCTGACCAAAAAAGGCAAAGGGTATAAGTATACCGAAAATGATGCGACTGGAAAGTGGCATGGGGTAGGACCATTTGATATCGAAACAGGTGAATTCAAGTCATCAACTCCTGCCGGCTATCTATCCTATTCGAAGATTATTGCCAATGCGGTTGAAAAAGAAATGGCTAATAATGATATGATTGTCGCTATTACACCTGCCATGAAATCAGGATCTGGTATGAATGAGCTTTTTGCTAATTATCCTGAGCGTTGCTTTGATGTTGGCATTGCAGAAGACATGGCTTTATCTTATGCAGCTGGGTTAGCACTTGGTGGCATTCATCCGTTCGTCTGTGTCTACTCATCCTTTTTGCAAAGGGCTTATGACCAATTGAATCAGGAAATCTGCCGTATGAATCTTCCATGTCTGATTGGCGTTGATCGAGCAGGGCTTGTTGGTGAGGATGGCGAAACCCATCATGGAGTTTTTGATATCTCCTTTTTAAGACCGCTTCCTAATATGGTTATTGCTGAAGGCAAGGATGCCAGTGAAATGGAAGCTCTTGTCCATTTTGGCATCAATTATCCTGGACCATTTGCAATCAGGTATCCGCGTGGTTCAATTCCTTATCAGAAAAATGATATTTTCCCTGAAATTGTCTTAGGAAAATGGGAAATGGTTATCAATAATGATAATGAAGATGCAACATTATTTGCCTATGGCCAAAGTGTTGAATGCTTCAGGGAACTGATTGCCAATAACAATTTGCTTATTAATCTGGTGAATTGTCGTTTCATCAAACCGATTGATAAGGAATTGCTGCTAAATATCGCCAACAGAAACAAACCAATGTATCTATATACCGATGACATCATCAAAGGCGGTCTCGGTGATGAAATGCTAGAAGCATTGGCTGATAATAATTGTAATGCCAAGCTAAAGGTCTTTGGCATTGATGATGTTTTTGTTAAACATGGTTCCATTTCAAGACTTAAGGAATCCTTAGGACTTGACTATATGCATGTCATTAATATGATAAGAGGGGATCTCGATGCTTAAAAGTCTATATATCAACAACTTTGCATTAATCGATGAAATATCAATTGACTTTGATGAAGGTTTTAATGTCTTTACAGGTGAAACCGGTGCGGGCAAGTCCATTATCATTGAAGCCATATCCTTTCTTCTAAGAGGAAAAGCCGATCTTTCTGTTGTCAAAACTAATGCCGATAAAGCCATTATTGAAGGGGTCTTCCACTTAGGTGAAAATGATGAAGAGATGCGCAGAATG
>JAQXQU010000007.1 GCA_029101345.1 Erysipelotrichaceae bacterium | reverse complement strand
GAATATATCTATAAAGCAGAATTTTCAGTAGCTGAAACAAATAACATGATTGATATGGCAAGAGCTGTCTGTGGAGAAGATTGTGAAATAACGATTGATACGACAGACTCACATTACTGGAACTATAAAATTGATCCTAAGAAACTTGACCAAAGTTGGGGAGAAAGTATCTATACGGATTTTACCGATTTTTCAGAATGTGCGTTGAAAATGTGTGTCGAGATTTTTGATCAAAACAAGGCTGACGAATTAGCCCACAAACTGCCTGAGTGTGATTGTGTTCGATTCTCGGATGGATATTGGTATAAGTTTACAAGGAAGAATGTAACCAAAGAAAATGCGATTATAAAGATTACTGAAGTGTGTGGATTTGGTACGGAATCTATCATTGCATTTGGAGATGATTATGCGGATATAGGAATGTTGCAATTATGTGGAACAGGCGTTGCAATGGGGAATGCGATTGATGAAGTGAAAGATAAAGCTGATGTAGTTATTGGCTCGAATGATGAGGATGGCATTGCGGTTTTTATTGAGAATGAAATTATATAGTAATTCTAATATCGGATATCAAAGGGAAGGTGTTATTGATGGATATTCTATTTAAAAATGATGACTTTGTATTTTCATACAGAGTTGGCGGTATATTGATACATGATGGAAAAATGTTGTTACAGCGTCCGAAAAATGACGATTATGCTATTATTGGTGGGCATGTTGTAGCGATGGAAACAAGTATGGAAACTCTTAAGCGTGAATTTGAAGAAGAGCTTCATGCTAAGATAGAGGTAGATAATCTATTGGCAATAGGTGAAATCTATTTTCCATGGGGTAAAAGACCGTGTCATCAGATATGCCTTTATTATAATGTTCATCTTGCTGACGATAGCATTCCTTTAGACGGTGTATTTCATGGATATGATGAATTGGATAATGAAAGGATAGATTTGGATTTCTGCTGGGTTTCGTTAGATGAACTAAAGAAAGGCGTAAAAGTATATCCACTTGAGTTGATACCTTATATATTGGAACCGAGAAAAGAAATTGTACACTTTGTTTCAAGGCAAATATAATTATAGAGATTTCAGTGAAGGAAAAAGAATATGTTGGAAGTGAAATTTTATGATTCAGTGGATGACTCATTATTAAAATTTGCAGTAATCATCTCACAGAGCAACGGCAAGTGGGTGTTCTGCAAACATAAAGAAAGAGACACATACGAAGTGCCGGGAGGGCATAGAGAAGATGGAGAAAATATTCTTGAAACAGCTAAAAGAGAATTACAGGAAGAAACCGGTGCTGTCAAATTTGATATTAAACCAATATGTGTATATTCAGTAACGGGTAAGACAAGAGTAAATAATACTGGTGAGGAAACCTTTGGACTGCTTTGTTTTGCAGAGATAACGGAATTTGCGAAAGAATTACATAGCGAAATGGAGAAGGTTGTTCTTATGGATAAGTTGCCTGAGAATTGGACATACCCTTTGATACAGCTGAAATTGATAGAAAAGTATTTACAGATGAAAATTTTTGTTGATGATACATTATAAGAAGAGAGGAGATTGAGATTTGGTAAATATAGGAGAAATGATGAATAAAGCGATTATGGATGGCATGTTGCAAGCAATTATTATATTTATGCCATATATTATACCGTTTTTGACAACAGCTCTTGTTGTGTGGGTAATTAGGAAAATTATTGAAAAATTCACATATGATTTTTCAATCATATCAGGAGACTCTAGAAGAATAGCAAGGAAAAAAGCACGAAAGATGGGCAACGTAGTAGATATGATTTCTTCTTTCAAAGATATAACTGAAAGTATAAAAAAATAGAGGGACATAGAGATATCTATTAACAGATATGTGAATTTCAGAGGAATAAAAAATGAGAACTGATATCATAGAATATTTACAGAAAGAAGTATATCACAGGTGCAAGCAACCAACTAACAAATTTGGAATGGGGTGCTATTATCACATTGAAGCAGTGGTGAAAAATGCAGAGATACTGGCAGAAAAATATGGTGCTGACAAAGAAACTGTGATTATAGCAGCATGGTTACATGATATAGCTTCAATAACTGATTATGCAATGTATGAGGAACATCATAAATATGGAGCAGGTATTGCTAAAGAGATTTTAAATGAACTGAATTATGATAAAGAAAAATCGGCGTTAGTACAAAAGTGTATTTTAAATCATAGAGGGAGTGTAAAGCTGGGGAGAACCAGCATTGAAGAATTGTGTGTTGCAGATGCCGATGCAATTTCACATTTCGATAGAGTGCCTAGTTTACTTTATTTAGCTTATGTTGAAAGAAAGATGGATATAGAGCAGGGGGCGCAATTTGTGAGGAAAAAGCTTGAACGGAGCTATAACAAGCTATCAGACGAAAGTAAAGAGATTTACAAGGTGAAATATGAGCAGGTGATGGCTGTATTTGGGTGATTGAAACTATTATGAAAAGTATTTATAGCAGTTTGGAGAAAACATGGATATTTCAATAAAGTGTGATAGCTTAAAGGCTATATATAGTGTAAAAAATGGCATGTTAAGATGTGTAACACCATATGAATTTACAATATCTCAAATGCCAATGATAAAGGTTTGCATAGAAGAAGTGGGGAATAGGATCATAACTTTTACTTGCGAAGAAGAAATTGAAGCTAAAAAGTTATATTCGTTACTGCAAGAATTAGAAAGATTATTGCAGATATTTGATGGAGTTTTTCTTGATTTGGAGGCTATAGAAATATATGGAAGAGAAAGCA
Source organism: Erysipelotrichaceae bacterium (assembly GCA_029101345.1). Classification (GTDB taxonomy): domain Bacteria; phylum Bacillota_I; class Bacilli_A; order Erysipelotrichales; family Erysipelotrichaceae; genus Colivicinus. The sequence continues at coordinate 791 of JAQXQU010000007.1, read as the reverse complement.
CTAATTCATATAATGCCTTAGTAGAACACTTTAAAATACAAAGATTACATTACTTTTCGTCTGCAAACTTTATTTCAATATTCAGTGATAGACTCTTAAAATATGAAGATATTTTGTCATCTGAATTATTTAATAAATGGAGAATTTTATTGGATGAATTAGGAGTTGTTAATCAGATGTATTTATATGCGACAAGTTCTGCTGGATTCACGAATGATGTGAAGTGTGCATTTCTTGTAGAACTTTCTGAGTCGCTAATGGAGATAATTCAAAGTGAAGATATAAAATTGCAAAGATATCCTAATGAAAATGGGAAATTAAAACCATGTCTTAGGACAATTATCAATTGCTATGGAAAAACTCTTTTTAGAAATGAAATAGAGTTTGACCTGGAAAAAATTCTTTCTTGTCTGGTAAATACTCGTGTCAATATTATGCATATAAAAATTAATCAAAGAAAGCCTGCATTGGATGGTAGAGAATCAGTTTTATATGCTATTTAAATGAGTTATTTGTATCGGCTTGTGATTTTAGAAAAGTTGGAAATAAATGCTATTTTATATGAGGACAATTTAATAAAAAGAGTAGGTTATATCGATGGTTGGAATGGAATTCAAGAACAATTATTTAATAGATTAAAACAATTTTTATAAAAAGAAATGGAGAATTGCAAATGAAAATATTAGTAATAGGCGGAACAAGATATTTTGGTATACATATGGTTAATAAGCTTTTAGAACAAGGACATGAGGTAACAATAGCAACAAGAGGCAAAACACCAGATTCATATG
>JAQXQU010000006.1 GCA_029101345.1 Erysipelotrichaceae bacterium | reverse complement strand
TACTATCTCAATGAAACAACAGGCAAGGCAGTCAGGGATTATCTGGCCAAGGAAAAAGAGAAGCATCCATCATTCCATGTTGAAGTTAACAGAATAAAATGCTTCTATCTGGCAGAGGATTATCATCAGAACTATCTGGAAGCAAATCCTCAAGGCTATTGCCATATCAATCGGCAACAATTTGCTTTAATCAAAGGGCTAAATAGTAACAAGCAATAATCAAATCAATCTGGATATTAAATCAGGTCTCTTTCATTGAGACCTTTAATTTAAATATAATGAAAAACCGTTTTTTAACAGAAGGATATAGGCTATCATTGCCTTCATGCAATTAGTTTGAAGCAGTTTAAAAACGCACGAGAAATGTGCGTTTTAGTTTTATCTTTTGCTGCAATAAGCGATAGAAGCGTTATTCCTCTATAAGAATAGCTCGGCATAATGAACCATCACAGCCTTCGATCTTGATTGGTGCACAATTCAATAGATAGACGCCATCGTTGACATTGGAGAGATCAATGCCTTCTAGCAGTACTACCTCCTTTTCAAGAAGTGCTAGATGGGTGGCCATTGGAGCATTGACTGGTCCAATGGTCTGTGATTCATTGCCTAGAAGGTCAATATTCTGCTGGGCAAAGTATTTGGCAGCTGCCAGTGATATTTCTGCATCGCCTTTGATAAGAAGCTTCCTGGAGGCTTCAATTGAATGATCGGCTGCTTTTTCATAGATTTTTTTGGCATCGTTTTCTGTAATGATGCCATGATGGCTATGAACAAAGCATTTGCCAACAAATTTGCCTAGTTTAATCTCATCAATGCCTTTGCCATTCTTGATGAAATGTCTTGGAGCATCAACATGAGTGCCATTATGGACACAGCAATGGAGCTCTGACAGATTGTAGCTATCGCCCTTGTCCATATTCTTGATGATAATTCTTTCTGGTCGATTATCACCTGGATAGATTCGGCATTTTAAGAGAGCCTGACTGATATCATGGATTTTCATAGTGCTATTTCATACCATTCATCATTGAGTTGCATAAAGCCTAGGGATTTGAACATCTTCTGGCTTTGAATATTAAAGGAGTAAATATTGGCCTTTAGTGCTTTAAGACCTTTGTTTCTGGCTCTTTCCATCAGCAATGCCAGCGCCTTTCTTCCAATGTGCCTGTTTTGATAGGGTCTGCTTAAGACAATGCAGACTTCATCATTGACTAAGGCAATGTCACCAACAGGTCTTCCTTCATAAGAGATGTAATAGAGTTCACCCTTTTCATTCAGATAGTGATACATGCCGCAAAGCCTATTAAGATCATAGGGATGGTCAATGTTGTCTACTTTTTTGCAAAGGTCAAGGTCCTGATACCATTCCAGAGTCATTTCAAAGTCATCATAATAGGGTATTAGTGCTACTTCATTCATAATGATTGGGAATGGATGGGATCAAAGAAAATGCCTGCGGAATTTCTGGCTTCTTCCAATACTTCCATGACCATCAGGTCATGACTCAGATATTCTTGGGCTTTGTTAAAGTCCTTCTCATCAACGAGACGCATAAATTCCGCCAATTCATAATAATAATGGTCTTCCATATCATTTTGATAAGAGATGACATCTTCCTTATTGATATGCATCTCAACATTTTTGATGATGCTCGAACAGTCATTAGCGACAAAGTAGCCATTATCCCCCTGAATGCTCACAAGATATGGACCATTATTGTCCTTGCCGGCTAAAAGGGCTGCTTTGAAGCCATCATAATCAAGATAGACAATGCCAGATGTATCAAGGCCATTATTAAGATTGGCTTCATAAGAAACTTTCTTTGGCTTGCCAAACAAGCCCAGAGCCAAGTGAATATTATAGACATTAAGATCACCTAAAGCACCACCATGTTGCTTAAGGTCAAAGACAGGAGCGATATCACCTTGCTTAAAGCGATCATATCGGGAAGAATTCTTGCAAAAGCTCATCATGACGAGCTTGATATCACCAATCTTAGCAAGATTCTCTTTAATGAACTTGAAGCTAGGCAGATGCTGGTTGGTAATAGCTTCAAAGAGAATGACATTATTCCTTTTGGCAAGTTCCATCAGTTCTTCTGTTTCCTTGACAAAGGAACAGAAGGGCTTTTCCATTAGGCAATGCTTGCCAGCCTTAAGAATATCAACACCATAAGCATAATGGGTATTATTAGGTGTTGCGACATAAATGGCATCAATGTCTTTGTCATTTAGGAGATCATGATAATCAGTAGTATAGTAGGAAAGCTTATAGTCTTCATGGAATTTCCTCAGTTTTTCTTCACCGCGCGGCAGTCCAGCAATTGCCCATAATTCATAACCATCCACTTTCTGCATGGAATCCATCAGCATTCTTGCCATCATGCCATAACCAATTACACCAATCTTCATATTATTGTTTCTCCTTGTTTCCTAATATGATTATAAGGCATATTGAAATCATAGATGAATTAATAAAGAATATAACCAAAATATAACCGTATCTAGTATAATAAATTTGAATATTCCGGTTTATCCAAAATAATCGTATTTCCAGCAAAAATCACGGGGGGGGGGGTAAAGATGGATAGCATATTGTCTATGTTTCAATACTCTGTGAATAATGTTATTTTTAAACGTTATCGTTCTATCATATTTGCTGACCTGATAGCAGATAGCTTTTCCTATGTTTCCTTGGAAGATGGTGAATTTGTCCTTCAGCCTAAGGAAGCTGAAAGAGCCAGCACCTATATGTCTTTCTTAGCTGAAAGTCCTTTGACCCACGATGATGATCGGGAATTATTGAGGACATATAGCAATATCGAACATGTCAAGGACCAGGTATTGAAGAGCAGCTTCAAGCCTTTCTATCTGACTTATCGTCGCAAAATATCATTTGATGATACCAGATATTCCCTGACTTATATCAATGCTGTACCTATAGGTGATGAGAAGCATCTTTATCTCATTCTTTTTGCCAGGGATATCACAACGGAATTTGATCTGCTAAAAAGGGATGTTATTGGAAAACTGAATAAGGAAGATGTCCTCAATAATGGAAGAAGAGCAGTATTGATTGTTGATGATGATGAATTCTCAAGGGAAATGCTGCATGACATGCTGGAAGAAGATTTCAATATCTATGAAGCTGCCGATGGCAAGGAAGCCCTTAATATGCTGGAAGATATCTATAATGAAGTTTCAGTCATCATTTCTGATATCAATATGCCTAATGTCAATGGCTTTGAAATGCTGGAGAAGATAAATGCTGATCCTTTATTCAGCTCGATTCCTGTTATTGCTGTGACATCAGATAATGAAGAGGAAAGATGCCTGCAGCTAGGAGCAGCTGATTTTGTCAATAAGCCATATAACAGAGCGGTTCTTCTATCAAGAATCAATTCAATTGTCAGACTAAGGGAATCAAGTTCTGCTCTATCTGAAATTGAATATGTCGCAAAAAGCAATATCTATACCCGTCAGGCTTTCATCCATCACTATAAGAATGCTTTAAGCAAGCATAGTGAAATTGACTGGTCACTGATTGTCTATAATATCAATGAGTATCGCAAGAATTATGAAGCACTAGGCTTTGATGATTATGGCAATTGTGCCCTTGCGATCGGTGCTATTATCAATGGCATCAATGGTTATCATCTCTTAGTTGGCAAAAACAACGAAAATGAATTTGTCATCATGACTGATATGAAAACCAATGATTTCATCGAACAGCTAACATTGGCCTTGAATGCTGATGAACTCCCTCTTCTCGGTAAAATCGGCATCTATGAACACCTTGATAAGAAGGAAGGGGCTTATGAAGCAATCAATAATGCCAAGGAAGCCATCGACTCCATCTATGATCTCTATGATGTCCATTACCATATCTATGATGAAAAGCTGAGACTAAGGAAATCCAAGATCCTTTTGATTGAATCAAAGATGGAAGAAGCGCTAAGCAATGATCAGTTTGTTGTCCATTATCAGCCAAAGCATGATGCTAAGACGGGAGAACTGGTTGGTGCAGAAGCTTTGATCCGCTGGTTATCGCCAGAATATGGCTTTATGTCACCAGCTGATTTCATACCATTATTTGAAAAGAATGGCTTTATTGCCAAAGTTGATGAATATGTCTGGGACAGAACTTGTTTTAATATCAGGAAGTGGTTGGACAAAGGCATTGATGTTGTGCCAATATCCATCAATACATCAAGAAATGACTTTAGCAGAAAAGATTTCCTGGCAAGAAGAATGGAACCGCTAAAGGAAAATGAGCTGGATCCTAAATATCTTCATATGGAAGTAACTGAGTCATTGTTCTCAGAAGATGTTGAAGAGCTCTCAGAAATTCTGAAAACATGCAAGGATGCAGGTTTTGAGATTGAAATGGATGACTTTGGTACAGGATATTCTTCACTGAATATTCTGACAACCCTGCCACTTGATGTCTTGAAGCTTGATATGTCATTTGCAAAGCATTTTGATGACAAGCGCCGACATCAGGTATTTGAAATCTGTGTCAGATTAGCAAAGAGATTAAATCTTAAGACAGTATCAGAGGGTGTTGAAACACTGGAATTAGCTAAAAGGATAGCTGATATGGGTGTTGATATGATCCAGGGCTATTGTTATTCAAAGGCCTTGTCTGAGAAGGAATTTGAAGCATATATGATCAGTCATAAAAGAGGTAGCAGCAAATGAATGTAGAGGAATTATACCGGGCCTTAGGTGCCAATTATCTGGAAACCAAAAAAAGAATGGGCACAGAAAGCATGATCGGCAAGTTTATCATCAAGTTCCTTGATGAACCAACATCTTTGAAACTGGCAAGAGCCATGGAAGAAAATGATATTGTCTCTGTTTTCATGTATGCCCATACCCTAAAGGGTGTTGTCATGAATTTAGGATTAAGCAATCTCTATAATGAAAGTGATGATAATCCCTTAAGGAATGTCATCGAAATCAGCAGACCCTTCACAAGCAATGATGATTGTGAAGAAGCCATTGAACAATTAAAGCCTCATGTTCATGCCTATCTCGATGAATATAACAGGACACTGGAATTAATTGAAAGCTATGACAAGGAAAACTGATTATCAATTATTAAGCAGAGAGCTTAGAGGTCTAATTGAAGGTGTTAATCACGTTGTAGCAAATCTCGCTAATGCTTCGGCATTGATCAATGAATATCTGAGTGATATCAATTGGGTAGGCTTCTATCTCTTAGAAGACAATAAGCTGGTATTAGGACCTTTTCAAGGAAAGGTGGCATGCATAGAAATAGCTATTGGCAAAGGAGTATGTGGCACAGCAGCAAGTGAAGACAGGACGTTGCTTGTGGCAAATGTTCATGAATTCAAAGGCCACATAGCTTGTGATAGTGCATCCAATTCAGAGATTGTCATTCCTCTTCATAAGGACAATAAGGTCTATGGGGTATTGGATATTGATTCACCAATGCTTAATAGATTTACTGCTGAAGACAAGGAAGGACTGGAGCTTTTAGCAAGAGTAATTGAAGAATATGGTATCTAAATGCCCAGAAATGGGCATTTTTATGTGGGTAAAAGAAAAGTGGTACCATGAGGTACCACAAGTATAGAATGAATTGAAAACTATTATTTAAGTGTATAAGTTACTTCAAGCCCTTTATCAGGATGGTATATCCATTCTGCAGTTGCCAGATCTGATTCAGCGGTTTGGTAACCCATTGAATAAGATGTATTGTTTTGCTTTTCAATAACAACACTAGAAAAACCCAAATTATTTATAAAATATCTATTAATAAATCCGAAAACATCGTTGTAAACCTCCAATTCACTTTTATTAAAGACATTGTTTTCTAAATTGGTTGGGTTTGAATCAATCTTAATCCAGTCGCCATTACTGCCAATCTTTATGCAGGATGGCATCCCCATTTCTCCATATACATAATAACGGCAATAATCATGGGATTTGACAAAATCTTCAACCATCATTTCTAGATTTGGCCTTTCTATATTTGGCGTTTCTATATTTGGCGTTTCTATATTTGGTTTTGATAAAGCACTATAGATAAAATAGCCTCCAACTAACAGTAGAATTATTGCCAATGCAACAAGAAGAGGTTTCCTATTTTTTTGTATAGCTACCGGTTCATTCTCAGGAGAATCCTGAATGCTGATGGAACTAGTTGGATCAGAATATTTGGTACCACAATTAGGGCAGTATTCCTGAGAATCATCAAGAACAGTTTGACATTTACTGCAAATTCTTTTTGTTGGTGTACCACATTTTGAACAGTATGAGCTGCCATCCTTTAATTCTGCTCCACATTTTTTGCAATGTTTCGTTTGCTGATCGTCTTCTTTTTCTGAAATGATTGTTGAGCTTAAATTGTTGTCTTCCATATCTACATCCCCTAACTTTGCTGCCAATATGTTGGAGCTGCTAATGCAACCTAATTTTATCTCGGGGGGGGGGTTAGTCAATAGTTGGTATAAACATTCATAATAGATACGGTAATCCACAATAACTGGTAATAAAGGATATCTTGCAATATATGCAAATTCTCAAAAGTAGCCTCAACTGTGCTTAGATTGTCGTGATACATATGCATTCGAATATTGATAAATCGGTTTTATTTAATGTAGGAAAAAACTAAAGGCACGGTTATCGTGCCTTTGAGCCTTGCTTAGATGCTGTATAGAGCTTCCTTTACTTCATTAGCTGCTTCTTCACCATAGTTGGCATAAGTATCGTCAATCACTTCCTGATTTGCGGCTTCATTAAGGTCCTTTAGGAATGATTCAAACTTTTCTTTATTGGTGAAATCGTTTATGAGTTTCAATCTGTCGGCAATCAACACACGTTGCTCGTTGATCTTGGTTATCATCGCAAGAGCAATTTCGTAAGACACGCGTGAGCTGTTATTATGCTTTTTATCAAAGAATGTGCATTCCTGGACACCGATAAAGAAATCCTTCTCTACAAAGCTATCAAGAACTGCAGCATAAGAATTGCGATTGATATGAGTAGTGCCATAAGCAATGTAATGTGCCTTGTCAAGCTTGCAGATTGAAAGGGTGTAGACTGGCAATAGAATCGAAATAGCCTCGAGATAGACTTCACGATTGCCAATATCCTTGATAAAGCACTCTCTTAAAGTGCTGATTGTTAATGACATCTGATTTACTAGATTGTAGTAGTCATCAACCGATACTTCCGCCCAACCTTTTCCTTGTTTTGTATGTTGGCATACTCATTTATCAAAGCTCTGACTTCCTTTTGATCAAGGAGTTCCTGATGTGTCACCAGATCCTTTACTCCTTTGCTTATCTCGCCAAGTTCTTTTGCCATCATATCCATTTTCTGACTGATGATCATAAAACCGGCAACAGTAGCACAAAGATCAAGAGAATTGATGATTAGATTAGCCCAGCCCAATTCCTTGGACTGGGATCCTAAAATCTTATCGGCTTTAGCTGACAGTTCTTCAATATGATTTGAAATATTATCAATATTCTTATCAAAGGCATCAAGTCTTTCACTGACCCCATTTATTGCCTGATTGGCCTTTTCGTTAAGTGAAAGGAGTTTGCCAACTGATTCCTGAATTGCTTTTTCAATACTACTGTTCTTAATTACCTTTGCCTTATAGAAGTCCCTGAATCTCTTTTTCTCATTGCGGAGGCAGATTTCCAAAACATTTTTGACATCAATCTGGTCAGCATATTTATCCAATACATCCAAAATAATTTGCATCTCTTAATCCACCTTTCCGGATTCAAAGTCAGTGATACGGCAATATAGAACAGCTAGCATGATAAAGGAAAGAGCCCTTTTTGAATACCTGTCAACTATCTCATCCATCTCAATAACATCGTGAACTGGTTCAAAGACAGTATCGGGTTTCCTTACAAACTTCTGGGTTAATTCCGTGATATCCTTGGCCTTTTCACTTATTTCATTTGCAGCATTCTTGACTTGTCCTGGAACAATGCCATCAATCTTTTGCATAAAGGCCTTCTTGTCCTTGCCTGGTTCAGGCTTATCTTTTAGGAACAGATCTTTTAGTTCGATCATCTTTGCATCCAGCGCAAAGAATGTAATATCAAAACCATTCCCTGATTTCTTGCAAAAGAATCATAGAAGCAGACAAAGATCTTAGTTATGTCTTCTAACAAGGAAAGAAGGAAGTCGCCATCAGCTGAAGGGACTTCCTTTTCAAGCTGTAGAAACCTTTGGGAGTATTTATCAGCTGATGATCCGGGTTTGATCCTGTTCTTCATCAATGAACCGAGTTCAGCAATGTATATTGTTGCAATATCATTGTCGCGGACCTTCCGATTATTCAATTCAAAGTGTCTAAGGTATTCACCGATCTTTTCCAAGAAGGAAAGACGATCGACCTCACTTTCTTCCAGATAGTAATAAGGTATGAGTTCTTTGGTTGCTTTTTTGAGATCATTGAAACCATCATCACTTAGTTCGGTAATGATTTTTCTAAAGTTGATTAATGCCATATTTCCCCCTAACAGTACTATTGCATATGTTCTCTGATCTTATCAATGATGGTGATATCCGCCGGAAGCCAAGCAACGCTATCAAGTTCATTCTTGCTTAGCCACTTTGCGTCTTCAGCCTCTTTAAGTGTTAGATTTCCGCTATTGATTGAGCACCAGAAACAATCCATGGACAGATGGAAGTTGGGATAGTCATATTCAATGGTATCAATCAGATCACCTACAGTTATATCTGTTTCGAGTTCTTCCATTATTTCCCTTTTCAGCGCCTCTTTAGGCGTTTCATGTTCTTCGATTTTTCCACCAGGAAATTCCCAGCCACCCTTGAATTCCCCATATCCTCTGGCTGTGGCAAATATCTTGTCTTCATTTCTGATTACTGCCGCAACTACTCTAATAGTTTTCATTTCTAAGCTCCTTTATTCTTTGACAATATAGTCATAAATATCGCTTCTGACTGGGACATCTAGACGATATTCAATTTCAAAGGCATTGTCGTTGGTTTTCTCCATATGAATAGGAATTGGTTCACCTTCGGCATAGACTTCTCCTAGGAAATAGAATTCCTTGGCTTCGTTGTCATCTTTGTTTTTTCTAACAAAGAGGAAAATGCGATTGTCCTTGTCTTCAGGAGATTTGCGATAAATATGAACAGCATCGCTTGAGGTGATGTTTCTTGGATGCTTGGAAAGGGCGATCAGAGATTCTTCGGAAAGGAAACGATCATCATAAGCAATAGCATCTTCCGATTTCTGATAATTGATAAAGACAGGCATAGTCTTTGTGTTAGCATCATAGAAGTAGCCGCCAATGTTTTGGGCATTCTGATTGTTTTTCCAGCCTAATAGACGGCAAACATCCTCGTAAGTATATTTCTCATAAAGATCGAAACATGTATCCTTATAAGTCTTGTTGTATTTCTCGGCATATCTGTCTTTGCCAAAATGCAATAATTCCAAGACCATCATTTTGAACACATCATTTTCCAACATCTTTTCAAATGATGTTGTAAGTTTGTAGGATCCATTCTCTGTCCTTTCAATAAGAACACATGATGAATACTTGCTTCGGTCCTTTTCCTGTGGAAAGGCATTGGTCAAATTGCGATAGACTGATTCTTCTACAACGCCTGTTACTTTCAGATCATAGTGTTCTTTCATATATTCGCAATAGTTTTCAAGCAGTCTATCATGTTCGTATGTCAGATATTCCAGAATAGCCAAGTCATGAATTCTCTTGAAAGAAACTACTTTCCTGGACATGAACTCAATGACATTTTCTTCTTCTGATGAAAGTTCGATATGATAGTCGGGCTCATATTTTTTCAAGAAAGCATGGTAGGAACCGAATTTCTGGAAGATCTTCATGACATCAATTGAGCCATGTTCCTTGAATTCCAAAATGCTTGGAATCCGTCCTAATTTGTATTTCAGGGATGCATAGGATTCTCTTAAAAGCTTGACATCGTTGGTTCTGGCAGAATCCAAAGAGGCATAGATTCTCTTCTTTGATACTTCATCAAAATGAATGGTTGAACTGCCAGGAATTGCTTTAGAACCTTCTCTTATATATTTACGGATTGTGTCCTTGTTGTAGCTACGATCGCCAGATAGGGCGATTGGAATCATGTAGTTGTTTGTATAGTTGCCAATAAAGTCAAGAATGACAACATATTCCTTGTCTTTGTATTTTCGAAGTCCACGTCCTAATTGCTGAATGAAAACTACCGGTGATTCAGTCGGTCTTAACATGATGACTTGATTGATTTCCGGAATATCCACGCCTTCATTGAAGATATCAACAGTAAAGATGTAATCGATTGGGTTTTCATTATCATTGTTGGTAACAAGTCTTGCGATAGCCTTTTCACGATAGTCAGGGTTATCGTTTCCTGTTAAAACCATAGTGCTGTAATGCTTGCCATTCTTCTTGATCCTATTGTTGAATTTGGCTGATAGCTCCTTGGCTTCCTCAATGCGACTGCAAAAGATAAGTCCCTTGACTCTTTCGCCGCTATAGCCGAAGTATTCTGCCTTTTCTATGACATAATCTACCCTTTGTTCTGAAACAAGATTGGCAAAGTTTCTTAGTCCGGCATCGTCATCAAAAACCTGGCCATTGATCTCAAGATCAGTAATGCCAAAATAGTGGAATGGGCAAAGAAGATCTTCTTCCAAAGCCTGCTGAAGCCTGATTTCGTAAGCGATATTGTGATCAAATAAGGAATAGATATCGTAGTTATTGGTATCAGGGCTGGCTGTCATTCCTAACCAGAACTTAGGTTTAAAATAGGACATGATTCTCTGATAGCTTTCAGAACCGGCATGATGACATTCATCAAGAATGATGGCATCAAATGCAGCAGGATCAAATTGGGTATGCATCTCTGGCTTTGCCATCATTTGCATAGTCGAAAAGATAAAGTCCTTATCTGTCTCTTTGCTGTTGCCAGAGATCAATCCATAGGTTTTCTCCTTGCCAAAGATTCTCTTATAGCTGGTCATTGCCTGTTTGGCAATCAATTCACGATGAACAATGAAAAGAATTCTTTTTGGATTCATCCTGTGCATTGCAAAGGCTGATGCATAGGTCTTGCCGGTACCTGTTGAACTAGTCAGCAATGCTTTTTCTACATTGTTTCTCCTAAGTTCCAGGACATTGTTGATAAACGCTTCCTGCATCTTGTTTGGTGCTAGAATCAGATTATCCGGTATTTCATCCAGTTCAGGGACAGCTGCGATTCGCAGTTTCTTTAGCTTCTTTTCCCTTTCGTAATTATTACGGTAGTCATCAATGAAATCCTTGTAATCCTGAGTCTCTTTTGAGTTCCATAGTTCTTCATATTCATTTAGAACTTCATTGGCTATTTCACCCCGGCTTGTAGAGATGATCTTGGTATTCCATTCCTTGTTTCTGGTGATGGCACCCAAAGTAAGATTGGATGATCCAATGATAATGCTGTAGACTTCTCCTTGTCTGAAAATATAGCCTTTGGTATGAAAGCCACCACTTTGGGAAGTAGCCCGATACATCTTCAATTTGATATTTTTCAGTTCAGCTAGTCTTTCTAGGGCTTCAGGCTCGCTAAAGCATAGATAATCGGTTGTCAGGATTTCACCAGGGACCTCTCTTTCTTCAAGATCCTTAAGTGTCTGCAGCAATGGCGTGATACCGCTTTTTGTTATGAAAGCTACACTTATTCTGAATTTATCACATGACAAAAGCTCTTGCTCGATAGACGCAAGAACCTTCTGACCAGTTGCCGGATTATTTGAAAGAAATTTTGGTCGGAAAGCCAGATTTGAAAGATATGATTTGTTGAGAATAGCAGTTTGATATCCAGCATGCAATTCATTTTGATAATCAAATTCCTTATTCATATCACACTTCCAATCTATTATCTATTAATACTATTAATTGTATCAGGTGTAGAGTTCTTGGCCAGACCATATCGGCAAATATTCAACTTTTTGCCACTATGGTCGTTGTTCATATAAAACAAAGCCTGCATCTGCAGGCTTAGTTATCTGATAGACTATAGTATTTTTTGAGCTCTTTCTTTAAGAGATTGTAGATGGCAAGGCCTTTGTTCTTCTTGAATCTTCTTACT
>JAQXQU010000005.1 GCA_029101345.1 Erysipelotrichaceae bacterium | reverse complement strand
ATCTCGCCATTCATAACGACCGTAATGACTCTCACAAAAGGCAATTGCGAGAAGGATAGTGAAAACGGCGACTCCTGCACCGATAAGTCCCAGGCTCACCTTCCAGATGGCATTGAGGACTGATTTTAGCTTTGGTTTCATAATAGATTTCCATAACATTTTCCCTTATAGAGTCTTCGCCTGTCTGGAATCTATCAGGGCAATCCTAACGCAATTATTTGTTTAAAATTCTTTTTCTTACCCGATTATAACGGGTATAAACTTATCCGACAAACTGAGCATTGGTTTTGGCTATCCAAATAATTGCAAAACTCAGAAGATCAAGTGTAGTCCGAATATTTCACATAGACAGACAGGTCGATCATAATCTTAGAATCATAATTCAACCTGATAAGTTCCAATGCCGTAGCATAGAAAGAGTCATTATCATTTTCCCAGAGCGAAAAGACCTTGAACTTGGTCATTCCCTCTCCAACAGCAATCTTGAATTTCCATTCAATATTATGAATGGCCCTGAACTAATATCGCGCTTGAGCAAACAGATTTCTAACACACTGTTGCAGATTTTCTATTTTGTACGATCTCATAGTTTTCCTTTAGTGTTTACTCAATGCATCTGCAGCCCATCTGAGATACTGAGCAGCCTTCTCGTCAGCTTGGGAAGCATATCTCATCTGCGTTTTGTAGTTATCCATTGCGGAGTCAGCATATCTGGTATATGTCTTCGCACTATCAATCTTACCCTTCTTTGTATAATAAGCGGCTTCTCTCTGATAACCTTCTGCTTTCTTCAGATAATATTCAGCTTCACAACGATATCCATCAGCCTTTTTCTGATAGTACTCTGCCTCCCTGGTATAACTTTCCGCTTTTCTACGGCAATAATCATCTTGAGCAAAGGCAGAATCCATAAGCAACAAAGACATCGCAACAAGAAAGACATTCTTCATATACAAAGTGACACTTTTTTAAAGTTCATCCCAAAACTCCAGTGGCAGATATACATTTTCAAGTTTTGATGCATTTCTGAACATTGCCGTCCTTCACGTTGCCCCATAATGGCACCGAAATGTTCCAATGCAAAGCAGGACGCACCATCAAAATGCCTTCCGGAGTTACGACATCCGAATACAAAGATTTCATAACAACGACCTCTTATTCAATATATCCAACCTCTGACACTGAATAATCAGGCCCAAACCATTCCTCAATAGTCTCATCCACCTTGAGGTTGATTGCAGGAGTAATCTTATCCTTGACCTTCTTATAAACGAATGCAATTGCAGCACCTTCGTCAAGAATGCCGAAGATATGATAAACTGCTGCTGGGATGATGCTTATCGGAGAAACCGTATAGAGGATTGCCCCATAAATCAGAGCCTTTTCCATCGTTGTAGTCTCAGCATCAGTCATAACATAATAGAATTGAAGTAGCGGTTTCACAGCCACACGGCCGCCTTTTACTGCATACTCCTTGATCTTGCCGATGACCTTGTCAGCCTCCGACTTCCAATCCACAGACTTGAGTTTCTCCACCCAGGGCTTCACATCCTTTCCAACAATCATATAGCCCAATATGATCAGACAGAGTGTAATTAACATAGCGTGATAGATTTAGTTTTATGATATAGAGTGGAGAATTTGGGGAATCTATCATAGACAAGTACAAAAAACCTTATCGAATTATACACTCGATGAGGTGAATCTTCACTTTTGGGGCTTATGTAACGACTTCGTATAGCCACACCTAATACATCTTGTTCCAGATGTTGGAGCCATTCCGCCAATGGATTCGTATGTGAAGTTATGTCCGTCTCGCCTCCACTCGTGATTTGGGCATTTCAGACCTCTGATTTCTTTTATTGTTCTCATAGATATTTGTATTAACATGAACAAATCTTCGCACTTGAAAGGTGGTCGTTATATGCCCCCATATCTCCTCTATCTAAAGCTCTTTGCGCTTCTTTTATATGCCAATCCGCATCATTCACAAAACCTTTAATATCCGGCTTTGTATGCTTCCAGCGATTATATTCTGCTTTAGCTTCTTCCCATTTGCGTTTTGCGACGTTAAACTGGTATTCTTCTGACTCGTATGGTTCACCCATTCTAGCCTTACTCTCCATCATTGATTCTCTATGTTTCATATTACTCTCTTGACATCGCATCTCGTGTTCTGCCTTTGATATATGTGAATTGATTTCAGATTGCGTATAGCCATGCATTACTCCAATTGGTTCATCTTGTCTTAAGTTTACTTGTGATAATTCGCTAGAATCTAACTGATATTCAGTTCTAAACTCATCTAGACAATCATTAAACGATGGTGGACAGCCATGGTCATCCATATATGCTTGTGCATATTCTACGCCCTTATTAATTGCAATCACACGGTCATACCCACCAGGATGAGACTCACTAGCCGGAGTATCAATCAAAGAACTTTCCATTTGACTGAAATCCATGTCATTAAGTCCAGCACGCACCCCTGCCATAAAATCACAGCAAAGTTCTTCTTGATGATCATTAAAACCATGATCCAGGCTTTGAAGTGCACGATGGGCGCCTTCATGAGTCATAACAAGATCCAAACCATCTTTTTCAGTTATACCCATCATCTCAAACTGCTCGCGATTAAATACAACTATGTCATCCATTGGTGTAAAGGGTAACTGGTTATATACACCTATTGCATAATCTTCTTGAACAGCCATAGGATCATCCATGTTAAAGAACACACTTGCTTGATGAACAGACTCCATTATCATATCATTAGACAGCGTATCACCAAAATTATCACGCATGCCGTCAAACCAAGCATCAGGAAAGACCTTTCCTAAAACATCATGCCATTTTGTTGGAAGAGCAAAACCATCAAAATTGTCATTTATTTCAAATGAATCAAAATCCAAATTGTTCATATTAAATTTTCTAATTTTAATGATATAGATGGAGGTTATATCTAAAACTATCACAAAAAGAGGGCGACATTTGCCCTCAATTTTACTACTTATTTGCGTGAGTTACATCCAATGAACACTGATAATCATCTGAAGCAAGAATTTTATTAATGACTTCTATAGGAAGATTTCTAATCTCCGCATAGTACTTTTTTCTAGTTTCTTTTCGTCCATCGTCAAAAGCACATACACATTCTACGGTATAATAGAACAAATCATCCTTTATGGTTAATATCTTTTGAATCGGTTCTTCTTTAATATTTGTAAACTTAAATGTTTCTAAGGATTTGTATTCAATAGACGTTTTAATATCACTTTCTGCAATCACATACAGACCTTGTATATCTTCAATCTTGAATGTTACTTTAGATTCTTGGTCCAATCGATTCTTTACGACGATAGGAATGTTCACTATCATTCCCAGATCGAGATTCTTTTTAAAGCGAATGTATTTCCCCTCTTTATTATAAATAAGTTGGATCAACACATCTGTACGATGTTTATTTATTACATCTATTGCGACCTCGCAATACATCGGCGTAGAATAACCTTTTTCATTTGCAACTTTTAATAAATTAATAACTTCAGTCTTAATCTTATAAAAGTCGAACTCTGCATACTTATAAGCTTCAGCAAAAGCGTCTAAAATTGATCTAATACTCATTGTTGATTCTTTAAATTATTCGTAAACAGCAACTGGGATATATCCGTCTTCATTCAGAGCCTTGAGCGCATCTGCAGGTATCTCATCAGGATCAACCTCAACACCCTCATCTCCATTCTCTACATATTCCTCAACTTCATCGTTTGATAATAAAGCTATTAAATGTTTCTTCAGTCGATTGGCATTAATTCTCACAAGAACACCGACGGCTTTAACAACACGTGGTATTTCTCTCCATACTTGGGCAAACCACTCTTTTGCCTTATCTATATATTTGCTAATAGCAGAACCTATTGCCCATCCTATGAGACCGCCTAATAGCGCAGCCCCAGCATAATAAAGAATATCCCACATATTTTAAAATTCTTCTGGTTTAATCGGATCTCTTCTAACAAGAACTTCCTGGTGTTGTTCAAGCTCATTACGAAGGCCTTCTGGAAGTATCTCAATATCAATCTCTTCCTCCAAAGGAACTTCCTGTTTAATATATTTTCCACTTGACGTACGACGGTACAGATATGCTACCGCTTTGACCCCCCTTCTTACAAATGTTATAATGTAAGATACGATATCCAAGAGTTTTTCAATTAAATAAAAACACCACCTCAGGATATATTTCCAAATCTTTTGGAATACCCATACGCATAAGCTAAGGACAGCGATACCAATAATAAATGTTCCCATATTTTAATAGTTTTAAGTTATTCGAATTCTTTTCTAATGCTTTCAGGTAACTCTTCTTTAGACAACACCTGTTTCCTCGTCATATCAGCAGAATTTGTTTCTTCCAAATCCGATAAATATTTTTCAATCACATCCGTAGCGGTTGATTCATCAATTTGATTAATCTTCCCCGATGTTAATCTTGTACAGAACATCAACGTCATTTTACGAATGTCACCACCTGTAATTTTAATGTTTTTAGTTTTAGCTATTGCGTCAGTCAAGTAAGCTAAATTTGAATATTCTATCGTTCTTGGGACTTTCGAGCCTATATGAAGTTGCCATAATTGAGTAAGTTCGTCAATATCAGGCGCGGTAAACTCAATGTTCCATAAAATTCTACGCACAAATGCTCTATCATAACTCTTAAAGAAGTTAGTCGTGAAGATTACAATTGCGCTACTACGTTCAAGAATTGTAAGCAAATGTGATTTTATCAGATTTGCTGAATCAGAATTAGAAGAGTTCGTTTTCCTAGCACTTAATAAGCCATCTGCCTCATCAAATAAAATGACACAATCTTCTTCTACAGCCGTCTGGAACAATGCAGAAATGTTCTTTTCAGTGTTGCCTTGTAAACTATCCATCAGACTAGCATAAGATACTTGTATAATTTTCTTCCCTACCGCTTTAGCGACGGCTTCTGCAGCAATACTTTTACCCGTACCAGGCAATCCCCAGAAATTGACTCCTATACACCCTCCAGTTCCTTTCATGAAGCGATATAATTCCCACTCCTGGATAATTGTATCTTTATTTTTGCAAAAGGAAATGATGTCTTCTATCGACTCACGAGTCGGACTTGAAAGTATCACCTCATCCAAAGACCACTCGGGTTCAATTGGAATGAAAGACGTAGTGGTCTTATGGCTGTTTCTTTTATTTTCTTCCGCTTTAGGAGTTGGATTACTAACAAATTTAAAGTCCATTTTATTTAAATTTAAGTATTGTTACTTCCGATGTGTTTTCTGCAGCTTGCTGAATATCTATTGGACACTCCTTTAATTTGATTGGACGAACTGGCAGAGCTTGCTTATATACTTTTCCATTGCTTTTCTTTATATATAAGATGGGACTAACCATGCTATTCTTATCAATATATCCTGATAAAACAACACTTACATTCTCTGGATCGTTTATTTTACCCGCTGCATTATCTCTAACATTTGCAATAAACAGTTCATAAGAATATTTGCGACGATTTACAATTGCAGCTGCTGCAATACCACAGGCTCCAGCTATTAAAATTCCTTTTATTACCTTCATATAGTTACTGTTTAAAAAATTAACATATCAGAGTTGTACATTTCTTTTAAATGTGCTATTCTTCCCGTCTTACAATAAAGCGATGTACGATTCTTAAATATTGAATTAAACTGTTTTCGTCTCTTAATGTTTTGGTAGAAAACTCTGAAATTAAAGGGCTTTCTGCATAATAACACTTTGAGGCTATCATTCTCCATAATATGGATATCAATTATATTATTATCTATCAGTTGAAAATAGAGAGATAGGTTATTTATATCCAACAAATGAGAATATTCGGATATAAAATCCTCGTAACGTTCAATAAATTCAGCTAAATCAAACGAATCTACATTTTGCTCTTCTATAGAGATTTCATTAATATGTTCAAAGGAAATTTTGTCAAGTATAAACCCTCTATCTATTTCACTTTGGCAATATGTTATAAATGTTCGTAGTTTTTCATTATCAACCTCTTTTGCAATAAGTCCTAATTCATGAGCGATACTTGGTAATTCTTCAGTTGAGATTGAATTATTTCGCAATGCCTCATTTAAAATATTTATCATTTCATCAAGTTTATTAGAAAACTCCTCTTTTGAATAGTAGATAAATAAACTACGAAATATCGAGACTGCATTTAATGGATCCAGTAAAATCTCCTCTTTTCGCTCATAAGAAGCAGAAAGCTTTAAATAATTATCTTTATATAACCTACTCCATAATTTCCCTTCTGGCAACTGATTTAATACAGACGGCAGAACAGGTGGTATATGATAATACTTATGATAATATATATCAGCAACGTAAGAATAGATTGTTGATATATAGATAGGGAGTTCTTCTAATGAACATAACTTTATGTCGTCGTTAGAAAAATCAGTATCAGATGTATATCCATAAGAGAAATCTTCCTCTCTAGGGTAAATTGAAATTGTTGTTGCATTAGAACTCGACAATCCCATTCCCCAAATACTGACAACAAATTTCAACCTCCCTGTATCTGCAGTAAAATGAGGCTCAATCAAAATTGTCGGTAAAGTATTCAAATTAGTACATAATTGATCAACACGGCCTTTAGTAACTTCTACATTACGTCTCCAACCATTCCCGTAGTATATTATCGGATGAGAAGATGTTGGTCCATAATTTAAATTACAGAATTGTTCTATTCTTTGATCCAGCTCGGCATATAAATTTTCATTAAAGGCCTTACTGTTTGATATAGCAAATATGCAATGAATTGCAATGCTTGGTTTGCAACCTAAGAACGAGCCAAATGATTCTCCTTTAATCACAAAAGGCAAAGAATTCAAAGGCCAGTCATGAATAGTCTCTTTAAATGCTAAACTAGTAACCAAGTTATCATATTCCCTTTCAATATCTTCAAGTCTCTGACGATGTACTTCATCATCAAGTTCATTTTGCAATTGCTCTGTTTCAAGTTGAAGTTGCCGCATTCTGTCAAATTGGCGATCTGTTTGAGCCTTTATAAACTCTTGTTGTTTACTTTGCAACTCTGTGCCAATATTTTTAGCTTTAATATTATTGTATATATTACAGCCAACATTGACAACCAGAATACCAAGCTGGGTTATAGGATCTATCATATTGTATGCTCTTTTTGTGGAAGTCTTTCTCCTATTAATGCCAATTCTTTACCTATCGTATCAATATCCAAAGGCGAAAAAACCTGTAACATATTAGGCTGTTTTCGCTCGAATATATATCTAGAAGTTCCGTCATATTCATATTTTAAGTACTCCAGCAAGGATTCATATTCTTTCTCTCGTATGGCATCTGAAATATATTTAAACTCCTGATTATGTATAAGTTTATCCAATATTGGTTCTTTACCATAATTGATTGCCATATATGTATCCCTCGCCAACGCAGAAAAAATTGTTGCAACTACACAAACTTTTTCTTCAATCTTTTTCTGATAGTCCAAATCTTTCTTAAGACGCTCTCTTTCACACTTGAAGGAAAAGATAGGTTTGATTAATGGACGAGAAGACTGCGGCTCCCAAACAGCCGTATTCACATAAATTACATCCTTAACATAGTATGGAGATACGACAATCGTTGGAGAGTCGCCCAATACAGCATGCAAATTCAACAAACAAGAGTTTCCTCCAGTGTCTTTTGTACAATACTCTTGTCTAAAATAAACATCTCCCATCGCATTACAAAACTCTCCGACTTTTTCTTCTATAACCCGATAATTTAAGCTTGTTTGGAGTGTGTGCAACAAGATGACATTAGGGATTACATCATACTGTCCAATATTCTTTTTTGAGTCTTGAATGAGTGTAAACAAGTAGGACTTACTTATTGGTAAATAGTTACTTATAAACTCCTGTATTTGAAAACTATTTAGTTGAAGTTCATGAGATTTTAAGGATTCTATCAATCTTTGATTTCTTAAAACAATCATCCTTGCTCTCATCCTTGCTGCCTTCTCCCTTTCGTTTTGTTCTTGAAAGTCAACTCTTAGGTTTTCTAATTCTATTTGGAACCTCTGATTTTCTTCTGCATTAATCTCTTGTTGAGATCTGTTTCCAAATCCCATTATAGTCGATGTTACGGAATTAGCAAGCCAAAAAGCTCCACAGGTAAATGTTTCTAAATTCATAATTGGAAACCTTGCGAATTAATGTCAATAGAATCATCAACAGGTGTTAAAGAATCTGTATCAAGCAAGGAATGGCTACCGTCATAATCACCGACGCACAAATTTACTTGCTCCTCATTTGAGAGCGTATCAAACTCTAAATTTCCAGTCACTTCAACTCCAGGAAACAATAATAAACTTGGATCTAAATCATATGTAAATAATGAGAAATTGGGGGACAAGTTTTCTTCAACAAATAAAGAATCGATGTTTGGTAATTCAATATTCTCATTAAAGCCCAGGTGATCATCTTTAGAAACTAAAGGAATCGTATCAATCTCTTTAATATCACTGATTAGAGAGGACAATATTTCGTCTGAATCAATAAGATTAGAAATGACGTCACGTTCGTAACTAGACAATCTACCTTCTAGAAATGCTGCTATCTTCTCTTCTGTTAAATCATATTTCATCTCTTATCCTCCAAATTATAATATGCTAAAAACTGCTTTCTAGCTCTCATGTGCATATTGTAGTAGTTATCTATACTTACACATAACTCATCTGCGACTTCTTCTGGCTCCCTATCATCTAAATATTTCATTTTGATGAGTTTTTGATATCGCCGATTAGGCATCATATTTATGATTGCCTCAATGTCATTACGAGCAAGTTGAGATAAGTCAATATTATAAGAATCTGAAGCTTGACATTTTCTATCTAAAATCTCTGATTGAATATCATTTCTTTTAGTTACTTTCGAAAACTTAGCATAACAATAATATATACAAACAACCTTCACCCAGTAAAATAAAGATGATTCAAAATTAAATCCTTCTAACTTTGATTTACCTGTGGTTTTACTCTTTGCCATGATGTAAACATACATTTCATTAATAAATTCAATGCATGAAGTACAATCAGTGCAATAATGATCGTATATTGATTTAAATAAAGGATAGCATTGATGATAGAAGAACTTTTTCGTTTCTTCCTCATTACCAGCTAGGAGTTCTTTTACTAAGTCCTTATCTGACATATTATTTTATTTCTTGCTTATAAAATAGTTGTTCAACTGATAATGGAATCTGATTTTGAATTTGCCGATATGGTTCACTTTCAAACATCTTTTTGAAAAATTCGTACTCGAATAGTTCTTCACGAATGTATTTGTTATATATGCGTTGTCTATCAAAATATTGTATCTGGTTAAAATAATAACAAATCAATTGTTTGGAAGTGATCGTATTCTGAACTCTTGACAGTCGTTTTTTCTTATCTGAATTAAATCCTATTGTCGATATTATACCATGGACACATGAATATAGTATTTGAAATGTCATATCTAGCCGGTCTCTATGAACAAGATTCTCCGCAAAATTATTATATAACACTATCATTTCTCTATGAGTTAACTCACTATCAGGAATTAATCGAGCAGCACTTCTTACGTATTCATAGAAACTATCAAATACAGACAAAGAATCATCTATCATAAACGTTTCAGAAGAAATCCTATTAGGATAACTAATTGCGGTATGCACATATTTGGGATGATATAATTCATCAACTCTGAAAGCCTGCGACAAAGTTGCCATTTCATCGTCTAAAGAAGCCTTTTGATTATTCCTGCGATACTGTAGTATATAGAATATCAAAGTCAATATGCCAATTGCTAATAAACCTGTTTGTATAATATCACTAACATCCATGATTTCTATGCTATTACTGATTACATATTGCCCATATGGGAACGATTCCGCTCACACGATATTTTTTGCAAATTGTACAACTCTGAGATTGAAATACTAAACTTTTCACTAAGTATTCTAAACAAACGGTTAGTATTACAAGCCAAAGGGCGTTCATGATATATTGTGCATCTATTAGAAACATTCAGTTTTTCACATCTGCCATTAATGTTTTCATAGGGAATATCCAAATCATATTCTGGCAATAGCTTCCTAAGTAGGGGTAATGATTCTCTCTTCCACTCTAGTAGGTTAGAACAACATGCCCCACACATCATACATGAAAATTTACTATCTAAAACTTGTACTTCCATACAACTAAATGTTCTTCATCAAACATGTTATACACATTAATAACATCATCAATAAGACTATCATTGTAAGTAAAAGCCTCATTCCTTCTTAAAAGATCTAATATCTCCTGAAAACATAATTTTCCTGAACTTAATAGAAATATATAATTTTGGAGATATGTACTTTCTTTATAGTCTGCCTTACCTACTAGTCTTAAATATTTTTGTCCATCAGATACAGGTTGAACTGTCCTATAAGGTACAGCTAACAACAACTCTTCTTTGCTAAGATTTCTTATCGAAGAAAAACCATACTTAAGGACTGCTTCAAAGTAATTTTTAAAGGATTCTATCTTTTGAAGCTGATTGTATATACTTGTCTTCATTGTATACTTGTCAAATAACTCAAAATGATGTAATAATTGCTCTTTAGAAAGAGTCCTAATTATTCCATATTGAGTATTTAAGATTTCGGCATCAAAGTAATCCTTCAATTGTAAAATTTGGAATTGTGATAATGCTTCAGTCTCAACAAACGCCATATAGCCATCAGGCCCACTAATCAAATCTCTATCTATAATTTTTATTCCAAACAATGAAGGATTATCATACATTGGAGTACCAACATAAGGTGAGAATAAAGAGCAACCAACTTCAGCACATCCAGGTGCAATACGCAACAATTTCTTTGCTAGGTCAAGGGTTTCCATGAAACTATCCATCGTTTCATGTGCTCCTCCTACGATAAAATTAATATAAACTGACGATATTCCTTCTTCATAAATCTTTTGAACGACATAGATTAAATCATCAATTTTCATCCCCTTGTTGTACGCATCTAGTACTCGCTGTGATCCTGATTCACCACCTAATTGTATTCTAATAAGACCTGCCCTTTTCATTAATGGCAGAAGGTGAAGATTCCTAAGAAGTATATCTACCCGTGCTTCACAATACCAACCTATTTTTCCACCGTACTTAACTATTAAATGGTTGCAGATCGCTTCAGTACGGTCAGGATTAATAATAAACGTATCATCCAAAAATGAAATAAATGGGTGATCCTTTAGATTAGAAACCACATAATCAATTTCTTCGATTACATTTTCTATACTACGTAGTCGTAATCTATTATCTTTTTTAGAACCCTCAAAACAAAAAGCACATTTTCCGACACAACCTCGTCCTGTACTAATTTGATCAAAAATGACTCCTTCATCCAATGTGTATAGCTCTCTACGAGGGAAAGGGTATTGGTCCAAATTGCACACTGGTATTTGCGAACCAGTATAAAACATCTTCCCATTAGAAGAAAAAACAAGGCCCTTAATTGACTTTAAATTTTCTGTTGTTCTAAAATCCACAGATAGCAATTCCGTCATTGGGCGTTCACCCTCTCCAACAATTGCACAATCCGCCATTGTTAGGCGTTTCATCGCAAGTTCGGGATTACCGGTAACCTGCGGTCCACCAATAATTACAAATAAATTACTACAGAGTTTCTTTAAAGCAAGTATGACACGTCGAATTGTCCAGATGTTTTCACTATCCACATAAAAGCCCAATACATCACAATTATATTCTGACAGGATATTATGTATACCCTGAATCATAGGTTCATTTGATGAATATCGCTTAATTTTTACAGAATAACCCGCACGTGTGGCATATTCTGCTATATAATACTGACCTAACTGCGGATCTTGACCTCTTATATCCATATGAATATAAGAAGTCGCAATCTGAACTAGCAATAGGTCTAGTTTAGAACTTGATGTCATCTACAGAAGAAGATAATGCGAGTAAGACATCTTGAGAATATGGCAGTTGCCAATAGTCAGTGACTATCGATGTATCTCTAGTATCACGATCTATTTTATCATTTCTTTTGTCACTAACCACTTGCGATAATTGCTTCGCACCAACAACGCAGATTACGGTGCCTAAAGACACAGAATCAACGAAAACAGCGGGCATAAATGGCTCATCTTTAGAGATTATTCGACCTGTGAGGAAATTTTTCATCATTTTTAGCTCATATACATTCGATAGTCTCCCAGAATCGAAGATACACAAAAAAAAGACGTGGGAGTCTTACTCTGCTTATCCCTAACTCAGGCCTTCGCTGCCTACTTGGAGGATAAGCAACGCAGCTAGCCCACGTCAGGGATGATATGCAGAAACTCCACGCCAAAAGCGCAGTGACTGAATCGTCATCACCGATATGGACGTTCCCGTTGCCGTCTCTTCTCCAAGTATCAAAGTTGCGAAGTTTGAGTTAAGAAGATAAACGTCAAGTAACGTCTTTACCAATATGTATTGCCCACCCAACCCATATCGGGCTAGCTAAGCGATGACAAATATAGAAATAATTCCGAATACATTGATAGCATAAAACAACAATTTCTTGACTTTCATTTTATGACCAGCCAGAGCGCTTTATTCAGAACTGATAACAGAATCATCAGTATGAATTTTGAGTTTTTCAAGCTCCTATACCCAAAATTCATAATTATTTAAAAATAAACCAAATAACTCATGCATATGTCAATATTTATACCTATAAAGAAAGTAACATATGGCACTCGGCAGACCAGTCAATAAAGATACTCAGTATAAGGTGATAGTTCACACATTGGGCAAACACAGATATGCTTCGACCAAGGTTTTCACTATCGGAGAAGACGGTAAGAAACGGTATTCATACAAACATTGGGGGACACTTGATGAGAGCAACAGATTCCATCCTGGAGTAAACTACTTCTATGCTTCGAATGGCGAACGCGATAAACTCATATTCCCTGCAGATTGGGACATGAGCGACTTGTCGGAACTGTCAAGCACCCGCAGGAGAGGTCGCGTGTCATATCAGGCCGAAGATGTGGATCGTCAATATGGAGCCACGTGGCTTCTTGACAAAGTGGCCGAAGAGACCGGGGTTAAGGATGACTTGCTCAAAGTGCTTGAGGGCAACAATGAGATGGTGAACGACATACTGACAATGGCCTACTTCCCGTTTATCGAGAACCTGTCATACAACCAGTTGAGCCAATGGCAGAAAGAAGTCAAGGCTCCTTCGGAGCACGAACTCAACAGCGTCAACATCACCCGCCTGACACAGAGTATAACCGAGAAGAATAGGATGGACCTATTCCGCTGCCGAGCAAAGCGTGTCTCCAGAGACGAACTCTGCGCTGTCGACTCCACCTAGATATCGACTTATGGTTCAACCTTGTTGACATCCGATGGGGCAAGAACAAAAGGACCCTCTTGGGCACGACCGCATCAGGACCTGGTCCGAGGGAGGGAAAAGAAGCCGCATGTTTATATATTTCGTCGGACTCATCCTTGCTTCATACGTACGATCCTTATGGCAGAAGGACGATGTGTTGCGCAAGAAGTTCTCTTCAACCGAAGCCGTGCTCGCCCAAATGCGCACCATACGATGCATAGAGAAAACCGGAAAGATGAAGGTCATCACCCCGTTCGTCCGCTCTCAGGTTGATATCTGCAAGGCCTTTGGCTTCGCTATCACTGACGGATGTGCTCCGGTCTACGTCTCCAAGGCTAAGTCAACAACCCGCAAAAGAGGTCGCCCGACTAAGCCGAAAGTGGAAAAACAGGAGTTTTAGGTATACGAAATTGAAAAACTCAGAATATCCAACATTCGACAGTTTCGATAGTGCAGACAACCGCGAATATTGTAACTATTTCTTCCTTTCTCGTCGTTTTGATAAGAGTGATTTGAAACTGATAGATTCAATGAAGACCTACGGAAACAACAATAAGGTGAGTGAATATATGGAATGTGTATCTGAGATGCCTGTTTTGTATTACGAAGGAGATCTTAATCCCTCTATGCTTCATATACTTATGTAAGATGCTCTTGAAATATTCAATCTGATATGGCAGTTCAAAGCCCTTCGGGGCATCATATCCTGACGGTATCTTTTCAATATGCAAGTCTATTGATATTTCATTCGGGATGGCCTTTGGCCTGTCACACTCTTGCTCTTTTCGTTTATGGCTACCTCCACCCCCCCCAGAAGCCTTGCATCTTCCTCGGCATTGTTCACTACAAATTCACCAAACCCGGATTTGAAAAGAAGACCGTCAATCTCTATCTCCACACAATCCTTATGCACATGCCGGAGTATTCCCCTGTCATTGGAGTCCATCAGTGAACCGTATAGCCGGGACATAGGCCGCGTTCTTTTGCCATCCTCTCCCCTTCAAGCAGCTCTTTTGGCTTGTGGACGACAGTTCTACTGCGTTTCTGTGGCTGGGGTGCGATATTCTTACCGGAGGAATCGTTCTCCACCATTTCTTTTTTCAATGCCTTCAAAGCTGAGAAATCATTGAACTTATTCACCATCACATTTTTAAGCTGTCATTGATTATATCCTCCATCAAAACCTTCGGGGCGGCCTTCCCCGCCAGTATCAATCTCCATCTCACTCCCCTTTCCCTTTGAACTTCTTCAAAGAATATATATTGATGAAGTTCCCAAGTGCAGTCAGCCCGAGAGCGGCGGGCAATGCCCAGCTGCTTCCAGTTCCCTTGATACTTACAACAAGGCAGTAGATTGCCAGAGCGAGCGAAACGACAGTTACCGCCGCAAGTATGATTTTCAGTGTCTTCGTTTTCATCAGCTGTTGTATTTACCATGACAGTTCTTGTACTTCAGTCCGCTTCCACA
>JAQXQU010000004.1 GCA_029101345.1 Erysipelotrichaceae bacterium | reverse complement strand
GAAGTTCTCCGCCATCGCATGGAGCGGAAGCAGTTTCTTTATCCTGCCCAATTCACTCTTTTCAAACGTTGACCGATAGAGGTCATAAAAATCGAACTCCGAGAATCCGATATTCGGTGCTAATTCAGCAAAATTTCGTACCTTTGGCATGCAGATTAATTTTGCGATTCCTCCAAATTCAGCTTTGCGCGGCCTGTTGGAGGAATTCTTTTTCTCCATATCAAAGATACAAAATATTTAACACATTAGCAATCAATTTGTTAGGAAAAAGTTTAACATTTCCCGACAGTCCCTATGTTATATATAGGGCACTAATATAGGGCACTAATATAGTGCTAATAGTACCAAATTGAGGGCATTATTTCCTTATTATCAACACTTGATCTGATCTTTCTGATTTAATTTTCTTTGAATCAGTTCTCTTATCGGTACATTCAATTCTGAAACCGATACAATCGGCTTCGGTAACATAGTACTTGTTTTCCGAAACATTCGCAACCTTAAAGGTATATTCGATACTATCCCCTCTATTAAAGTTTCGAACCAGGGCCTCTGCCTCATTCGGATTAGTCCTGTTCTGTTTGATCCTTTGCCTATTGAAGCCTTCTTTAGACTGACTATAGCATTCCGTAATGATTGCCGTCGAATCAAACTGAAAAATTATTCTAAAATTAGGTATATCTCTATTTGTCGTATTTATTATCTTGAATCTTTTTAGATGAAGATTTTGATGTACCTCATTCGCATCATTAACTTGTGGAATTTTTGACAGAATATCATCTTCCATATAATGACAGTCCATTTTCTGCATTCTTGTTTGCCATGAGTTCCAACCATTAGTAAGCAAACTTCCTGCTAAACCACCACCCAACAGAGTAATAACAATAGTCCACTCCATAATCATTGAAAATCAAAGGTTAATGCAGACCCACTTATTGAGTATGTTGCATACCGAGAATTAATATTCTCTCTTTGACATAACTCTTTGGCCTTGTTTAGTAAGGCTGCCGGTACTACTAAGTAAAAGGTTGCATTAATTTCCGATGTGTACTTTTTCCATTGATTGATAGCCTCATCCTTAGTAACGCTATCCTCAGTCTCAACTTCAAGAATAAATTTGACAGTATTTCTTCCCTTCTCTGTCATGACAACATCAGGATAATTGTCGCCAATGCCAGCGTTCTTCTCTTGACCAGGATTGATATAAATGTCAAAAGACTTATTATTCAAGTGGCTGACAATTTCTCTAACAACTCTATCATGTATTTCTTCCATATATTAATATTTTTTAGATAATACTGGTCTATTTGGATTATTCATTTGAATTAATCTTCATCAAAGAACCCTGCCTGTTTCGCATGTTCTATGAGATTCATATCTGTTCATACGATTCAAAGTGAGCCTGTCCACGGGCATATTTAGGTATTGTCGTTTACTGTTTTCTATTTGACGAAGCAGCGAGCTAATCCCATCCGTTTTTGATTCCGGCTCATCAATTTTCCGTTTTTATATCTCATTCCGGTCGTTTCGGCCGGATTTTTTATCCATTCTCTATGACAGAGGCGTAGCTCCCATGGGAAAGCACTTTTCTATGTGCATATTTTCGTTTAAGGAGGCCGCCAGCTGTGCTCTCTGCTCTATTCTGTCTGTCAGCTGCACCACGTTTGCCGTGTGGATGCCGAAGAAGATGTACAGGTTTTCCGTCGGCTTCGTCCGTGCATTGACTCGCCTTAGGTCGAAAGGCTCTTTCTGTCAAGGCCGAACTACTCTGCCATCGGATGGCGGAATAACAAGATTTCGTACTTCTGACATCATAACAAGTTCCAAATTCGCTTTACAAAATTAACGCAGTACCAGCAATAATGAGATGGCTTTATCGTTAAAACAAGAAAAGATAGTTCTGAATATCAATTACTTATGAAATTCTTTCTCTATTTCTCTTTCTATTCTTTTCTATTTTCTGCCACTTTTTTCAAGAAAAGATTAGAGCGAATATTTTCTGTATTTTCTTCCTCCTAGTGATTTAATCTCATTTGCTCTTGCCATCTTTCGTACGAGGTCCTGTAAGCGTGTAAAATCAACATCCGGCAAGCGGGAACTAATTTCTTGGACTGAAGAATTGGGATGAAACTTCAGATCTTCCATCACAAGGGCTTTGAGTCGATATGGCTCAATAGTTCGAAGTGTAGTTTGTATATTGCTCTGGGAACTTGAGATAACTAATGGGTTGATGCTATATGAAGTGCCCTTACCTTTACCATTGGCGAGTATGATATGTGCATCAATCAGTCGTGATGTATA
>JAQXQU010000003.1 GCA_029101345.1 Erysipelotrichaceae bacterium | reverse complement strand
TTTTATAACCAGGAGTAAGCAATGCCATTAGAAATAAGAAGAGATGATATCAGAGAAATTGCTGTTGATTGCATTCTCAATCCTACTGATGAGGAATTAAGTGGGGGAGGTGGTACTGATTACTGTATCCATCAGGCTGCTGGTCCTAGATTAAGAGCAGAATGTGATCAGTATAGCGGATTAAAGACAGCAGAAGTAGTTGTGACCAAAGCCTATGATATGAAGAATTGTGATTATATTCTTCATACAGTTGGACCCATCTACTACAAAAGCAATGCAAGCGCTGATGAAGATCTTAGAAGAACCTATGAGAATGCCCTGAATAAGGCAAAGGAATTGGGATTATCATCAATTGCTATGCCGCTTGTGTCAACTGGCACCTTTGGTTTTCCTAAAAAGAAGGCTTTGAATATTGCGACAAAAGTCATCTCCGACTTTCTCTATGATAACGAAATGGATGTCTATCTGCTGGTCTATGATAAGGAAGCCTTTGAGATTTCCAAGACCCTTTATCGCAATATTGATGATTATCTTTCAAACTATGGCTTTAGCCTTGATGATGATTATTCTGAGATAAATGAATTTTATAGTGAAAGAGTAGAAAAGCCAAGATTTGAAATGCCATCATTTGGCAGGAAAAATGCAATTTTGCCAAATGCAATCAATGATGCAGATTACTGTTTGGAAGATATTGAACCATTTATTGATGATTATGTTGAAGATGAATCATTTAATGAATGCTTAAGAAGAATGATCATTGAAAAAGACCTTTTGGAAAAGGATGTCTACAAGAATGCCAATCTATCCAAACAGGCTTTCAATAAGATCTATAACAACAATGTCATTCCTAAGAAAAGCAATGTTTTGGCTTTGGCTATTGGTCTTAAACTGAATGAAAATGAAGCCATTGACTTTATTGAAAAAGCTGGCTATTCCTTTGGACATAACAAAAGGGACTACATAGTCCGCTATTTCCTTAAGAATCGCAGCTATAAAATATATGAAATCAACAGACTGCTCTTTGAATACGATCTGGAAATGCTTGGTTCCAGGATGGAATAAAAGTAAAATATCAGTTTACCTAACAGGCAGTTAAAACATCTAAGATGTGATTGTAAGGAGAAATCCAAGCAATCACATTTTTAATAGGAGGTAATATGAACAAGGATTTAGTGGAAGTTGTATTCATTATTGATGAATCGGGATCGATGAGTGG
The DNA here is from genome assembly GCA_029101345.1 of Erysipelotrichaceae bacterium. GTDB lineage: Bacteria > Bacillota_I > Bacilli_A > Erysipelotrichales > Erysipelotrichaceae > Colivicinus. Next base: position 26,767 of record JAQXQU010000003.1, on the reverse strand, counting down.
TTTGGAAGCTGATACAATTGGCGGGTTCAATTCAACCATTGAAAGACAAAGAGAAATTGAAGGCAACTGTATTGTCTCAACCATCTTCTTTAATAACAAAAGCCGGGTCATTCATGACCGGGCAGATTTGGAAACCATCAAAAAGATGGAAAGAGGGGACTATTATCCAAGTGGTTCAACAGCACTTATCGATGCAGTAGCTGATGCCATCAAGCACATCAAGACTGTTCATCGCTATATCAGGGAAGAGGATGTACCAGCTAAGACACTGTTCATCATCACTACTGATGGTAAGGAAAATTCATCCAGAAAGCATACATCAAGAGAATTGAAGGAAATGATTGAAGAAAGAAAGAAGGCTGGTTGGGAATTTATCTATCTGGCAGCTAATATCGATGCTTTTGCGACAGGCCATGACTATGGTTTTGAAGATAATGACATTTCTGATTATCTCAATGATGGGGCTGGCAACGCAGTCAAATATGCTTGCATGAATGAAGCAATCACATCGGTTCGCAAAGAAAGAAAGCTCAGCCCAAGCTGGAAGCGTGAAGCAGAAAAAGATGTTTCGAAGAGAAAATAGGAGGTATTGATGCTAGGGGCTATTATTGGGGATATTTCAGGATCGAGATTTGAATTTGATTATGGCAATTTGACCAAAGTGTTTGAATTTATCAATAACGATTGTGATTACACTGATGATAGTGTAATGACGGTTGCTATAGCTGAAGGAATAATGAATGCTGGCAAGATGGCAGATGATAAGACAATCTATCATGAAGTTGAAAAGGCGATGATAAAGTGGGGCAGACGCTATCCTTATGCCGGCTATGGCCATAACTTTGACAAGTGGCTTAAGAGCAAGACACATAGACCTTACAATTCCTATGGTAATGGTTCGGCAATGCGAGTATCAGCAGTTGCTTATTATTATGAAAGTCTTGCAAGGACAATCGAAGCAGCCAGGATAACTGCTGAAATTACTCATAACCACCCTGAAGGCATCAAGGGGGCAACCTGTACAGCTGCAGTCATCTATTTAGGCAGGAATGGTTTTAGCAAGGAAGAAATCCTGAAATATGTGCTTGAAAATTATGATTATGACCTGCATGAAACGATTGAAGAAATGCGTGCCAGACACGAACATGTTGAAAGTTGCATGGATTCGCTTCCTAAAGCCTTAAGAAGCTTCTTTGCTGGCAATTCCTATGAAGATGTTGTAAGAAATGCCATCTCATTAGGTGGAGATACTGATACTTTGGCCGCAATAGCAGGTGCCGTGGCTGAAGGCTATTATGGAAATGTCGGTGGTTATGAAGAAAAGGCCAGGGCCATTCTTCCTAAAGACATGTGGGAAATTGTTGAAAGATTCAAGAAGGAAACAGGAAAGTAAACGGCCTAAACAGCCGTTTTCTTTGTTGATGATTGATGTTTTCACTTCAAAAACAGCACTAATTCCCTTACAGCTAATGAAGCAAATGAAGAAAAGTTATGTGCAATTATTGGCATAGTGATTATTGTTGAAACCAAATTTTTAAGAGATAATATAAGATATGAGAAGCGCACAGGATGACTACATTCTCTATGTCTTGGGTACAAGAGGAACAAGACCAGTCCATGGTCGTAACTTTGAAATCTTTGGTGGCCAGACAACCTGCTTTGTTATCAAACACCATAAACATGCTGTCATTATTGATTGCGGTACTGGCTTGTTTGATGCCGAGGAACTTTTAGGTGATTGTGAAATCATCGATATTGTCTTTACTCATGTCCATTATGATCATGTATTGGGATTATTGGACTTTTCCATTTTCCCAAAGAATGCGCGTATCAATCTGATTGGAACCTTTAAGCAATGGCTAGGATATGATACCATTGATGATTTCTATCGTCATCCTTTCTGGCCGGTCCAACCAAGAATCGGCATGCTTTGTGAAATAACCAATGATGGTCACTCCTATAATCTAGCAGATGGCATCAGTCTACAGGCCTTTAGTGGCAATCATCCAGATAATGGCAATGTCATCATCATGACACTTAATGGCAAGAAGGTCTGCTTCCTCTTTGATTTTGAGTCCAATCGTGAATTTGATTTCAAGATCCTTAAAGATATATCTTTCCTGATCTTTGATGGCATGTATGATGATACAGAAATCTCTGAACACTTCGGCTGGGGCCACTCTTCCTTTCAGGAAGGATGCCGCCTGGCAGCTGTCTATGGGGTAAATGAGCTCCTGATTACTCATCATAACCCTAAAAATGATGACAACAAGTTGCTCGAATTAGAAGAAAAGGCCAAGAAGATCTTTGCCAATGCTCGTTTTGCCAGAGCTGGTGATCTCTTTGTGATTGAATGATATGAAATTGGATATATTTAAAAGCATTGACAATTTGGAAACTGTTGAAGAGAAGTCATTCTGGGTCATTGCACCAACGGTGGCCCTTTTGGGTTTGGCTGGATTAACAACATCCGGTTCCTATGGTTCCATCATTCCAACCATCATTTCAGCTGTCTTATGCTTATTGATACCTGTCATCCTGATGATATTCGTTCTAAAATACAAGAACTATCATTCTGCTTATCCAATGCTTTGCATCTGCATAGGTGCAATTTCCATACCGGTGACTTTTATCTTTGGTGGCGGCTTCTTCTCGGGCATGCCCTTGTTCTGTGTTGTATCAACCTGCATCAGTGCTTTGTGCTACTCCAGAAAATGGCGCTATTTTGCCCTGATTTGCTGCATATTAGGTAATTTCGCTGCTTTTTATTATGTCTATTCTTTTGGCACACCATATCCAATTGTTGGTGAAAGTGCCATTATCAATGACATTGTCTTTGGCTATGTCTTTGCTTCATTGGCTGCTTTTGGCGCAATCAATATGATTGTTGTGGAAGCCAGAAAGTATCGCATTTCCCAGGACGCTCTGCAATCATATTTTGATACCAGAGTCCGTAAGGAAATCACTGACAAGGCATTAAAAGGTGATTTGGCACTAAGTACTGGCCATCGCAAAGCAGCTATTGCCTTTATTGATATTTCCAGCTTTACAACTATTGCTGAAAAGATGTCATCAGACTTGATTGCCGAATTTCTCAATGAATTCTTCTCCATGGCTGGCAAGCATGTTCATAATCATAACGGCATCATTGATAAATATATCGGTGATTGCATCATGGTCTATTGGTTGCAGCAGGACGACAACAACTGTGTTGAAGAAGCAATCCGTGCTGTGCTTGACATCCGCAAGGAAGTTCGGGCTAATGCAGAAGCGACTTTTACTAAATTCAATACTGAATTGAACTTCTCGGCTGGTATCTCCTATGGTGATGTCATCTTTGGCGATTTTGGATCCGATACCATGCATGATTATACTGTCATTGGTGATGCAGTTAATGTAGCTAGCCGCCTTGAACATTATGCGGTTGCTGGTGAATTGCTGATATCCAACAATGCTGCCAGGGAAGCTGCCAACCTATTTGAATTGGAGATGGTTGATGAAGACATTTATCTTAAAGGCAAAAACCAGGCTATCAGCACTTTCCGGGTACTAAGTGAAAAGGAAAATGCCAATAATCTAATCAAAAAGCCAGAATTGACCGGCTATCGCCTGCATGTATGTGGTTGTCGAGGTTCTTTTCCAGTTTCTGGTCTGCGCTTTAGTGAATATGGTGGTGAAACCAGTTGTTATGTCCTGGTCAAAGAAGATTATGCCTTGATTATTGATTGTGGAACTGGTCTTAAAAATGCCAATCAGTATCTAAAGGGCGTTAAGAAGATTGATGTTCTTTTAACTCATGTCCACTATGACCATATCTTAGGCCTATTGATGGCAAAACTGCCATCCGATACCAAAATCCGCATCTTTGGCAACTTTGCTGACTGGAATGGCAAGAACGATACATTAGCCGGCTTTATGGAACATCCATATTGGCCAGTAGGTTTGGAAAATTTTGCGACCAATTGCATAGTTCTAGGTGAACCCATCAATCTTAATGAAAACCTGAGCGCCACCTTCTATCTATCTGATCATCCAGACCATTCATGTGTTATCAAACTTGATTGTGAAGATAAGAAGATCTGCTTCTTTGCGGATTGTGAAGATGCCAATAAGCTTGATCCTGCCATCTCCCATAATGCCGATATTCTCTTCTTTGACGGCATGTTTGATGATAATGATGAGGTCAGTCATACTGGCTGGGGCCACGGCACTTGGCAAAGCGGTCTTTCTTTTGCCAAGAAACAGAAGATCAAGAAACTCATCATCACTCATCACAATCCAGAAGTAGGTGACCATACCCTGCATTTAAGGGAATCAATGGCCCGTGAAACATTTGCCAATGTCTCTTTTGCCAAGACAGGTGATACATATCTTATCTGATTATGCGATACAATCTCGGATTAATGGATCAATATCCAATTGAAGCAGCAGGCAGCACAATTGAAAACAACCCGATGTATCGGGTCTTTTTCAAACAGCCTATTGATCCAATTCGTCTGGAAGAGTCCTTCTTAAAAGCTATCAAGTCCTATCCTTTATTTGGTACTAAAGTAGCTTTTGATCAGGAATACTATCTGATTGATAATGACAAACAGCTAAAGATCATCAAGGCCAAGGAAGATGAGAGACCTCATAATTTTGGAAGAAATACCAATGACTATCCCTGGATGGTCTGCTATGAGGGAAAGAAAATGACCTTTGAGTGGTTACATGGCATTACAGATGGGGCAGGGGCTCTTGATTTCCTTAAGCAAATGCTTGTTTATTATTGCAAAGGGGCAGAAGTGCCAAAAGCCAAGACCTTGGTGGCACCAGGACTTGAACCCTTCTTTGATAAAAATGAGAAGGGCATTAACTATGCTGAGGAAGAGGAAGGCTTTGATATTAAGAACCTTCCAACACTGAATCGTGGCTATGTCAGTGATTATTATTGTCTGAAAGCTAATACCCAGGAAATATTAGCATTAGCCAAGAATACTAAATCATCAGTTGCTCCAATCATGGCGGCTTTATTTGCTAAAGCATTAAGGATGCATTTGCCAGCATCCTGCAAGAACAAGAATGTGGCCTGCAATGTCGTCATGGACTTAAGAAGACCGCTGAATTATGCGACAATGCACAATTGTTCAGAGTACAAGCGCATTACTTTGACTGATTATCGCAATAATCTGAGTTATGCATCGCTGTTTAAGGAATATAAGCGTGTACTTGATGAAGCTAGACTTAAGCCCAATATCATCAGGATCATCACTGATCGGGTAAAGATGTTCAAGATGTATCACATCCTTCCCTTTAAGCCTTTCCTTAAATTCTGTGTAAAGATGGTAGGATTGCTGATGAAGAATCGGGATTGCAACTTTGTTTTGACTTATCCTGGCAAGATTGATTTGCCTGATGATATCAAGGATAAGATTGATAATATTGATTTCAAGGTTTGGCATGATTTTGGCCAATGCATCCTGGCTGCTGTTGATTATGAAGGTAACTTCAACCTCAATATTTCCATCAACTATCAGGAAAAGGGCATTGTTGAGGATTTCATCAAATTAAGCCATGGCGTTGGAATCAATTGGGAAGTGATTGAGACAGGTCTAATGGAACAAGCCCATTTTGAGGAATAGGAGGGTTTATGGCAGATATCAAATTTTATGGAACCAGAGGTTCCTATTCGCTGACATCTGAAAAGTATATGGAATTTGGTGGAGCAACCAGTTGCATTCTTATCAAATTCAATACTGCCAATATTATGATTGACTGTGGCAGTGGGGCAACCAATGCCATTGATGATTTATGTGATGAAAAGGAATTGCACCTTTTTATTACCCATAGTCATATTGATCATATTGATGGCATCGTATCCTTATTGCCAGCCTTCAGGAATCGGACTATCCATGTCTACAGCAAGACTTTCAATGATGTTCCAGTCCGGGAATGCTTTAATCGCATTACTTCCAAGTCCTTATGGCCAATCAAGGCTGATGCCTATGATAATGTCATTTTTCATGAAATTGATGATGAAATGGTACTAAATGGCATTCGGATTAGCAATATGGATTCCAATCATCCTGAGGGTTGTTCATTATTCCGCTTTCAATCAGAAGAAGATGACATTGTCACTGCTTTTGATTTCAGTCACCTAAATGGCTATGAAGAAAAGCTCTTGTCCTTTGCCAGAGGAACTAAAGTACTGATCTATGATGGTTATTTCAGGGAAGATGAATTAGAGGAAAAGGGCAGCTGGGGTCATTCAACGCCCGAAGCAGGATGCCGGATTGGAAAAAGACTGGGGGTTGAGCAGTTATACATTACCCATTATGGAGTTTTTGATGATGATTATCTATCAAGATGGGAAAGAAGACTGCAAGAGGAATATCCTTTTGTCATCTTTGCTCGTAGCGGTCTTCATAAGAGTGAACTTCTCAAGCTTGTGGATATAGGTTCTTTGTTAAATGCTGAAAAGGACAATGACTCATTGCTATATAAGATTGTTGATGCCAGCATGGACATTACCAATGCCGATGGAGGCACCATCTATCTTTTGGAAAACAATCAGTTGGAATTCAAAGTCATGATCAATCGCTCCAAGAAAACAGAGCTGCTTAGAAAAGATGAGCCTTTGGATATTCCAGCTGTATCATTAAGTGGCAAGAATATCTGTGCTGTCTCAGCTAGAGAAAAGAAGCTCTTAAGCATCAAGGACTGCTATCATGATGAGCGCTATGATTTCTCTGGTGTTCGGAAATATGATGAATTGAACAGATATCATACCAAATCGGTCCTGGCTGTGCCTTTGGTTGATGATCATGAAGATCTGATTGGTGTCTTGCAACTGCTAAATTCCAAAGACAATGCCGGCCATGTCGTACCATTCAGAAAACAGGATGAGTCCATCATTCTTTCAATTGCCAATCAGGCGGCAATGTCAATTGTCAAGGCATCCTATTCTGAGAAGATTGATGACTTGCTCTATGGCTTTGTCAAAGTCATGTCAATGGGTATTGATGAAAGAACCCCATATAATGCCAGCCATACCAAGAATATGGTTTACTTTGCTGAGAACTTCTTCACTTATGAAAATAGAAATAATGGTCCTTTTGCTGTTGATAACAACAAGAAAAGGGAAATTCTGATCAGTATCTGGCTCCATGATATCGGAAAGATCCTGACTCCTCTTGAAATCATGAATAAGGACAACCGTCTTGGATCCTTGTTGCAGGATGTGGAAGCCCGCTTTGATCGAAGGGATCTGCTATTAAGACTGGAAAAGGCCAATGGTCTCTTATCTGAAGAAGAATATCTGAAGAAGCAGGAAGAAAGGTCGCAGCAGCTGAATTTCATTCATCTGGCTAACCTGGTTGGATTATTAAGTCCAGAAAGCAAGAAGCGTCTTGATGAATTGGCCAAGATGACCTATCGGGAACTTAACGGAAGTCTTCTGCCAGTTATTACCAATGACGAGCATTATCTTCTTTCAATAGTCAAAGGCACTCTTAGCAAGGAAGAAAGGGCAGTCATGGAATCGCATGTGGTCATGACCCAAAGGCTGCTTTCCCAATTGCAGTTCCCAAAGAATTATGAGAATATTCCAGCCTATGCCGGCAATCACCACGAATTTCTGGATGGTTCCGGTTACCCTAACCATCTGATGGCCAATGATTTGCCATGGCCTTGTCGTATGATTACCATCTTTGATATCTATGAGGCATTAACAGCCAAGGATCGTCCTTATAAGAAGTCAATTAATAGCCAAAATGCCTTTGCAATCCTCAAAGAAATGGCAAGAGATGGCAAACTTGATTCTGAAATCATTGATGAGTTTGAGAAATCCGGTGCTTATAGGCAATAATCTTCCAAAAAAGCGAAATATCATTAGCTAATCTGATGGCAAATTGAAGAAATAGCACAAGGATTATCCCTATAATATAGACATAAACAGATATAAAGGAGGCTTAAGATATGCCAAAATTGATTATTTTTATTATCCTATTACTGATTGTGTTGATCTTCTTGATCAGAACCATTCACATTGTTCCACAGGCGGAAGCCTATGTCATTGAAAGACTTGGTGCTTATGCTGGCACCTGGCATACCGGTTTGCATATCAAGTTGCCAATCATTGATCGTGTTGCCAATAAGGTAACTTTAAAGGAAATCGTCAAAGACTTTGATCCACAGCCAGTTATCACCAAGGATAATGTCACTATGCAGATTGACACAGTTGTCTATTTCCAGATTACTGACCCAAAACTCTATACCTATGGTGTAGTTGGTCCAATCACGGCAATTGAAAATCTGACAGCAACAACACTAAGAAATATTATTGGTGATTTGGAACTTGATGAAACATTGACATCAAGAGATATTATCAATACCAAGATGCGTGCCATTCTGGATGAAGCAACTGATCCTTGGGGTATCAAGGTAGGCCGTGTTGAAGTCAAGAATATCATCCCACCTCGTGATATCCAGGAAGCAATGGAAAAGCAGATGCGTGCTGAACGTGAAAGAAGAGAATCCATCCTCAAGGCCGAAGGTGAAAAGAAGTCAGCAATTCTGGTTGCTGAAGGTGAAAAGGAAGCGATGGTCTTAAGAGCTGAAGCTAAGAAGGCTGCGATGATTGCCGAAGCCGAAGGTCAGGCTGAAGCATTATATAAGGTCTATGAAGCACAGTCCAAGGGTATTGAACTCATCAACAATGCAAATCCATCTAAGCAGTATCTGACACTAAAGAGTCTTGAATCGCTGGAAAAAGTTGCGGATGGCAAGGCTACCAAGATTGTGGTTCCATCAGAACTGCAGTCACTTGCCAGTACATTAGTTGCCGGCAAGGAATTCATCAAGGAATAATCGATGCCAACAATCATCATCATAATTTTTGACTTCATTCTTGTGTTTGTCATTGTGAGTCTGCTAGTGGCTGGCGATCGGAGAAATAAGAGAAAACAAGTATCATCTCAAAGACCAAAGACCCATGTCAATGGCCGAAGAGCCAGTGATTATTCATTTAAGTTCAGTACACCTGCTAATGACAATAGTCATCAGGAACAGATTGACTACCAGCATGAATATTCACTTAAGCAGATCTCTGACCCACAAAGATATCAGGAATTAAGGGAAAGACGGGAACTATCTCGGATAGTAGATCCGCCACTATCTGAAGCTGAGCGCAATGTTCTTGGTTACCATATCAAAGATAAGCAAATATGAGCAGGATTGCCTGCTCTTTTAAATGGAATGGTTATTGTTGTGCTAAAATGAAAGAAGTATGAGCATTACAAAAATAGGCATAAGATTTGGAGCTAAGCTTCCAAGGATTGAATCCTTTAAGCGTTTCCTTTTTGTTGGTCCCCATCCAGATGATATTGAAATTGGCGCAGGCGCAACAATAAAAAGACTAGCTGATGAGGGCAAGAATATTGCCTTTCTGATCTGTACAGATGGCAGATATGGTGATGGTTTTGTTGGGGCTGATGTCAGCCGTGAAGAACTTATCGCCATGCGCAAGGAAGAATCCATCGCCTCGGCTAAGTATTTGGGTGTAAGTGATGTCCGTTTTCTTGACTTATCTGATGGTGCTTTCTATCAGGAAGAGGAATTGCTAAAAGGCATTATTGCGACTATCAGCGATTTTAAACCGGATATCATCTTTGGACCTGACTACTTTGTGGCCAGTGAAACCCATCCAGATCATTTAAGGGTTGGAAATGCTGTCAAGACCGCTGCTTTTATTGCCCCTTATCAAGGAATAATGGAACAATATGGTGCAAAGGCAGCTGATGTTCAGGCAGTAGCCTATTATATGACAGCCAAACCAAATCGCTATGTCAAAACCAAAGGTCTAAAAGATCAGCTTAGAGCCTTGAAATTGCATAAATCCCAATATCCTGAAGGATCTAATGATTATGATAGTATCAAGCTTTATCTGACCCTGCGCAATATTGATGCCAGTATCAGGACTATGCATTTTGGTGCTGAGGGATTCAGAGTCCTAGGCAAGACTCATATGCACTGCTTGCCAGAAGCAGGATTATAGGTAACATTATGGATGAGAAACAGACAAAGAAAAATCTATTATTCTTCCCGCTAGGAACAATTGGCCGCGATATGCTTTATGCATTATTCACCAATTTCATTCTTCTCTACATTCTCTATACTAAGAATCTGACAACTGCCCAACTGGCTGCAGTAACAGCTATTATGGTGGCTGCTCGAATCTTTGATGGTCTGAATGATCCAATCATGGGCAATCTGATAGAAAGAACCAGAACCCGTTGGGGCAAATACAAGCCTTGGCTTTTGGCTGGTGTGCTTTCAACATCAATAGTGGTCTACCTGGCTTTCAATACTGATTTGACAGGCTGGAATTTCATTGCCTTCTTTGGTGTCATCTACTTCACATATTCCATTACCTTTACGATGAATGACATCTCCTATTGGGGTATGATACCAGCATTATCATCAGATGGCGATACCAGAAACCGTTTTACATCCAAGACAACGCTATTTGCTGGCATTGGCTCGACTTTGGTTTCAATTCTGGTTCCATTATTAACAACTGGCGAATTTGCCATTGGCGGAAGTGCCAAGGTAGCTTATGGAAGAATGGCTTTGGTGATTGCAGTCTTTGCGCCTATCTGCATTCTCTTTACCTTATTTGGGGCCAAGGAAAGAAGAGATGATGATAATGCTCCGGTTCCACCGGTATCCTTCAAGAAGATTATTTCCACTATTACTGGCAATGACCAATTGATGTGGATCTGCTTGGCTTTTGTCATCCAGCAGCTAGGTTCCAATATTGCCATTGGTGGTGCTGGTTCCAACTATATCTATTTTGAATTTGGCTATGAAGGTGGACTATATTCCACTTATACAACAATCGGCATGTTGGCAACAGCATTCCTGATGGTTTTCTATCCAGCCATTTCCCGGAAGCTGAACCGCAAGCCATTGATGAAACTGATGATTACCATCTCTCTTGTGGGATATGTAACTGAGATTGCTTCTGGCATCTTCATGCCATCATCAATGCTGAAGTTCTGGATCATTACTATTGGCTTCATGCTAGCTAACTTTGGCCAATACGGTTTCTATCTGGTCATGATGATATCCATTATCAATACAGTTGAATATAATGAATTCAAACATGGTGTCAGAGATGAGGCCATTATCACCTCCATGCGTCCATTCTTAACAAAGCTTGGCAGTGCCTTGGTGGTTGTTGTGACATCATTGACTTATATCATCTGCAATGTCACTTCCTATACTAACCAGATTTCAAATCTTGAGTCATTGGCGGAAATGGGCAGCATTACTGTTGCTGAAAAGACAGCGCAGATTGCAAGCATTATTGGTTCGGTTGTTTCGTGGCAAAAGACAGGTCTGCTTTTGGCAATGACAGTCATTCCTTTTATTACAATGTTTGTTTCCTATATCATCTATCAGAAGAAATATGTTCTGGATGAAGACTATTATGATGAGATTTGCAAGGAATTGGAATCAAGAAAGAAATGAAAGAAATAGAATGTGGTGGCTGTAAGGAAAAATACAGCGATGAATATGAATACTGTCCTTATTGCGGGACAAAGAATGGTCAGTTCAAACTGATCAAATATAAGGATGCCATCAAGGAAAAGAAGACAAGGAAGGTTAATACAGGCAAATTTCTTGTTATTGCCGTGATTATTGCTGCCATTGCCGGCTTAATTGTGGCGACTGGCATGATAATGACAAATACTGAGCCAGAACATGTTGTCATGCCTGATACTGAATTAGGCAATCATCTAAGATTCCTGGAAGACTATGAGGGAGTGGTTGATTACTACTTGGATAGCTCCATTTCTGTTACTATCGAAAACAAGGGGGATATTGGATCAGAAATAATTGCCCAAGCCAAAAACAGGGGTTTTGTGATTGATGCCGAGGAATCTGCTGGCTCTTATCTTGCCTTTGATGATGAGGGATGTCAGTTGGTGATCTATGATTATGATGAAGATGAAATCAGCATCTATCTTGATGGACCAACTGTCTTTATGGAAATGGCTTGGCCGACAGCTGGCATTGGAGCCCTGCTTCCAGAACCTGCTTCAATGAAGCGCCATTACAACAGTGATGCCAGTGATTATTTCTCAAGCCTGATTGGTGAAACTACCAAGGAAGACATGCAAACCTATATCGATCTTTGCCTAGCAGCTGGCTTTGATGTTGACTACTATCGTAGCAATGATTATTTTTCAGCCGAAAACAAAGATGGCTACACTCTGAACATTTACTATCGTGGTTTTAATACCATGGCAATCGATTTATATGAATAAGACATTGGCTAATAACCAATGTCTTTTTTCAATAAACAAGGTGGCATTAAGCCACCTTGAAATATTACTTCTGATGCTTGAGATAGTATTCAAGAATCTGGACAGCGTTGCTAGCAGCCCCTTTTCTAACCTGATCACCACAGCAGAAGAGGGCAATGCCATTTTCAAAGACCCGATCCTTTCTGACACGTCCAACATGGACAATGTCCTGGCCTGATGTTTCAAGTGGCATTGGATAATCCGGCAATTCCAGATATCTGACCCCTTCACTATGCTTTAATGCTTCTTTGACAGCAGCAAGTTCCAGATGGTCTTTGGTATTCAGGGAAATGGATATGGAATGAGACCTAAGGACAGGGACTCTTACACAAGTGCAGGTAACATTCAGTTCTGGCAGGTGCATGATCTTGCGACCTTCAAGTTCCATCTTCATTTCTTCCTTGGTGTATTCATCATCAGTGTAATTGCCGATCTTGGCAAGGACATTGAAGACAATCTGATGTTCAAAGCCACCATGGTTGATGATTTCCTCATCCCTTGCATATTCCCTGGTCTCTAGATCAAGTTCCTTAAAGCCTTTGATACCAGCACCTGAGACTGCTTGATAAGTAGAGGCAATCATGGACTTGATTGGTGATAGTTCATTGATAGCCTTGATAGCCATTAATGCGATAATTGTCGAACAATTGGGATTGGCAATGATGCCATGATGCTTATAGACATCTTCACCATTGATTTCTGGAATGACCAGTGGTACATCGTCCTCATAGCGGAATGCTGAAGAATTATCAATAAAGAGCGCACCCGCCTTTCTGATATCTTCAATATAACTCTTGGCTTCAGTGGCACCAACAGCTCCAAAGACGACATCCAGGCCAGTAAAATCAGGCTTTTCAACGATATATTCCTTATTATTGAAGGAAATCTTCTGACCAACTGAACTATAGCCAAAGAGTCTTAGCTCCTCAGGAATGATCTTTCTTTCTTCCAAGCATTCAAGCATTTGCCGACCGACAACACCAGATGCTCCTAAAATACCGATTTTCATACTATGCCTTGTATGATACAAACGTACCTTGTCGTAACGCTTGTATCGCTTTTCCTTTCCAGCCTTTAAAATGTAAGTAGAACCTTAATACTCTTATACTAAAATGTGGTTAATCTACTTAAGGGAGAGTGAATCCATAGGATCTTATTACATCTGTTTATAGCTGGATAGGTTTTGATATCTTCATGTCACGCAAGTTTACGCTGGTAAGACCGCTATGGAATGACAAGGTTCTGGAAAGGCGGTCTTTTCATGACTAAACTGTTTTGCGGCATTGACGTTGCCAAATATGAACACGTCGCAAGTATCTACAATCCATCTACAGGTGAAATAATACTTGATTCACTGCATTTCGCCAATGATGATAAAGGCTTTAAAACACTATTAGCGAATCTTAGGAAGAACAAGAACAATGAGATGGTGATCGGTTTTGAATCTACAGGTCACTATCATCAAGCCTTATTCAATTATCTAACTTCCGAGAAGTATAAGTGCTGTTTGATCAACCCTTATATGACCAGCAAGTTTAGATCCATTTCTTTGCGTGATGCCAAGAATGACAATATCGATTCCAGGGCTATCGCGCAGTTCTTATCGTTTGAACATCCAAATCTGAATAATGAAGAGTTTCTGAATAATGAGCTTAAGGAACTGGCTCTTCAAAGACAGTTCCTGATGACTGATGCATCCAAGATGAAAATCAAGCTCAAGTCCTATCTTGACAGGGTATTCCCTGAACTTGAATCCCTTGCGGATATCAATACCGCTGGCATCAGGGCTATTCTAAAGGAATATCCGACTGCCAGGTCCATTTCCGAAGCAAGAATAGACAAGCTTAGGAACCTGGCCAAAACAGCTTCCATGGGGAAATATCCTGCATCCAAAATCGAAGCCGTCAAGAAAGCAGCCAAAGCTTCCATTGGCATCCACTCCTCAAGCATTGGCTTGAACATCACCCAATGCATTGAAACCTTGGATCTAAAAGAAAAGCAGATTGATAGAATCGAAAAGGAAATCAAGAAACATCCCACCGTACTCAATTCCCCATTACATCAGTTAACTGGAATTAACGATATAGAAATCGGTTATATCATGTCTGCCATAATCAATATAGCACGATTCAGCTCTCCAAAGAAGCTGGTAGCTTATGCAGGACTTGATCCAAAGGTAAGGCAATCAGGGACATGGAGCATGCCTAGGACCAGAATGTCCAAAAGAGGAAGCAAGCTTCTAAGATACGCTCTCATATGGTCAGCATACAACATGGCCAGAAGACCCGGACCTATGAAAGACTATTTTGAATTAAAGAAATCCCAGGGAAAGTCCCACTACAATGCATTGGGGCATTGTGCTGCCAAGCTTTGCCGATATCTCTTTTGGATCCTAAACCATCCTGACGAAGAATTTAAATACCAGTAATTTCAAACGATAATCTTTCAAAGAACTGATGTTTCGACATATGCATATCATCCATTTCAGCACGTTATTCAAGATGACTTGAATAAACGGGTTTTTGCATGCCCGAAACTTAATTTAAAGGAAATGAACGAATCTATTCATTTTTGCTTGACAGATTCATAGCTGGTCTCCCTAATGAAACTGTCATAAATGCAGTTGATTGTCTTTTCAAAGTCTTTGTTTTCAATGCCAACAACAATGGAGATTTCATCAGCAGTCTGGGATATCAGACGGATATTGATATCATTGTTGCCAAGTTCACCAAAGAGCTTGCCTGAAAAGCCCTTGTAATTCTTTAGCCGACGACCAACAAATGCTACCAGGGATAAGTCATCAATGATATTGATGGAATCAGGATTCAGTTTTTCCTTTAATTCAGCCATCAGTTCATAGATGCGGCCTTTGGCTGCTTGAGTAGAAACAACCAGTGAGAAGGAATCAATGCCTGTTGGCACTGATTCAATTGATAAGCCATAATTAGCCACAATATCCAAGGCTTTTTTAAGAACACCAACCTCAGATGAGATATGGGATTTGGCAAGGGAAATGACTGAAAAGCCCTTGCGGCCAGTAATACCAGACAACACTGGTGGCTTTTCTTTCAGATCATATTCATCACAGCTATCAAGGATCATCGTACCTGGATGCTTAGGATCATTGGTATTGAGGATATTAAGGGGTATCTTCTTTTCCTTGACTGGGAAGATAGCTTCATCATGAAGGACATTGGCACCCATATAGGACATTTCCCTTAATTCTGCATAAGTGATGCGTTTGATGGAAAGGGGATCATTTACAAGACGTGGATCTGCAACCATAATGCCTGGCACATCAGTCCAGTTTTCATAGATATCAGCGTCAATGACATTGGCAATAATGGCACCAGTAATATCTGAACCACCGCGGGACATGACTTTGATCTTGCCATTAGGCAAGGAGCCATAGAAACCAGGAATGACAATCTTGCGATCAGAATTAGCCACAAAAGCCAGGGATTTTCTGACCTTTTCCATATCAACTGCTCCATCATAGGAGAAATGGATGATATCCTTGGCATCGACA
The DNA here is from genome assembly GCA_029101345.1 of Erysipelotrichaceae bacterium. GTDB lineage: Bacteria > Bacillota_I > Bacilli_A > Erysipelotrichales > Erysipelotrichaceae > Colivicinus. Next base: position 10,888 of record JAQXQU010000003.1, on the reverse strand, counting down.
AAAGTGGCATTCAGATAATCAGCCATCATTCTTGCAGTCAGATATTCACCACGCGAGACGATATAGTCAATATCGCCATCCTTTTTCATGAGCTTGCGGATTTGGGCAAATTCATCATCAAGATTGATTCCAAGCTGCAATTCATTCTTGATAGCATAGTATTTATCCTCAATCATTTTGAGTATTGGTTCATAATCAACCCCATATTTGACATGTGCATGGCAAAGATAAAGGAGATCAGTGACCTTATGGTCTTCCTTTGAAGTTTTGCCACAAGCCGAAACAACCACAAATTTGCGGCTTTTCTCTGCTTCAACGATTTTTTTGACTTTGGTAAATTGTGTCGCATCCGCAACGGATGAACCACCAAACTTGGCAACCTTAATCATAGAAACCTCCAACAAAGATACCATCTTTGACAATATCCTTTAGCTTATGGACAGGCAGCTTCTTGGTAAGGACAGCACCAGACGGAATGAGCTTAGCGATATATTTCTGATCAACGCCCTTGCCACTTGATAGATAGAAGACCATTTCCTTATCGTTGGCGATATTCAGCCTGTTATCTGTTGCAAGATTATCCAGGGGTCTTAAGACATCAAGCATGATAGCAGAAGCAGTAGGATAGCGGCCAGCTCCCTGGCCAATCAAAGTGATATCATTCATATATTCAGTATTGACAATAGTGCAGTTGTAATTAAGGGAAATCGTAGCGATATTGGATCCCTTTTTAATAAAGAAAGGAAGCACAAAGGCATTGGCGTTATCACAATAGCCCAACAGTTTGATAACATAATCCTTGGCTCTGGCATATTCCAAAGTGTAATCATCAAGATAGCGGATGCCATAAGCTGGAATATCATCAAGACTGATTGATGCATTAAAGGCAACGTTGCCGCTTAGACAGGTCTTGTATTTGACATCAATGCCATCAACATCACTGCTGTAATCTGCTTCGGCATAGCCTAATTCAATGGCTTTCCTAAGGCATTCATCATAACTCAGCTCTTCATCAAAGATTTTGGAAAGAATGTAGTTGGTTGTCCCATTCATAATGCCCTTTAGGGAATTGATCTTGTCATTATGCTTGAGATCACATAAGGCATGAAGCCAAGGAATGCCCCCTGCAACAGCCGCTTCAAAAGAGATGTTGGTCTTGTTATCCTTAGCCAGCTTCAATAATTCATCATAATGGCTGGCAACAATGGCCTTATTTGAAGATACTACTCTAATTCCTGCTTCCAGAGCCATCTTGATATATTCATAAGCCACAGGTGTATTAGTCAAGCATTCAACGATGACATCAGGCTTTTCTTTCAAGACTTCGTTGATGTCATCAGTGAATAGTTCACCTTCCTTATGTCTTCTTAAGACTTTTACCACTTCGTGGGATTTGCTTGCTTCATCATAGACACCTTTGCCTACGACACCATATCCTAATAATCCAATTCTCATAATCTGTCCTTACTACACGTACACTTGTATTTAAATCTACGACATTGTATCATTATTGCAGTAAGTACTCAAGAGGAGATTTATGAAAGATTACCTGATTTGCCATACATCAATATTGCCTGACTATTATTTGAAAGTCGTTAGAATCAAAGAGGAGCTGAAGAAGAATCCTGAACTAAATGTCTCAGAAGCCTGCAATAGGGAAGGGTTGTCAAGAAGCACCTTTTATAAATACCGGGATCATCTCTTCAGGATGGAAGGAAATTTAAAGCAGGAAGCGACCATTTCATTATTGCTATCCCATCATTCCGGGGCCTTATCCAATGTCTTAAGTGTCCTCTCAGCCTATAAGGCAAATATCATGACAATATCCCAGAATGCCCCAATTGATAATACAGCTATTGTTGATCTCAGTGTTGATGTCAGTGCGATGGTCATCTCAATGTCTGAGCTCATGACACTCCTGGCCAATACTGATGGCGTTGTCAAGGTAACATTGGCCAAGCTCAAAGCCATTGATGAATAGAATATCGCCATTGATAATAAATGAAGCTTGCGAAAGAAATTCTGAAGCACTAAGATCTATGAATTGCTGAGCAGCAATCATCAGCTAAGAAACTGGATGGAATTAAGTTGACTACTGATAATTAAGCTATTTGATTTGTTATATAATGAAAGACGATGAAAGAAAAATATAAGATGCTCGGTCTTGACTACGACCTGATTGCAAGTGAATTCCCAGACTTGAATGAATATGAAACTGTTGTCAGCGCTTATTTTAATGACCCATTTTTTCTAGAACTTCGAGAGATGATTGAAGCGCAGGACTATGAAATGGTCAAGGATGCGGCCAAGGGCCTTTATTTCCTGGCCCAGGATCTCAAGCTCTATCCTTTATATTATGCATTAGTGGAAATCTATGCTGATATTGAGGAAGAGACTGTCAATGATCTTATGAAGCACTATGAGGAAATGCTGACTGTTTATCAGAAGATGCGAGGTGTTTTCTGTGCTTGATGCCATTGTTGTTGGTGCTGGCCATGCCGGCTGTGAAGCAGCTTTAGCTCTTGCCCATGCTGGCAAGAAGACTGCTCTGATTACCATCAATAAGTCACATATAGCCAAGATGCCCTGCAATCCATCAGTTGGTGGACCAGCTAAAGGCATTGTGGTCAGAGAAATAGATGCTTTGGGTGGCATGATGCCAAAAGTAGCTGATCAGACTGCTCTTCAGTTCAAGATGCTCAATACAACCAAAGGGCCTGGTGTCTGGTCCATGCGTGTCCAAAGTGATAAGCTGGCTTATTCACGGATGTTTCAGGATATCTGTGCCCATACTGAGAATTTGGAAGTAATAGAAGATATTGTTGAAGAAGTCTTGTGTCCTAACAAGACTTTTGCGGCTGTTCGCCTTAAAAGCGGACGGGTTATTGATGCCAAAGTCTGCATTTTGACAACTGGCACCTATATGGCTTCAACAACAATGATTTCCGCTGATGTTAAAAAGGAAGGACCTGATGGGGAAGAAACAACAGAAAATCTCTCCAAATCTCTAAGGGATTTGGGTATCAGACTCTTCCGCCTTAAGACAGGTACCCCACAGAGGGTTTTGACATCCTCGATTGACTTCTCCAAGACCAAATATGAACCAGGAACTGATGAATTCATTCGCTTTTCAGAAGAAACCGAAAGTATCAGACCATTTGATAAACAGGTTCCTTGTTATCTGACTTATACCACCAAGGAAACTCTTGATATCATCAAGGCTAATCTCAATAAGTCATCAATGTATTCCGGGGTAGTCAAAGGCGTGGGACCACGTTATTGTCCATCCATTGAAGACAAGGTTGTAAGATTTGCGGATAAGGAACGCCATCAGCTGTTCCTGGAACCGGAATCATTAGAGCTTGACACCACTTATATCCAAGGCTTTTCAACTTCCATGCCCAAGGATATCCAGGAGAAGATGGTCCATTCCCTGATAGGTTTGGAAAATGCCAAAATCATCAAATATGCCTATGCCATTGAATATGATGCCATTGATCCTTTGCAGGTTAAGGCAAGTCTTGAACTAAAGGATATTGGTGGCCTATTCATTGGTGGCCAGATTCTAGGTACTTCTGGCTATGAAGAAGCAGCAGGACTAGGTTTGATGGCAGGCATTAATGCCAGACGCAAGCTTGATGGTCTGGAGCCACTGGTGTTAAAAAGGGATGAGTCCTATATTGGCGTCATGATTGATGACCTTGTGACTAAAGGTACCAATGAACCATATCGTCTATTGACATCAAGAGCTGAATATCGGCTTCTGTTAAGACATGATAATGCCGAGCAGAGACTGATCAGATACGGATATGAAAACAAGCTCATATCAGAAGAAAGATATCAGAAGTACCTGATAAAAAGAGAGAAAATCAATGAATTGATCAAGACATTGAAGACTAGCCGGGTAGATAAGTCAACAGGCATCAATGATTATCTTGCAGAACTGGGTTATCAGCGAGAAGACATTTCCTATAATGCCTATGAATTAGTCAAGCGCCCAGATATCTCCATTCACAAGATCATTGAACTGCTCAATCTCAGTTATGATTATGATACTGCCAAGAATGCGGCTATTGAAATCCGCTATGAGGGTTATATTGGCAAAGCCAGGAAGGAAGCTGATCGAATGCTGAAGATGGATAATGTCAAGCTTCCTAATGACCTTGATTATGCGACAGTGGAGAACCTTTCTTTGGAAGCAAGACAAAAGCTCAATCAGATCAAGCCAATGACTTTAGGCCAGGCCTCAAGAATCTCTGGTATCAATCCAGCTGATATCCAGGTCTTGGCAATTTATTTGAAACAGCATAAAGGAGAAAGACATGATCAATAATTACACACTATATAATCCAGCAAAGATGTTTTTTGGCAAAGGAGTTGAAGAAAAGGTCGGTGAAGTAGTCAAAAGCTACGGAGCGACCAAAGTCCTCTTGCATTATGATGGTTCAGAATTTGTCAAACCCCATGTTGAAAAGGCTAAGCAAAGACTGCTTGCTGCTGGACTTGCTGTTTATGAATTAGGTGGGGTTGTAGCTAATCCAAAGCTTTCCTTGATGAAGGAAGGATGCCGCATGGTCAAAGAGAATGATATTGACTTCATCCTGGCTGTTGGTGGTGGATCAACAATGGATTCAGCTAAATATATTGCCTGTGGCACATACTATGATGGTGAATTATGGGATCATCCAAAATTCAAGCCAATCACAACCAAAGTCATCAAGCATGGCTGTATCGTTACAATGACGGGCACTGGTTCAGAAACGTCTGCTGGAGCTGTTTGGCGTGATGATACCTGTACACCTGAAAAGAAGACTTTTGTCATGGCATCAGAACTGAAGTTTGACTTTGCAATGGTCAATCCGGAAGTGAATTATACTTTGCCAGCTTTCCAGACAGCAGCTGGTGCCTTTGATATCATGTCCCATCAGATGGAACAGTATTTCTGTACTCCTGAAGATACCACTTACTATCATGAATCATTCGAAGCAATCATCAACGAAGTTATGCGCTCAGTCAGAGTGGCTTTGAAAGATCCGACAAACTATTCAGCCAGAGCTAATTTAGCAAGAATGGCCTATGCAGGTGATACGGTGACACCAGGCATTATGGGTGGTGCCTGTGTTCATAATCTTGAGAAGCCAATTACCGGCACTTATCATCGGACCCATGGTGAAGTACTGGCTGTCTTCTTCCCATATTGGATCAAGTACTGCTATGAACATGATATGAAGAAAGAGCTCTTCATCAGATTATGTGTCAAATGTTTCAATGCCAAGGCCAATTATGCTAATCCTGATGAAATCATTGAAGAGGGTGTTAACAATCTCAAGAACTTCATCAAGGAGATTGGCTTATCAACAACATTAAAGGAAATTGGTGTTACTGATGACTCCAAGTTTGATGAATGCGCCCAATATGGTGTTGATGGTGGCACTGATGGCTATATTGGAAGAGGCATCAAGCTCTATAAGCAGGATATTATCAATATCTACAATATGGCATTAAAAGGCTAAAAAAGACTGCGAAGATATCACAGTCCTAATGCTTATTCAAAATAAGGCTGGTTTTTGAAAGAACCAGCTTTTTTAATGGAAACTAATGTTTACAAGCACTATTAGTGCTTTTATATGCTATATCTTCCTGATGGGGTGTCTGATAATGGTTTTAGTCTTCTCCTTAGCGGTTTTTCTAGGATCAGAGAGATAGATTTCATGATGGAGACGGTCTTCTCTAAAGTCATTCTGATAGCCTTGTCTAGCAATATAATCATCCATCAGCTTGACAGTAGCTGGTTCATCATCATAAGTGCCATGGTGCATGATTTGAACACAAAGACCTTCATCAATAGCCAAAAGCTCCAAAGGATTGCAGTCAATCTTCTTCTTTTTAGCAGCTCTTTCCTTAGCCCAATTAACATCATTCCGGGAAATGAAATCCGGAACTCTTATTACTGATAGCCAATTGAAACTCTCCTTATGGCTATAGTCAATGCCTTCAATACCATCTTGCCACCAAAAGCCCTCCAATGGTGGTACAACATATTCAAAGAAGCCTTTGATCTGATAATCAGTCTTATAGCTCATCTTCAAAGTATAGGCTACGGCATAGAGAATAGCTATTGCAGTCTGGTATTCACCACCTTCAATATTGGGATTGCCCCTGCCTTTGACAGCTAGATAATTGGCTTTGGGGATAGTGATGATTGAAGGCTGGTCTTTTGGGGAATAGAATTCCTTATATTCCTTTTTGAAATCAAATGCCATATCAGTTCCTTTCAAGTTTGGTGTAATGAAGCAGGCAATGCTTATCAATCAGCTTGCGATAGACATCACTTTCAGAATGATCATATTTGAAGCCAACCTTATCTTCAACAGCCTTGGCTTGAACATTTCCCTCTTCATAGTGGCAATAGATGGCATTCATCTTCAATTCCTTGAAGCAGTAGTCCACTATGAATTCAACTACTTCGGTCATGATACCTTGATTCCAATAATTCCGGCCAAGCCAGAAGCCTAGTTCACATTCAGTCGCAAGCTCAATCATCTTGGTATGGCCAACATTGAGTATTTCAATATTGCCAATCGGAAGATTGGTTTTCTTGTCAACAATGCAAAAGCAGTATTTGCCATTAAAGACATTATTGATAATGAACTCGCTTTCCTTGACATCCCGATGGGGATTCCAGCCACAATTAGGGCCAATCTCTTTGTCCTTAGCCAGTTCAAATAGCCTAGGAGCATCAGCGCTATTCCAATGCCTTAATAATGTTCTTTCTGTTTCCATAGTCAATCCTCCCAAATCATTTTAAGCAAAGACATGACAATTCCTTTCAGATAAACCCAACCTTTAGCAGAATATCCTGATTAGCTATCAATGACAATTACCATGAGATAAAGAATTTCAGTCGTATTATATATAACATTTTTGAAACAGTAAATCAAAAAGCAAGGCATCTTTGATAGCCTTGCTCAATAGGACATTGGAATGATCAGTGCTTGCTAGTCCTGGTTTTCAGTCTTTTCTTCCAAGCACTCAGTCTTTTGTTCTGCATTTTCCTTGCAGCATTCATTCTCTTCTTCAGACTTGAACTCATGCTTGATCTGTTCAATATAGTCCTTGGAAATGTCTGCGACATCTTTTCCGACCTTGACAACTGTATCCTTGATATCATTCAAGGCCTTTTCAGTTGAAGCTTTGAACTTTTCGTCCTTTAGATAAGCAGTTACAGCTGCTGCACCAGCAGCCAATAAAATGACTTTGCCAATAGTAAATCTGTTCATAAATACCTCCTATATCAATTGATTACCACCACTTGGAATTGGGGTTGTGGTGGCTATGAGAATCATCAGGATAATATGGGTGATGGTGGAAACCTCTTTCCTTACCGCCAAATAGGATAATTAGAATAATCGCAATAATAATCAATATAATTCCCATATTTTCTGATCATGGTCATAGGACCAATAATAACCTCCTTTACTATATGATAGCTTGCAATTATGTCAGGAATAAATTTCAATAATGTGAAAATATCGCAGGCTATTATGCAATAAGTTATGAATTATCAATGGGATTTAGGACAGCGGATATCCCCAATCTTTTCAATCATCTGATGCATACTGTTGACCAGCTTGTTATCAAGAGCCTTGTAATACATCTCTTTGCCTTCGCGCCGGGAAGTGATAAGTCCACTGTTCTTAAGTATTCTTAAGTGATGGCTAACAGCAGGAGAAGTCATTTCAGTCATGGCTGCAATATTGGTTACACATTCTTCAGTATGGCAAAGAAGCCAGAAAATACGCAGTCTTGATGGATCGCCCAATTGTTTTAAGACATCAGCTACCGACTCAATGACTTCATCATTGGGAAATTCCTTGATAAGGCTGGTCTCGTCAGTTCCATGATTATGAGGAAGATGTTTATCAATCATATTGTAATTATATATCATGGGTGATAGAATATGTTTAAACAATTAAACAATTGTTTAATTGAGGAGGTATCTATGAAGAAGACATATAAGATTGAAGTTGATTGTGCTAATTGTGCCAATAAGATGGAAGAAGCAGCGAAGAAGACAAATGGTGTCAAGGACTGTGTTGTCAATTATATGACTTTGAAGATGACAGTGGAATTTGCTGAAGGTGCTGATATTACAGCTGTCATGAATGATGTCTTGGCTAATTGCAAAAAAGTCGAAGACGATTGTGAAATCTACTTCTAAGATGAATAAGAAACAGAAAAAGGCCTTAGGGCGCATTATCATTTCTTCAATTCTTGTTGTCGCTTTGACCTTTATCAAACCAACAGGTCTTTTAGGTCTGGCTTTATATCTGATACCTTATCTGATTGTCGGTTATGAGACCTTGAGAAAGGCCATCAAGGGCATAATGAACAGACAACCGCTTGATGAATGCCTTTTGATGAGCATTGCGACAATTGGAGCTTTTCTGATGGCAATCCTTAAGACCAATGATTTTGTGGAAGGTGTTGCGGTCATGCTGTTTTATCAGGTGGGAGAATTCTTTGAATCCTATGCAGTAGGCAAATCAAGAAGAAACATCTCTGAACTGATGGATATCAGGCCTGACTATGCCAATTTGGAAAATGATGGCAAGATAACAGCAGTTGATCCAGATGAAGTTGCCATTGGTTCAATTATTGTTGTTAATCCTGGTGAGAAGGTACCAATTGATGGTGTAATTATTGAAGGTGAATCAGCTATTGATACAGCAGCTTTGACTGGTGAGTCAGTGCCAAGAACTGTCAGGGTTTCAGATGAAATCTATTCGGGTTCCATCAATCTAAGTGGCATCATCAAGATTAGAACAACCAAGGAATTTGGTGAATCGACAGCTTCCCGGATTTTGGACCTGGTGGAAAATGCATCCTCCCGCAAGTCCAAATCTGAGGACTTCATTGCCAAATTTGCCAGAATCTATACACCAGCTGTTGTTTATAGTGCAATAGCTTTGGCTATTGTTCCACCTGCCATCTCCTATTTGTTAAAAGGAAATTCTGAAATATTAACCTGGTGCTATCGGGCTTTGACCTTCCTAGTCATTTCCTGTCCATGTGCTTTGGTCATTTCCATCCCATTATCCTTCTTTGCTGGGCTTGGTGGTGCCAGCAAGGAAGGTGTACTGATCAAAGGTTCCAATTATCTGGAAGCTTTGGCTAAGACTGATATCGTTGTCTTTGATAAGACCGGTACTTTGACAAAAGGCGTTTTTGCGGTAACCAAGATCAAGAGCGAACATCTTAGTCCACAAGAACTATTGAAATATGCAGCGATTGCTGAAAGTGCCTCATCCCATCCAATTGCGAAGTCACTAAAGGAAGCTTATGGCAAGCAAATTGATACCAGCCTTCTTGGTGGGCTTGAGGAAAGAGCGGGCAAGGGCATTGTGGCAATGGTAGATAATAGGGAGGTAGCTGTTGGCAATGCCAAGCTCCTTGATTCCTTGGATATTGCTTATGAAAGATGCGATGAAGCCGGTACCTTAATCTATCTGGCTATTGATAGGAAATATGAGGGTTATATTGTCATCTCTGATATCATCAAGGATAGTTCAAAAAAAGCCATTGCCAAACTAAAGGACAATGGTGTTAGGAAATGCATTATGTTAACCGGTGATAACGAAGCGGTTGCTAAGAATGTGGCTGATGAGCTAAGGCTTGATGGCTATTATGCCGAACTATTGCCGGCAGATAAAGTCGATAGACTGGAAGAAATCATCGCCAAGAAAAATGATAATAATACCTTGGCTTTTGTGGGTGATGGCATGAATGATGCACCAGTCCTGGCCAGAGCAGATATCGGCATTGCCATGGGAGCGATAGGTTCAGATGCAGCCATTGAAGCAGCTGATGTTGTTCTGATGGATGATGATCCGATGAAGATTTCAAGAGCAATTGCCATTGCCAGAAAGTGCTTGCTAATAGTCTATGAAAACATCATCTTTGCGATTGGCGTCAAACTGCTTTGCCTGCTTTTGGGTGCTCTAGGCATAGCCAATATGTGGACAGCCATCTTTGCGGATGTTGGTGTCATGATCATTGCCGTTCTGAATGCCATTAGAGCATTGAATACCAAAAGGCTCTAAGCAATAAAGGACAGCTGCCTAATGAGTCTAAATCATGAGTTAAGAGACGATAGAAGTAGACAGCAATAAAAATAATAATAGTAATAATGAAGGCCTTTGAAACATTCCTTCCCTGATAATCCATAATCAAAAGCAAGAGCCAGATTATGGGCATGATGAACAGGGGATGATAGCTGAAGGCCTTTATTATATCAAGATGAATAATTGCCAGATAAGCTCTGCTCATCCCACAACCAGGACAGGGAACAGCAAGAAAATGCTTAAAAGGACACTCTAATCCCAAAAGCAGATAGATAATGTATGCCAGGATAATGGCAATAAAGATTGTTTTATTATTTTTCATATGATAAAAGTCCCTTTGGGGACTTGTTTTAGAATAGATAAGTTTCAGTGCTATGCTTATAGCTTCCTATTAGCAATAGGATCAAATCGACCAAGGCCAGGATTTCACCAATTCCACAGCAGAATGTCATCAGGATGCGGAAGAGGCCTTTCTTTGTTTCGCCTAGGTAGAAGTTATGAACACCAAGACAGCCAAGGAAGAGACAAAGGAGAATGGCAACAGTCTTGTTCTTGTCAGATGGTATATTACCGGCTGTCTGTTTAAGATCAGCACCACAGCTTAAGCAGACGTCCTGTTCAGGATGAACAGCACAACCGCAATACTGGCAATACTTATTGCCATTGCCAACTCTAACACCACAGTCCAAGCAAACTGATTGATTATCATTCAATAAGGCACCGCAATTCTTGCAATACATATTTTGTACCTCCTGTTAATATCC
>JAQXQU010000002.1 GCA_029101345.1 Erysipelotrichaceae bacterium | reverse complement strand
TTATTACATATCAATCACCGACCTTCGCTGTTGTATTAAAGAGAATTGCTGAATGGTGTATCTGTAATCATATTCCCTATATTGTGAATTGCGCAGATCTTCCGACATTTGATCAACAATCGTTCATCCGAAGAGTTGTAATGAAAAACAATTGGAATATGATGCACAAAATAAATCAGGAGTATGCCAGTGGAATAATCGCAGTAAGCAAATATATTGAAGACTTTTATCGTAAACCTAATAGGCATTCTGTTGTCATTCCACCACTATTTGATTCCAAGAACAAAAATAATAATCCAACTGTTAAGAATGAGATACCAACTTTTATTTATGCAGGAACACCATTTAAGGCAAAAGGACAGGAAATAAAGCCACAAGGCATGAAAGATAGATTAGATTGTATTATTGATATGTTCTTGAAGGTATCTCAAAAAGGCGAAAAATATATTTTTAATATCGTTGGTATTAGTAAAGAGGAATATATCAGTGGCGTTCCAAGACATGCAGATCCACTTAGAAAAGAAGAGCGGATACAGTTTATGGGAAGGAAAAGTCATGCGGAGACATTGAACTATGTTTCACTGTCAGACTTCTCGATAAACTATCGTGATGAAAACATTATGACTCTAGCCGGTTATTCAACAAAAATTGTAGAAAGCGTGTCATTGGGAACTCCTGTGGTAATAAATGATATTGGAGATACATTTCGATATTTAGAACAAAATGTGACTGGAATAAAGTTATCAAAAGATGAAGCGGAGTCGGTAGAGATAATTGCTGCTTTGTGTCGGATGCCTGTTGAAGAACGATTTGAGTTGAAAGAAAAATGCAAAAGTGCTGAAGTTTTCGAATGGAGAAAATTTGTTGGTTTAATTGACGCGTTTTTAACAAAAATAAGACAGGACTGATGTAGATATAGATTAGGAGGATAATGTGAAAAGATGAAGAGAATTTTATTTATTACATCAGGACTAACTCACGGCGGTGTTAATAAATCATTGTTAAGCTTATTGAAGGTTCTGGATAAGCAACAGTATGAAATAGAATTGTTTTCCATTTATCAAAGTGGTCCATATATGGAAATCTTTTCTGACTATAATTTTGTCTCACTTCACAATTTGATTCCGAGTTTTCTACATTACGATCAAACAAAAGAGAAAAACATTTTTACTGATTTGTATCTAAAGACATTGATTCATCTGTTCCCAATGAGATACTGCCAAAAATTTGGTGATATTTTATCCTCTCGACAGTATGACATAGTAGTGTCTTTTCAGGAAGGTTTTGCGACGTACTTCGCAACATTTGTGAAGGCATCTAAACACATTGCATGGATTCATTGTGATTATTCGCGATATTTAAAAATCACTGGGAAAGATGAAACGACTACATATCAGAAATATGATGATATTGTTGCTGTATCAAATTATACGGCTGAAATTGTTAAGAAATGCATACCATGCGTGGCGAATAAGGTTATGGCAATTCACAATGTAATGGATGATCAGGATATAATTTTGAAATCACATGAAAAAACGGATGATAAGCGTTTTGTTAAGAATAAATTAACGTTAGTCTCGATAGGTCGAATTAGCCCGGTAAAGCGCTTCGTAGAAATACCACAAATGACTAAAAAGATTAAAGAAGCAGGGATTCCTGTAAAATGGTACATTATTGGTGATGGAGACTCCGAAAAAAAGGAATTGATTAAGCAAATCAGTGTAAATGATGTAGAAAATGAAGTGATACTTCTCGGAGAGAAAAGTAATCCATATTCATATTTGGGACAGTGCGATTGGTTGGTGTGCCCATCCAGTTCTGAGGCATACCCAAATGTTGTGAATGAAGCAAGAATCCTGCATACTCCGGTAATTACAGCCGATTTTCCTTCTTCTTGTGAAGTAGTTGATATAGGAAAGACAGGATTTATTTGTTCAATTGATAAAATTGCAGACATGATTATTGAACTGTACCAAAACAAAGAAGAGTATAAGAAGCTTATATGCGAAACTCAAAAATTCGTATACGACAATGACTCTACAGTATGTCAGATACAAAATTGCTTTGACATCTGAGTTGATTCGATTGAATGAGTAAAGGCGAGTACTATATGTAGTATTAAGGTGATGATGATGTTAAAAAGTGGTGTCGTTAGGAAAAAAGATTTGTATATCACATTATTGACGATTTATTTCATATGTCTACCCCTCGATGGCATGGTCTTGGGAAGCATAGGTTCTCCATTGAAGCTTATTGCTATACCCCCATTAGCTTTAGCTGTTTTTTGCGCACGAAAGATACAGCTTAATTCATTGATTAAGAGCTTGCTTCTCTATCTAGCGTTTGTACTCTTGTCTTGTCTATGGTCGATCAATCAATCGATGTCTGTAAGTCGATGTATAAGCGTTGTCTTGTTATTTGCGTTGACGCTGTCTAGTGCAGTTTTTCAATATGATGATTATGATATTTTTAAGTTAAAACGTGCATTTTTGTGGTCGACACGTTCAACAGCTGTAGTAATGCTTCTTACATCAGAGTTCAAATATGGACGATTTATGCTTGGAGGTAAGATTGACGAAGATCCAAATTACCTATGCGGATTCTTGGTTGCAGGAATCCTGTATATTATTCAAAGGATTATTAATAAGGAATATAGAGCAAGAGATATAGTAGAATTAATGATATACGCTGTTTTGGTTTTGCTAACAGGATCAAGAGGCGGATTAATAGCGATTACAGTGTCAGCTGCTGCGTATTTTTTATTTGGACAGGAGAGTGAGTCCAAAAATACAATACGAAACATAGGGATATTAATTTTGATTATTTTTTTGATGGTCTT
>JAQXQU010000001.1 GCA_029101345.1 Erysipelotrichaceae bacterium | reverse complement strand
AAACAGTATCTTCAATAGCTCATAATTCCATAATAAAAGAAAATGATAATAAAGTTGTAGAAAAAGAGCAAGTAAATGATGAAGAGGAGATTAGAAAGGCTCTTGCTGAAATTTAACTATGGAACGTAAAATAATACAGTTATTCAATGATGGTAGCAAAGTTTACAAGAATTGCCCTGTTATTATCGAGAAAATAGTATTACAGAAAGATGAACTTTCAAATAAAGTATTTGCTCAGATTAAATATAGAAATGTTGGAAATAAAATAGTTACAGGGTGTAATGTTTCTCTTCATGTATTCTCTAAAGATGGAATAGAATTAGGAAGCATAGAAAGTTTTTTATATTCAGATTTGAATGCAAAGTATGGAGATACATTTGGATCAATGACACCAGTTTTTCTTCATGATGAAAGAACAAACTCAATATCTGTTTCAATTGATAAGGTAATATTTGAAGATATGACTGAGTGCATTATTCAAGAGACATCTCCAATGACGATTAAGAAAGAAAGCTTGTCAACTCTGATTACTGATAAAGATTTATTAAATTTATATAAGGAAAATCATAATCAGAAATGTGAATATATTCCAAAAAAAGAAGAAGATTTTATATGTTGTAGCTGTGGAAGTATATATTATAGTGAAAGTGCTAAATGTTATAATTGCGGAGCGTCTTTTGATGAATTGACTAAAGATTTAGATTTTGAAACGTTGAAGAATCTAAATAAAAGAATAAAGAAAAAGAAGAGTTTTAAAAGAATTTTTCTTATCTGCTGTTTAGCTGTACTAATTGCTTTCTCTTTTCTGTTTATTAAAATAATGAATGGGCCAAGATTAGTCATTAAAGATGGTGTTGTTATCGAAATGAAAAACAAGGATGTCACAGAAGTGACTATACCAAATGGTGTTAAAGAAATAGGGTTTTCTGCATTTGCTGATTGTATTAATTTATCAAGCATTACAATACCTGATAGTATAACAAAAATTGGTAGCCTAGCATTTAGAAATTGTGAAAATTTAAAAAGCATTACTATACCAAATGGAGTTAAAGAAATAGAAGATTTTACATTCAATGGCTGTCGAAGTTTAACCAATGTTACAATTCCTGATGGTGTAACAAAAATAGGCGAGTATGCATTTGATGGATGTTATAACATAACCAGTATCACAATTCCAGACAGTGTAACAGAAATAGGTAATTTTGCATTTGGGTATTGCGAAAGCTTAACCAGTATCACAATCCCACCCAAAGTAGAAGTGATAGCTGTAGGTACATTTGAAGATTGTAATAGTTTAACTAGTATTATAATTCCTGATGGCGTAATAGAAATCGGAGGCTCTGCATTTCATGGATGTGATAATTTAACAAGTGTAATAATCCCATCCAGTGTAACAAAAATTGGTATTGATGCATTTGCAGATTTTGGCAGTAATTATCATTTGAAAATCACTTATAAAGGAACAAAAAAGCAATTTAAAAAAATAGATTTATCCTTATTAAGCGGAATTACAATAGTAAAATGTACTGATGGAACTATAAATTATTAGAAAAATAATAATGATAATTTGCAAATTCGCGAGTGCTAGGAGATAGAGATTCTATAGTATTGTTTTCATGTCAATCGAAATTGAAAATGTTCCAAAAAATTTGAATTATAAGCCCTAAATGAAATAGGGCCTTTTGACTTTTTGACTCAACCGAAATGAGCCTGTTACTTCATATATCGACTTCGTGGCTAACATATCACCATCTCCAATACAAGGATAAAATAAACATCATACGCCCTGCATTGTTGCTGACGATATGTTCTTTTATTGGCGGCGATATACGGAATGACGATAGGAACTCTATTGTCTCAATGTCTGCCTGTGCCTCTGTTTGTTCACGAACGCCATGAAAGATGCATGCTTCCATGGATGGGACATCGGTGGAATATATATCTTATGTGTTCTGGGCTCTTTTACCTCATCAAACTCTTTTGATCTTTCAAGACGTTTCGGAATCTCCTTAAGTGCAAATAATTGATCCAGGATGTTTACATAAAATCGGTCATCAAATAATCGGATCACTAGAGCTGTCATCCCCTTTTTCAAAATAGACGTCCGTATTGTTCCCGGTAACAGGAATATAATATTTATTTTCGAATTGGATGCAACGTCCTGCATCAATTTTTCTTTCAGCGATTACTACTAATATTTGATTAGTCTTTTCTATACTTGGTTGCTTTTCGAAAACAGTTTTAGTACTACTGATAGGTAGAGTGAATTGCACATCGAATTCTTTTATGTATGAGTTTAAGAATTCGTTGGCTCCCTCTATTGTCAGGACCTCTTCAAGTCGCATTTTCGATGACCAGATGAGACTGAAGGGTCTGATTCAGACGTTCCACGCATCCCTTTGCCTGAGGATGCTGGAACTTTCAAGCTCGATGCCTAACTGGCTACAGGCATAAGAGAAATGAGTATACGTATCTTCCTCATCAGAAGATGCGTTTTTTTGTGTTGGAAAACAGTGCGGTGGTCAGTGAGAAATTTATAGAGAATCCCATAGTTCACAAGGATCTGATAAAGAACATGATAGTAGCAATTTAAAGTTTCCTGGTCATCAAAATAGGCTCCTACGATCTTCCCTGTGGCATCATCGACGGCCAGATGAAGATGGGTAAGTACGTCACCGAACCAAACATGAGGGGAAGCATCCATCTGGATCAGCTCATCAAAATTTGCGCATCTCGGTCTTCGAGTATGGGCATCCTGACGTTCCGGACATTCCAAAGCGGTATCAAGATCACGCTTTTCTTTGATGGCAGAAGATTCCTCCTTCGCTTTTTTCGGGTTGTTTTTCGTTTTCCATTTTGCCTTCGGAGAAAGGATATTTTCTTCATACAGCATGTTTCTGACAGTCGTATCACAGACAGAAATATTTTCCTGTTTTGCTAGCAATTCGGTAAAGTGCTTCACATTAGAGCCAGAATATTTTGTCTTATATAAATCAATGATTAGACGTTTAGTATTT